>NZ_CP069396.1:11361984-11670650 GCF_016887565.1 Archangium violaceum
TGCCGTTCCCTCCGCTCCGCTGGAAGCTCCTGCTGGCCCTCGTCTGTCTGCTCGTACCGGGACTCGCCCCGGGCGCGGGTGGGAAACCCGGACGGAAGAAGACACCGCTCGTCACCCTGCCCGGTGGCTCGGCCCTGCGCCGCGACGCCGCGAAGGCCTTCGAACGGATGTCCGCCGCGGCCCGCGCGGAGGGCGTCTGGCTCTGGGTGAGCAGCGGCTACCGCACCCGGAAGCAGCAGCGCTTCCTCTATGAGCGCTACAAGCAGGGCCTGGGTCCCCGGGCGGCGCGCCCCGGCCAGTCCAACCACCAGCGCGGCACCGCGGTGGACGTGTCCGTGGGCCACGAGGACACCCCCACCTATCGGTGGCTCGCCGCCAACGCGTGCCGCCATGGCTTCCGGCGCACGGTGCCCTCGGAGCCGTGGCACTGGGAGTACCGGCCCCGCACCACGCCCAAGCCCGCCCAGGGCAGCAATTGCCTCGGCCAGGCCGTGACGCCCCAGGAGCCGCCGCGCACGGCCTCCTCGGGCCAGAGCTGACGGCCCGCACTGTGTCATTCCCACCCTCGGCGGTGGGGAGTGCTCGCCAGCGGGCACTTACAATGTCCTGCTGTGTCAGCCCTGCACTCCGGGAGGAGGCGGAGAAAAGGGACCGACACCAACGTGGGCGGCCTGCCTATGACCGCCTTCCTGCTCACAGCCCTGCTCTGGCACGCCAGCCCCCAGGCCGGAACGCCCCAGGCCCAGGCGATGACTCCACAATTCCAGCCCGAGGTCTCCGACCCGATGCTGGCCCCCGTCCCCCCCGCGCCGATACAGGTGGGCTCCTGGGACGAGGCGCTCGCGCTGCTGCGCCAGCGCTCCACGGACCTGCGTGCCGCGCTGGCCCAGGTGGAGGTCGCCGCGGGACAGAGGCGCGCGGCGCTCGCGGGACTGCTGCCCTCGCTCCAGGGAACCCTCTCCGTGCAGTCCAACGTGCTCGACCCGAGCGCGACGCCCGTCCTCGGTGGCGGCGCTGGCGGCGGCATCGGAGGGGGCGCCGGTGGAGGGACGGGCACGGGAGGCGACACGCGGCCCACGTCGCCCCTGGGCACGGGCGTGCTGACAGCCTCGGTGCCCCTGTTCAACTGGAGCTCCATCCAGTCGCTGCGCTCGGCGAGCGCATCGCGCCGGGCGGCCGAGCTGTCGCTGGACGAGACGCGGCGCCAGCTCACCGGGGGCCTGGCCCGGGCGCTGGCGCGAGTGGCCTCCTCGGAGCGGCTCGCGGAGGTGAACCGCGTCAACCTGCGCTCGGCCCTGGAGCGGCTGGCGCTGGCCCAGCGGAGGCTGGAGCTGGGCGCGGGCACGCAGCTGGACGTCATCCGCCTGCGGCAGGACGCGGAGTCGGCGCGCTCGTCGGTGGTGTCCGGGGACGAGACGCTGCGGCAGGCGCGGGACACGCTGGGGCTGGTGCTGGGCGCGGACCAGCCGGTGGGCCTGGACCGTGGCGTCTCCCTGGAGGACCTGCTGAACCGCGGCCAGCGGGAGTGCCGCAGGTTGGAAACGGTGGAGCAACGGCCGGACCTCGAGGCGGCGCGCGCGCAGCTGGAGGCGGCCGAGCACTCGGTGTCGGCGGCGAGGGCGCAGTACCTGCCCACGCTGGCGGCGCAGAGCACGGCGGTGGGCCTGACGGTGGACCCGGGCTTCGCGCGGGTGCCGGTGTGGAACATCGGCGCGGTGCTCACCTTCCCCTTCTACGAGGGGGGTGCGCGCGAGGGGCTCGTGCAGCAGGCCCGCGCGCGGGAGGAGACGGTGCGCCAGCAGGTGGTGGCGCGCCAGCGTGCCGTGTCGGTGGAGGTGTCGCAGACACGGCGCGAGGTGGACGTGGCCCAGGCGGAGCAGCAGATAGCGACCCGGACCCGGGAGCTCGCCGCGGAGAACGATCGGCTCACCCGCCGTGCCTTCGAGGTGGGGGCGGGAACGAGCCAGGACCTGGTGGTGTCCGCGGCGGCCTTGCGACAGGCGGAGCTGAACCTGGTGGTGAGTGAGTTCCAACTGTTCCAGGCGCGGATCGAAGCATTCCTGGCGGAGGCGGCATGCGACTGGTGAGACATGGAGTCTGGGGAGCGTGGCTGGTGGGCCTCGCGCTGACCGGGTGCAGCGGTTCGAACGGAAAGGAAGGCCCGCGGGGAGGGCCCGGAGGCCCCGGAGGGCCAGCCGGCGCCGCGCGGCCGATGCCGGTGGAGGTGATGGAGCTCCGGCCGGGCCCGGTGCGTGACGTCGGGGAGTACCTGGGGACGCTCGTCTCCCGCCGGAGCATCACCGTCTATCCGCAGGTGGCCGGCTACATCCGGCGCATCGCGGTGAAGCCGGGCCAGCAGGTGAAGCCGGGCCAGCTATTGCTGGAGGTGGACCCGCGGCGCGAGCGCGCGGGCGTGCAGAGCGCCCAGGCCCAACGCCAATCGGCGCTGGCGCAGCGGGAGTACGCCCGGAGCACCCGCCAGCGCGCCGAGCAGTTGCTGCGCGAAGGACTCATGAGCCGCCAGGACTACGAGCAGGCGGTGGCTCAGGCCACGGCGGCCGAGGCCAGCGCGCGCTCGGCGGAGGCGCAGCTGCAGTCGCAGCAGGTGGAGCTCGGCTACACCACGGTGCAGGCGCCCTTCGCCGGGGTGGTGGGCGACATCCCCGTGAACCCGGGCGACTACGTCACCCCGCAGACGGTGCTGACGAGCGTGAACCAGAGCCAGGCGCTGGAGGTGTCCGTGGCGGTGCCATCGGAGCGCGCCGCGCGGGTGCAGCTGGGACGCACGCAGGTGGAGGTCCTGGACGACGAGGGCAAGCCGGTGCTGAGCGCCCCCGTCGTCTTCGTGGCCCCCACGCCGGATCCGCGCACGCAACTGGTGGAGGTGACGGCGGCCTTCGAGAACACGGTGGGCCTGCGCGCCGACCAGGTGGTGCACGCCCAGGTGGTGTACGAGACGCGCGAGGCACTGCGTCTGCCCACGTTCGCGGTGACACAGCAGAGCAGCCAGTTCTTCGCCATGGTGGCGGCGCAGGGAGACGGGGGCTCGCCCATCGCGCAGCGCCGGCCGGTGAAGCTGGGAGGGCTCGAGGGCAACTACTACGAGGTGCTGGGAGGCCTGGAGGCGGGCACTCCGGTCATCGTCGGTTCCCTGCAACTGCTGCGGGATGGCCAGCCCATCCAACCCAAGCCCGTGCGGCAATTGCCAGGCGAGGAGCAGGGCGTGGGCGGCGCCGCGGACGCGGGCACGGGTGGCGCCGGGGACGCGGGCACGGGCTCCGGCCCGGACGGAGGCAGGTGAGCGCCCATGTTCTCCGAATTCTTCATCCGCCGGCCCATCTTCGCCAGCGTCATCTCCATCCTCATCACGCTGGTGGGAGCCATCTCCATTCCCAGCCTGCCCGTCGAGCAGTACCCCAACCTCGCCGCGCCCCAGGTGACGGTGACGTCCACGTACATCGGCGCCTCCGCCGAGGTGGTGGAGAGCGCGGTGACGACGGTACTGGAGCGCCAGCTCAACGGTCTGGAGGGCATGCGCTACATCTCCTCCACCAGCAGCAACAACGGCACCAGCACCGTCACGGTCACCTTCGAGCCGGAGAGGGATCTGGACGTCGCCGCGGTGGACGTGCAGAACCGGGTGGCCACGGCCTCGGGACGGCTGCCCGCCGAGGTGAACGCGCTGGGCATCACCATCAACAAGACGCAGTCGCAGCTGCTCATGTCCTTCGGCCTGTATGACAAGGAGGGGCGCTACGACACGGGCTTCATCAGCAACTACGCGGACGTCTACATCCGGGACGCGCTGCTGCGCGTGAAGGGCGTGGGCGACGTGCGCATCTTCGGCGAGCGCCGCTTCGCCATGCGCTTGTGGTTGGACCCGGTGAAGCTGGCGAGCCGGGGCCTCACGGCGCAGGACGTGGTGAGCGCGCTGCGCGAGCAGAACGTGCAGGTGGCCGCGGGGCAGGTGGGGCAGCCGCCTTCGCCCCAGGGGCAGACGTATCAGATCAACGTGCAGGTGCTCGGGCAGCTGTCCACGCCGGAGCAGTTCGGCGACATCGTGGTACAGCGGGGCGAGGACGGCTCGCTGGTGCGGATGAAGGACATCGGCCGGGTGGAGCTGGGGGCGGAGAACTACAACCAGCTCTTGCGCTTCAACGGCCGGGACGCGGTGGGCCTGGGCATCTTCCAGCTCCCCGGCTCCAACGCGCTGGAGGTGCGCGAGGGCGTGGTGGCCGAGCTGGAGCGGCTCGAGGCCAGCTTCCCGCCGGGCCTCATCTACGAGAAGGCCTTCGACACCACGGCGGCGGTGGAGGAGTCCATCAACGAGGTGCTGCTCACGCTGCTGGAAGCCGTCGTGCTGGTCATCTTCGTGGTCTTCATCTTCCTGCACGGCTGGCGCAGCATCCTCGTGGTGGCCACGACGCTGCCGGTGTCGCTGCTGGGCACCTTCGCCTTCGTCAGCGCGTTCGGCTTCTCGCTCAACACGCTGACGCTGTTCGGCCTGACACTGGCGACGGGTCTGGTGGTGGACGACGCCATCGTGGTCATCGAGAACGTCGAGCGCGTGATGGCGGAGGAGAACCTGCCCGCGCGAGAGGCGACGCACCGGAGCATGAAGCAGGTGGGCGGCGCGGTGGTGGCGACGGCGCTGGTGCTGTCGGCGGTGTTCGTCCCGGTGTCCTTCTTCCCGGGCACCACGGGCTCCATCTACCGGCAGTTCGCGCTCACCCTCGCCTTCTCCATCGGCCTGTCGGCGCTGGTGGCCCTCACGCTGTCCCCCGCGCTGTGCGCCCGGCTGCTGCGTCCGCACGAGGGACAGAAGTGGCGCGTCTTCCGCTGGGTGGACCAGGGCATGGACTCCTTCCGGCGCGGCTACGCGCGCTTCCTCGGGCGGCTGCTGGGGCCGCGCATCCGGTGGGGCGTGCTGGCCGGCTTCGGGGTGTGCCTGGCCATCACCGGGCTGCTCTACAAGACGACGCCCACCGGCTTCATCCCCGAGGAAGACCAGGGCTACCTCATCGTCGCCATCCAGGGCCCGGAGGGCACGTCGCTGGACTACACGCGGCAGGTGCTCCTGCAGGCCGAGAAGGTGCTCAGCCAGCAGCCGGAGGTGACGGGCCTGTTCGCCGTGGGCGGCTTCTCCCTGCTGGGCAGCGGTCCCAACTACGGCGTCCTCTTCGTCAACCTGCGGCCCTGGGGTGAGCGCGAGGAGAAGGAACAGAGCGTGGCGGGGCTGGTGGCCCGGTTGCAGGGACCGTTCGCGGCCATCCCCGGCGCGCGGGTGCTGGCCTTCCAGCCGCCCACCATCCGCGGCGTGGGCAGCGTGGGCGGCTTCGAGTTCGTCCTGGAGGACCAGTCGGGCACCCACACGCTGGACGAGTTGTCGGCGGCGACGCAGCAGCTGTCGGCGCGGGCCAACCAGTCACCGGACCTGCGCGGCGTCTTCTCCTCCTATACGGCGAGCACCCCGCTGCTCAACGTGTCGGTGGACCGGGAGAAGGCCAAGGCACTGGGCGTGTCGCTGGACTCGCTCTACTCCACGCTGCAGGTCTACATGGGCAGCCAGTACGTCAACGACTTCACCTTCTCCAACCGCGTCTACCGCGTCTACGTGCAGGCGGCCACGCCCTTCCGCAACGAGCCCCGGGACATCTCCGCCTTCTACGTGCGCTCGGCGCAGGGGAGCATGGTGCCGCTGGAGAGCCTGGTGAAGGTGGAGTCCGTCACCACCGCGCAGAACATCCAGCACTACAACCTGTTCCGCTCGGCCACCATCAACGGCCAGGGGGCGCCCGGTGTCAGCACGGGCCAGGCGCTGCAGGCCATGGAGGCCGTCGCCCGCCAGGGCCTGCCCACCGGCTACACCTTCGAGTGGACGGGCCTGTCACTGGAGCAGAAGCAGTCCGCGGGCAAGGTGCTGCTCATCTTCGCCCTGGGCATCGTCTTCGTCTTCCTGGTGCTCTCCGCGCAGTACGAGAGCTTCGCCCTGCCCTTCGTCATCATGCTGTCGGTGCCGGTGGCCATGCTCGGAGCGCTGGGGCTGCAGAACCTGCGCGGGCTGGCCAATGACGTCTTCTGCCAGGTGGGTCTGGTGATGCTGGTGGGCCTCTCCAGCAAGAACGCCGTGCTCATTGTCGAGTTCGCCGAGCAGCTGCGTCACCAGGGCCTGAGCGTGGTGGACGCGGCCATCCAGGCGGCGGACACGCGGCTGCGGCCCATCCTGATGACGTCCTTCGCCTTCCTCCTGGGCGTGCTGCCGCTGGTGCTGGCCTCGGGAGCGGGAGCGGCCTCGCGCAAGTCGCTGGGCACGGCGGTCTTCGGCGGCATGCTGCTGTCCACCTTCGTCAACCTCATCTTCATCCCCGTGCTGTACACGCTGGTGGAGACGGCGCGCACGAAGCTGCTCAAGCGGCACGAGACACCACGCCCGGCCTGAGAAAAAAGAAGGCGGCGGGCGGCCCCTCTGGCAAAGGGCCGTCCGCCGCTCCCGGTTGGCCGTGAGGAGACGGCCACTGCCTACCTACAGCACGTCCCGTGCCAGCAGGCAAGCGCTTGAATCCTCGAAGGCCTTCTTATGCCACTGGTGCATCCAGGCTCCACTCCCAGGAGAACGGATGTAAAGCTTCGTGACAAATCTGGCGGAATCCCTTGGAACACCAATGGGTTGGCGCCGTCGGAGCCGCTTGTCGTCGAATCGGACAGGGCTGTCCTGATGGCGGACAACCCTGGCGCGGCACGGACCGAGGGGCTCAGGAGATCCAGGTGTCCACGGTCTTCACCACCTTCCACCGGCCCTCGACGCGCTCGAGGATGAGGGTGAGCCCGTTGGCGCCGACGTTGCCATAGGTGATGGAGGCATCGGCGGAGGCGCGGTCGGGTGAGGAGAAGCGCACCTGCTCGACGTCGAGGAACATGGCGCGGGAGGGAGCGACCCGGGTCTCGTATCGCCCGGCCGTGACCGTGAGGAGTGAATCCCGCGTGGGCACCACCTTGCCCCCCTGCCACTTACAGGCCTCCGGGCCGGACACCATGAAGCGGTCGTTCAGGAAGAGCGACAGGAACCGGTCGCTGGGGGCGCCGCACTCACCCCGGACGCAGACGCGAAGACAGTGGAGCGTCTGGGGATTGAGATCGCCTCCGAAGTTCGCGACGGTGCCGCGGACGATGGCGGCGTACAGCTCCGCCTCGTCCTCCGCCGCCAGCTCCGATCGGGAACGGGCACCGACGTCGTGCGAACACGCGGAAACGAGGAACAGCGCGACGATCCACCACCCTGCTCGGCGAGCTCCATTCATGGGCTTCCTCCTGGCTGGTTGCCAGGAGTGAGCCCAGCAGAGGGAGGGCCGGGAGGCCAGGACCTTCCAGGTGCGATGGCGGGAGACGGACAGGTACGAAAAGGTCGGGGCGCGGTGTTAGAAGGAGCCGCATCTCTCCGAGGCTCACCTTGGTTCGCGCCGCCAGACACATCGAGAACGTCCGATACGCCATCCGCAACGTCGTGGCCGAGGCGAGCCGCCTCGAGGCCCAGGGGCGGCGGATCCTCTATCTGAACATCGGGGACCCGCTGAAGTTCGACTTCCGCACCCCGCCGCACCTCATCGAGGCGGTGCACCGGGCGATGAAGGAGGGCCACAACGGGTACGCGCCCTCGGCGGGCATCCCAGCCGCGCGCGAGGCCATCGCCCGCGAGGCGGCGCGCAACGGCATTCCCGGCATCACGGCCTCGGACGTGGTGGTCACCACGGGAGCCAGCGAGGCGCTGGAGCTGGCGCTCACCGCGCTGCTGGAGCCCGGGGAGCGCGTGCTGCTGCCCTGCCCCGGCTATCCGCTCTACGGCGCGCTCATGGCCAAGCTGAGCGCCCAGGGCGTGCCCTACTCGCTGAACGAGGAGAATGGCTGGTCGTTGGATCTCGAGGAGATCGACGCCCTGTGCACGCCAGGCACGCGGGCCATCCTGCTGTGCAGCCCCAACAACCCCACGGGCGCGGTGCTGGACCGGAAGGTGCTGGAGGGCCTGCTGGAGATCGCCCGGCGGCGCGGGCTCGTGGTGCTGTCGGATGAGATCTACGACAAGCTGCTCTACGACAAGGCGCACGTGGCCACGGCGTCGCTCGCGACAGACGTGCCCATCATCACCTTCAACGGCCTGTCCAAGGCGTACGTGGCGTGTGGCTGGCGGGTGGGGTGGCTGGTCTTCTGCAACGCGCACCTGATGCCGGAGCTGAAGAGCGCGGTGATGAGGTTGGCGGACGCGCGTCTGTGCAGCCCGGCCCCGCAGCAGTACGCCATCGAGCCCGCGCTGGAGGGACCGCAGGACCACATCCCGGAGATGATGGGGCGGCTGCGCGCGCGGAGGGACTTGATGGTGCGGCGGATCAACGCCATCCCCGGACTGTCGGTGGTGGAACCGGCCGCCGCGTTCTACGCGATGGTGCGCCTCCAGCTGCCCGGTGTGACGTCGGATGAGGACTTCGTGCTCTCGCTGCTGCGCGAGAAGGGCGTGCTGTTCGTCCACGGGAGCGGCTTCGGGCAGAAGCAGGGGACCCAGCACTTCCGGGTGGTGTTCCTGCCGCGGGAGGACGTCCTCACCACGGCCTTCGACCGGTTGGAGACGTTCGTGCGCGAGCGCTATTCACGGTGAGGCACCAGCCCGAAGCATCCAGAGCCCGCCTCAAGGGCGCGGACTGACGCCCTCGCTCACCGCTCCGCCTCATTCAGACACAGAGAAGCCATCCTCACCTCACGGAGGGGAGCCCAATGAACAGGATGAGGGGGAGCCATCTGGCCCGACTGTGGCCCGTGGCCCTGTATCTGCTGCTGACGTCCGCATGCGCGACGCTGGAAGCAACCTCCCGGGAAGCGCCTCCTCCCCCTGGGTCGGAACCGCTCGTGCGAGTGAGCCCATTGCCTGATGGCAGACTCCAGCTCGCTTTCCCATCGGTACCTCCAGTTCCAGCATTGCAGCGTCTATCCGTGGAAGAGGCCTCGCGTGTGCTGGCTGATTTTCGCGAGGCTTTCGCTCAGCAGGCGGGCTCACGGGTCACCCTGGCATCATCGAATCCGGTTTGCTCCGGCTCCCGTTGTCCCACCCCGTGGGGGCAATCCTTGCGCGAGCAATACCATGACCGCTACGGGCCACCCCTGCTCCCACTGCCCACGTGCCTGGAGGAGAGTGCGCTCCTGATGGCCTTGCGCCTATCCCCCCGGTACATGCCCGCTGGCATACGTGAGGCGGCGGAGGAACTCTTCAAGGATCCGGCTTTCCTCGCGGGCATCGCCACCGCCCTGGTGGTGTATATCGTCGCCTGGGCGGCTCCCGAACCGATCTTCACCAAGTCCTTCGCCATTTCCGTCACGGCGGTGCTGACCTTCGCCTTCACCTTGGCGGAGCTCACCCACCTGGGTCTGGTGGCTCTTCGCCTGTACCAGGACACGGAAGGGAGCCGGACGCTGGGTGAGATCGAAGCGGCGGCGAAGCGCTTTGGCAGATCTCTGGGAGGCGTAGGGCTGCGGGCCATGGTGTTCGTGGCGAGCTATGGAGTGGGCAAGGCTTTCCCCAGGCTCCCTCCAGGAGGACTGAGGGCGCTGCTGGCACCTCCTCGCTACGCGGTGGCGGGCGGGTTGGAGCTGACCGCGGCCACGTCAGTCCAAGCCGTGGCGGATGGGACCCTCCTGATCTCGGGAGTGGCCGCTGGTGCGACGAGTTCCACCCTCCGAAGCGCCTGCAAGGACGGCTCGCGCCAACTGGCTGGCCACTGATGGCATCACCTGGCCACCAACAAGAACGACTCAGCCGCCGTGCGAGGTGGCCCGTGGACTCCCCGCTTCGAGAAGATCTTCGCCAAAGCGGGAATGAGCCTGGATGCGCGAGAGAACCAAGTCTACCTGGAGGCACACCAGGGACCTCATCCCGAGGAGTATCATGACGAGGTCTACGAACGACTCCGAGAAGCGGTTTCGAGATGCAGGACGCAGCAGTCCTGCCGGGCCAGGCTGGTGGATGCACTCGGGCGAATCGCGGATGAGGTCTGCACGCCTGGCTCCAGGCTTCATCGGTTGGTGACGAAGTCCCAGCGTTGAGAGGGAGGGCGCATGAAATACTTCCAGCTCCGAGACGACATGCGCATTCCTGGACGCTGGGTCCTGTCGGATCCCCTCGACGAAAACGGTCAGGAGGTCGATCCCTGGCTGTTCGACGAGGGGAAGCCCCTGGAGTTGCAAGGAACGCTTCGTCTCCCCCAGGCCCAACCGGGACGTGCGCTCGACTTCAGCCTCACCACACTCGCCATCCCCGTGGTCCATGCCCGGGTCGTCTCACTCCTCGAGCGCTCAGGTCTCCAGCAGCAGGTGCAGTGGCTCCCTGTTCAGGTGGAGGGACAGCCCGAGCCCTACTTCATCCTCAACGCGCTTCGTGTCATCCGCTGCATCGATGACTCGCGCTGCGAGCAGGTGCAGTACTGGCGGCCAGAGGATGGAGAGCCCGACAAGGTGGGGCAGTACCGCGTGGTCTCTGGCCTGCGCATCGACCCGAGCCGGGTGGGAGACGCCTCCATCTTCCGAACCTGGGGTTGGAGCGTGGCGCTCATTGTCTCCGAACCTCTCAAACAGGCACTGGAGCAGGAAAACGTCACGGGTCCCCGATTCACCGAGGTCTGATGCCTTACGAACCGGACTTGCCGGAGACGGGTTCGCCTGCCTACCAACCCCTCCTGGGAGCAGGCCCCACCAACCCACTCGCCCCGGTCGCTTCCAGGGGGAACGGTGCCACCCCGACAGCCCGAAACCGCGGGGACGCCGGGCCGGTGGGGGCGTGTTATGTGAGGCAGCATGCCTCCCCGACGTCCTGAAATCCTCGCCCCGGCGGGCGACCTCGATTCCATGCGCGCCGCGCTCGCCAGCGGAGCGGACGCCGTCTACTTCGGGCTCGACGAGGGCTTCAACGCCCGCGCCCGCGCCGACAACTTCAACCTGGAGCGCCTCCCCGAGACGATGGCGCTCGTCCACCGGGCCGGGGCTCGCGCCTACCTGACGCTCAACACGCTCATCTTCGAGCCCGAGCTGCCCGTGGTGGAGCGCATCCTCCGCCGGGTGGCCGAGGCCGGCGTGGACGCCCTCATCATCCAGGATCCGGCCATCGCCCTGCTGGCCCGTGCCATCTGCCCCCAACTGGAGCTGCACGCCTCCACGCAGATGACCGTCTCGAGCGCCGAGGGCATCCGCTTCGCCCGGGGCCTGGGCATCACCCGCGTCGTCGTCCCGCGAGAGCTCTCCACCACGGAAATCCGCCGGCTGGCCAGTCAGACGGACATGGAGCTGGAGGTCTTCATCCACGGGGCGCTCTGCATGTCCTGGAGCGGCCAGTGCCTCACCAGCGAGGCGTGGGGCGGGCGCTCGGCGAACCGGGGCCAGTGCGCCCAGTCCTGCCGCCTGCCGTATGACCTGATGGTGGACGGCCAGAAGCGCGACCTGGGCGACGTGAAGTACCTGCTCAGCCCCAAGGACCTGGCGGGCGTGCGCGCCGTGCCCGAGCTCGTGGACATCGGCGTCCACAGCCTGAAGATCGAAGGCCGGCTGAAGGGCCCGCAGTACGTGACGACCACGGTGCAGGGCTATCGCCGGTGGGTGGATGGAGTCGTCGCCGGCAAGCCGGATGAGCGCCAGCTCGCGAGCGACCTGGCCGACATGTCCCTCACGTACAGCCGCGGCTTCTCCAACGGCTTCCTCGCGGGGTCGGACCACCAGACGCTCGTCGAGGGCCGCTTCCCCAAGCACCGGGGCCTGTACCTCGGCCGGGTGCGCTCCGTGTCCGGCAAGGAGGTCGTCGTCACGCCCGACGAGCGTCCCTGGACGGGAGCCCTCGGCCTGGGCGAGGAGCGTCCCGAGGCGCCGGGCGGACAGGTGTCCTCTCCGCTCGCGGGAGAGCCCACTCCGGCCGACGTGGATCCGCGCCCGGGCATGGGGGTCGTCTTCGACGCGAGCACGCCCGAGGACAAGCACGAGCCCGGAGGACCCATCTTCCGCGTGGACCGGCGGGGCAATGGCTGGGTGCTCGGCTTCGGGCACCCGGGACCGGACCTGGGGCGGGTGGCGCCCGGCCAGCGCGTGTGGCTCAACAGCGACCCGTCCCTGGCGCGCCGCACCGAGGGTCTGCTCTCCCACGGCGAGCCCGAGGGCCGCATCCCGCTCACCCTGAAGCTCTCCGGCGCCGAGGGCACGCCCCTGCGCCTGCATGCGAGCGCCTGGGGGCACGAGGGCTCGGCCAGCAGCCAGACTCCGCTGGCGGCCGCGAAGGGCAAGGGCCTCGACGAGGCGCTGCTGCGGGACAAGCTGGGTGCCTTTGGAGGCACGCCCTTCACGCTGGCGCACCTGGACTGCACGGAGCTGGCGCCGGGCCTGCACCTGCCCGTCTCGGAGCTCAAGGCGCTGCGGCGCGACCTCGTGGCCGGACTCTCCGCCGCCGTGGAGCGGGGCCCCAAGCGCACCGTGGTGGAGACGCCGGTGCTGGAGCAGGTGCGCGCCTCGCTGCTCGCGAACGTGCCCGAGGCGCTCGCCGAGGACGGTGCGCGCCTGCTGCCGCTGTGCCGCAATGACGAGCAGCTGGAGGCGGTCATCGCCGCGGGCCTGCGCGAGGTGGAGCTGGACTGGATGGAG
The DNA here is from genome assembly GCF_016887565.1 of Archangium violaceum. Taxonomy (NCBI): domain Bacteria; kingdom Pseudomonadati; phylum Myxococcota; class Myxococcia; order Myxococcales; family Archangiaceae; genus Archangium; species Archangium violaceum. The sequence continues at coordinate 11,374,639 of NZ_CP069396.1, forward strand.
ATGGTGGGCCTGCAGCGCGCGGTGGAGCGGGCGAAGGCGGCGGGGCTGCGCGTGACGATCGCCACGGTGCGCGTGCAGAAGCCGGGCGAGGAGGGCTACGACGCGCGGCTGGACCGGCTGCGGCCGGACGCGGTGCTGGTGCGCCACTGGGGAGCGATGATGCACTTCCTGGAGCGGCCGGCGGGCCAGCCGCGTCCGGTGCTGCACGGGGACTTCTCGCTCAACGTGACCAACTCGCTGACGGCGGCGCACCTGCTGCGGCTGGGGCTGGACACCCTGACCTTCTCGCACGACCTGGACGAGACGCAGCTCTTCTCGCTGCTGGACCACGCGCCGGCGAATCGCTTCGCGGTGGCGCTGCACCACCACATCGCCACGTTCCACACGGAGCACTGCGTGTACTCGCACAACCTGTCGAACGGGCGCGACTACCGGAGCTGTGGCCGTCCGTGCGAGCGGCATCAAATCTCACTGAGGGATCGCATCGGACTGGAGCACCCGGTCATCGTGGACGTGGGGTGCCGGAACACGGTGTTCAACGCGCAGGCGCAGAGCGCGGCCTCACTGGTGCCGAAGCTGCTGGAGCGAGGGGTACGCCGCTACCGGGTCGAGTTCGTCCGGGAGTCGCGAGAGGAAGCGGCGCGGGTGCTGAGCGCCTACCAGGAGCTGCTGGCGGGGCGTATCAGCCCCACGGAGGCGGTGCGAAGGACAGCGGTGCACGAGCAGTTCGGGGTCACGAGGGGAACGATGCAGGTCCTCAGCTGAAAACAAAGGGGACCCCTCGTCCAAACACAACAACCCCTCTCCCTCTGGGAGAGGGACGGGGTGAGGGTAAACGATTCCGTTCTCCAACCCGTGCTCAAGCTCCGGAGACCCGTGAAGCCGCCCGAGTGCCCGCGGAGGAATAAGCCTCGACGACCCCGGACAGGTCCTCGATGACGAGCACGCGAACGATCTTCCCGTCGAGGAAGTCGAGGACGAGAGAAAACTCGCTGTGGCAGGCCCTTCCAGTCTTCCTGACGATGAACTGCTCGTCGCCGAGGACGATGACCTGGTCGCCGTTGCCGACAAAATCCCAGGTGTGGATCTCCTGGACGTCGAGCACGTCATCGAGCCGGTCGAAGTAATCGACGATGGCCAGCCTGCCGCGGAACTCGCCGCTGAGGGGAGTCCCCGGGGGGAGGGAGAGCTTGAAGACGGCATCGTCGGCCAGCATGTCGAGGAGGGGCTGGACGGAGCCGGTGCGAGACATCTCCTCGAAGGTCTGCCGGGTGCGCTCCACGTTCTTCTTCGCTTCGGACACGGCGGGTTGCCTCTGGGTGCTGAGAAGGGAATCACTCTGCGCCTGGAGGCCGAGTCAGGTCCAAGGCCCGTGGAGGCTCGTGTACAGTTGCGGGCATGTCGCAAGTCGCCATCGTTGGATACGGACGCTTTGGCCGCGCGCTGGGCTCACTGTTGGAGGCGGCGGGGATCGGCTACCGGGCGTTGGACCCGGTGGCCGACATCCCCGAGGCCCACCGTGCCAATTCGTTCCAGGAGCTGGTAGCCGGAACGGAGCTGATCGTGGTGGCGGTACCGGTGCCGCGAATGCAGGCCGTGCTCGAGAACCTGTTGCCGCACCTGCGGCCGGAGCAGCTGGTGCTCGACGTGGGGAGCGTCAAGGTGAAGCCGGTGCACGCCCTGAACGCGGTGCTCGGCACGCGGGTGCCCTGGGTGGGGACGCATCCCCTCTTCGGTCCACTCAGCCTCGCGATGGCGGAGCGCCCCCTGCGGGTGGTGGTCTGCCCCAACCCGCTCCACCCGAACGCGGCGCGCCAGGCGCGGGCCTTCTTCGAGCGGCTGGGCTGCGAGATCATCGAGCAGACGCCCGAGGGGCATGACCGGATCATGGCGCACACGCACGCGCTCACCTTCTTCGTGGCCAAGGGGATGCTGGACGCGGGCTCGGGAGTGGACGTGCCCTTCGCGCCGGCGAGCTTCAAGGCGCTGTCGCGGACCATCGAGACCATCCGGGCGGACGCCGGACACCTCTTCGCGGCCATCCAGCACGACAACCCCTTCGCGGCGGAGGCGAGGAGCCACCTGCTCGGCGCGCTCGGAGCCATCCATCAGGAGCTGGAGGCCATCCCCCCCGAGGCCGAGGCGCCGGAGACACCGCACCTGGAGCTCCCCGCGCTCGAGACGGGCCTGCCGGAGCTCACGGAGACGCGCGAGCTCATCGACCAGGTCGACCGCGAGCTGGTGGAGCTGCTGGCCCGGAGGGCCGAGCTGGCCCGGCGAGCGCTCCAGGCCAAGGCGCAGGCGGGACAGCCGGTGCCCGACCCGGCGCGGGAGGAGGCGATGGTCGCCTCGCGGCGCGCCTGGGCCGCCGAGCGGGGTCTGGATCCGGAGGGGGTGGAGGCCATCTTCCGCGCCGTGCTGCGCTTCTCCCGGCGTGCCCAGCACACGAAAGGCTGACACTCTGAACCATTGCGCTTCATGAGTGGGACGTGTTGATTGCGCCCCAGCGGAGGCCTGCCCCGGCCTCCGAGACACGTGACGCATGTCCCAGGACAGCGTCACAGGGAGGGGTGCAATGTCGAAGTTCGTTCGAGGAACGGTGCTGTCGGGCGTGCTCGCGGGTCTCCTGCTGGCTCCCGCCGTGGGAGTGGCGCAGGGCCGCGCGTCCGTGAAGGTGGACGCGAACGGCAACGTCGAGGTGAAGGCGGGCAACACGGAGGTGAAGACCCAGGGCGCTGGAGTGAACGTCCAGGGTGGTGGCGCCGAGGTGGAGGCCCAGGGTGACGAGGAAGGCGCGGGCGCGCGGCTCGAGATTTCGGGGACGGAGAGCCAGGAGACGCACCGCTGCTCGCCGAAGACCGAGGTGGACATCACCGGCAGCGACAACGTGGTCACGCTGACGGGTGAGTGCAAGAGCGTGAGCGTGAGCGGCGCCAGCAACAAGGTGACGGTGGAGGCCGTCGCCGCCATCACCGTGACGGGCGCCGACAACTCGGTCACCTGGAAGCGGGCCGTGGGCGGCAAGAAGCCCAAGGTGAGCCGCTCCGGTGCCAACAACAAGGTGACGCAGGCGCGCTGAGCATCCGTATCCGGTGAGGCCAGACGCGGGGCAACACTCCCGGGTCTGGCCTCCGGCGTACGGTGACCCGCTGATTTTTTGATCACTCCCGGGTGCTCCCGCGACCAAGTCAGTCGAACCAGGGGCGGTTGGCCGGACCAGCCCCCGGGTCATCGGAACAGGTCACCGTCATGATGAAGAACTTCGTCCTCGCCACCGCGCTCTCGTTGAGCGCGAGCTGGAGCACCGCGTCCAAACCCTGCCTGGAGGCACGGCCCTCCCTGCCTCGGGAAATGAAGGAGAGCATCGACCAGCTCGTCGAAAGACGGATGCAGCATGGCCACATCCCCGGGCTCTCGCTGGTGGTCCTGCGTGAAGGCAGGCCCGTCTACGTCCGGGGTTACGGGAGCGCCAACCTGGAGTCGGGCGAGCCGATGACCGCGTGCACGCGCGTCTCGGTGGGGTCCACCACCAAGGCCATGACGGCGCTGGCCCTCATGCAACTGGTGGAGCAGGGGAAGGTGGAGCTGGATGCGCCGGTGACGCGCTACCTGCCCTGGTTCCAGACAGCGGATGGACGGGGCAGCGGCATCCTCGTGAAACAACTCCTCTCACATACCTCGGGCATGCCCGCCAAATCCCTCCTGGAGGGCACCACGGATGATGGCGCCCTGGAGCGCCGGGTGCGCTCCTTTTCCCAGTTGAGCCTCGCCTTCGCGCCGGGCCAGGGATGGATGTATTCCAACACGGGCTACGCCGCCGCTGGACTCATCGTCCAGACGGTGTCGGGTATGCCTTATGAGCAATACCTGGCGAGCCACGTCTTCCAGCCCCTGGGGATGAAACACACCTCTTTCGGCCCTCCGCCGGAGGAAACGGGCCACCTGGCCCAGGGCTACGTGTGGACGCGAGGGGACACCCGCCCCGCGCCCATGCTGCTCGCACGCGAGCAGCACCCGGCCGGCTCCTCGACCTACTCCTCGGCCCGTGACGTGAGCTACTACCTGGCCGCGTTGCTCGCGAAAGGACGGGGCGTCCATGGCCGCGTCATCACCCCGGAGTCCCTCCACCAGATGTGGCAACCCGCCGCGGCCACCTCCGCGGATGCCGCCTATGGGTTTGGCTGGGAGCTGGGGTCGATGTACGGGCGGCAGGTCGTCTACCACGACGGGAGCGTGGTCGGCGGCGGCTCCATGTTCATGTTGTTCCCCGACGATGGCCTGGCGGTGGCGACGCTCGCCAACCTGAATGGCGCCCACCAGCAGGAGCTGGCCAAGGCCGTTGCCGCGCTGCTGTTGGGAGCCGAGCCTCCCCCGGCCCCGCCCCTGGTCTACCGGGCTCCCAGTACCTTCGTGCCGGACACCTCGGTGTGGCAGAAGTACGTGGGCGACTACATCCTCCCCATCTATGGAACGATGAGGCTCTACGTGGAGTCAGGCCGGCTGCTGGCGGACTGGACCTACACGACGCCCACCCAGGTCCTGGAGCTCGAGGCCTACGGTGACAATGATTTCGTCATCCGCAATGAGCTCGGCATCAACGAGGGGTTGAACATCAGTTTCCAGGGCACCCCGGACGGCCAGGTCCTCCTGTTGATGAATGGCCAGCCATTTGGACGCCGCTTGTAAGCCATACCTCCAAGGCCTACTGGGCCACGTAGCGGAAGAGTGGCTTCAACCAGACGACGACGGCCGCCGCCCCGGCGTCGGGAACACCGAGGACGCGCTCGCCCAGATAGCTGGCGCGTCCCAGGCGCGGCTTCATCCGCGCGGTGGCCTCCACGCCGCGCTCCGCCGCCAGGACACAGGCTTCCCAGGCATTGGCCAGCGACTGCCCGGCCTCCAGCGCTCGAGCGAAGGCGTCCGCCGCCGGCTGCAGGGCGTCGAGCATCGTGCGGTCTCCAGGACGGGCGCCGCCGAGCTCCGCCACGGCCTCGACACCCGCCAGGAAGGCCCCGGCCCACGCCTTCGGGTCCGGCGTCGCGTCCGTCAGATGGCGGGCGGCGCGCAACAACGCGGTGGCGTAGAACGGCCCCGAGCTACCGCCCACGCTGCGGCGCAGGGCCTCGCCCATCGCCATCAACGCCCGCAAGGGATTCGCCCAGGAGGACTCGGGCAGGGCGCGCAGGGCCGCCGCGCCGCGCGCCAGGCTGATGCCGAGGTCGCCATCGCCCGCCGCGCTGTCGAGCTCGGTCAAGACCGACTCGGCCGCATCGAGCGCGTCGGCGACCGCCAGGACCGCCTCCTTGAACCGGGCCATTCCGGGCTGCTCCGCGGTGGCCGTCACGGGGGCCGGCGCGGGAGGCACGGGCCGGCGCTGACGTGCCGGAGCGAGCCTTCCATTGCCCGGCCAGGCCGGTGCGGCGGTGGCCGCGTCGAGCCAGCGCAGCCGCTCGTCGTCCACCTTCAACAGGGTCAGCGAGCAGCCCGGCATCTCCAGCGCCGTCAGGAACGAGCCACTCCAGGCCCGCTCCACGAGGACTCCCCGTTCACGCAACACGGCCAGGGCGCGGCGGGTCACGATCGCCAGCTCCATGGGCGGCGTGCCACCCAGACCATTGACCAACAAGGCCACGCGGTCGCCGGAACCGATGCGCCGGTCCTCCAGGATGGTCTCCAGCAGGGTATCCACCAGCGCATCGGCCGGCTGCAGCGGCACGCGCCGCACGCCCTGCTCACCATGGATGCCCAGACCGAGCTCGATCTCCTCCGCGCCGAGCGAGAAGCCGGGCCGGCCCGCCGCGGGCACGGTACAGGGGCCGAGTCCAACCCCCATGGAGCCGAGCTCGGCGGCGGTCGCGGCGGCTTGACGCGCGACCTCCGCGAGCGGCGCGCCGGAGGCGGAAGCGGCACCGGCCACCTTGTGCACCAGGATGGTCCCCGCGATGCCCCGTCGGCGCGAGGGCTCGACGGTGTCGCGCAGGGAGACATCGTCGGCGACGACGACGATCTCCGTCGGAATGCCTTCCGCGCGCGCCAACTCGGCGGCGAGGCCGAAGTTCAGCCGGTCACCGGTATAGTTCTTCACCACCAGCAGTGCGCCCGCCGGACCCGAGACCGCGCGGATCGCCGCCAGGACCGCATCGGGGCTGGGCGAGGTGAACACGTCGCCAGCGACCGCCGCGTGCAGCATGCCGACGCCCACGTAGCCCGCATGGGCGGGTTCATGTCCGCTGCCACCTCCGGAGATGATGGCGACCTCGCGTTGATGGACCTCGGCGGGGGTGTCGGCGCGGACCACCACGGATTCACCCTCCAGCAGGGCCTGCCCTGGAGAGAGCGAGACCAACCCCTCGAGCATCTCCCCCACGACTGCGCGGGGACCATTGACGAGCTTCTTCATCCTCCAAAATTGAACGCGCGGCCCAAGCCACGTCAAGTCCCAGCACTCCCCGGTGCCTGGCCCTGAGGGGCGGCTTCTCGGTATGTTAAGGGGGCACTCGATCCGACGCGGTCTGGAAGGCAGCGAGCGCTTGAGCCACGAAACAGGTCCCTCTTCAGAGCTGGCTCATTCCATCGCGGAGTTCCTTCGCCGAAGGAGGTCGGAAATCCTCGCGGCCTGGAAGGAGAGGGTCAGGGGCCCCCCGGTGCTCCAAGCCCACCTTCCCGAGTTCCTGGACGACCTCATCAAGGGGTTGCTCCAGTTGGAGGATGGGGGTGCTGGACGGCAGAGGACCGGGCCCGGTGAGGACAGACTCGAGCAGGTCATCCAGGAGTACGGGCTGCTGCAATCGGTGCTGCTCGAGTTCCTCCATCGGGAAGCGCGCCCGTCCCCGGAAGGCATCCAGCTCATCCTCGACTCCGTCAATAAAGGAATCCGCGAAGCCGCGGTCGGGCTTCAACACGCGAGAACCCAGACCGAGAAGTTGAAGTCCGGCGAACGTGAACGGCTCATCTCCGCGTTCAAGGCCGCGACGGCCGCGACCGCCATCGTCCACGGCCCCCAGTTCATCTACGAGTTCGCCAATGACGAATACCTGAGGCTCTTCCTGGGCACACGCGAGTACCTGGGCCTGCCTCTTCGCCGCGTGTTGCCGGAGCTCGAGGGCACCGGCATCTTCGAGCAGCTCGATGAGTCCTTCCGGACGGGAAGACGGGTCGAGCAGAGCGAGGTCCCCCTCCACTTCCGCACCGCCGACGGGACCATGAAGCTCGGTTACTACACCTACACGTTCACGCCTCATTTCGATGAGTCCGGCCGTGTCCAGGGGCTGCTCCTCATGGGGATCAACGTGACCGACTACGTGCTCGCGCGTCAGGCGATCCAGCGAAGCCAGGAGCAGTTGCAACTCATCACCGATCGCCTGCCCGCCTTCGTCAGCTATATCGATCGGGAGGGCCGCTATCGGTTCGTCAACCGGACCTACGAGACCTGGTACGGAATCAAGGGCTCCGAGATGCTGGGCAAGAAGCGCCGCGACTTCACGACCGAGGAGACCGCGGATCTCGCGGAGCCCTATGAGAGGCGCGCGCTCTCCGGCGAGCCGGTGCGCTACGAGAACGTGCTGCGCAAGCCCTCGGGTGAGTACACCATCCAGGATGTCGAGTTCGTCCCCGACCGGGATTCCGAGACCGGGGAGATTCGCGGCGCCATCATCGTCGCCCACGACATCACCGAGCAGAAGAAGAGCAGGCAGGCGCTCGAGGATGCGATCCGCGCTCGCGACGAGTTCCTGTCGATCGCCTCGCATGAGCTCAAGACCCCGCTCACCTCCATCCAGCTCCAGACCCAGATGATGAAGCGAAGCATCGAGCAGGGCCGCCCGGACGCGTTCGATCCCCCCCGGGTGACCCGGCTCGTGGTGCAGACCGACAAGAGCGTCCAGCGGCTGACCCGGCTGGTGGACGACATACTGGACATCTCCCGCATCTCCACCGGGAAGCTCACCTTCACACCGGAGACGTTCGACCTGTGTGAGCTGGCCCGGGAAGTCGTGGAGCGCATGGCCGTTCAAGCGAGCGGCGCACGCATCACCTGCGAGAGCCAGGACCAGGTCGAGGGCGCCTGGGACCGCTTCCGGATCGACCAGGTGCTCACCAACCTCGTCACCAACGCCATCCGGTACGGTCAGGGCTCACCCGTCAAGGTCACCGTCCATTGCTCGGGCCCTTACGCCGAGCTGAGGGTGCGAGACCAGGGACCGGGCATCACGCCCGAGAACCAGGAGCGGATCTTCCTGCGATTCGAGCGCGCGACGTCCGCGAGCACCGTCAGCGGCCTGGGTCTCGGGCTCTACATCTCCCGGGAGATCATCGAGCGCCATGGAGGGTCCATCCGGGTCGAGAGCGAGCCCGGCAAGGGCGCGACCTTCATCGTGAAGCTTCCCCTGAGGGTGGCGCCCCCCTGACGAGACAGGCCCCATTCGACCTAGAATGGGGATGGAATGATCGAACCCGCCCAGCCCATGCCCTCCCCCGCCGGGGAGCTCGCCCCTCCCATCGATGTCACGCCCGAGGAGCGCGAGTACCAGCGGGCCCGGGTGGCCTTCTTGCTCCCGGAGCGAGCGAGCAGCGGTGCGCTCCTGCTGATGGGGACGCTCGTCCTGTTCGCGCTCTCCATGTGGGGCGAGCACGACTGGCGGTACCTGGTGCTGCTCATCTCCGTGCTGCTCTTCCACGAGCTCGGACACTGGGCCGGGATGCGGCTGTTCGGCTTCCAGGACGTGCGGATGTTCTTCATCCCCTTCTTCGGCGCGGCCGTGTCCGGGCGCAACCAGGGCGCGGAGAGCTGGAAGGAGGCACTGGTGCTCCTGCTGGGACCCGTCCCCGGCATCCTCGCGGGTTGTGGGGTGGCGATCTTCTCCGCCGCCACGAAGTCCCAGGGGCTGACGGAGGCGGCGTTGCTGCTCCTGGGCCTCAACGGCTTCAACCTCCTGCCCCTGGTGCCGCTGGATGGAGGGCGCCTCTTCCAGCTGCTCCTCTTCAGCCGCCACCGCTACCTGGAGCTCGCCTTCACCCTGCTCACCTCGCTGGCGCTGATCGGCGTGGCGCTCGCGCTCGAGACCTGGCTGCTGGCCGCGGTCGGTCTCTTCAACGTGATCGGACTGTTCCGCCAGGCGCGGCTGCTGCGTCACGTCCACGAGCTGCGCGCGGCATACCCGGGCATGGTGCAGGGACCGGAGCGGCTCGATGACACCTCGACGCGGGCCCTCTACGACGCCTCGCTCGCGATGGCGGGCACGAGCGGTGAGCACGAGACGAATGCCTACGTGGGGCGCGCCCGGGTGATGCGGGAGCTCCACCAGCGGGTGCGGCAACACCCGCCCTCCGCGCTGGCCAGTCTCGCGCTCTCCGGCGCGTGGTTCGCGGGGCTGCTGGCGCTCCTCGTCGGGCTGGTGCTCCTGGCGTGGGCGTCCAGAGCGTCCTGAGCTCGGGGACGCAACCTCCGAAGGACAGGTTCCGATAACGTGCCCGGTGTCAGGGCGCTCCGCGAGGGCGGGGCCTACGTCGGCTACTGACGGGGGCCACCCCATCACGGCGGGGGCCCGGGTGGACTAATCTGCGGTGCCATGTCCCTCCCGCGCGCCCTGCTCACCGGATTCCTCCTCGCGGCCATGGCCCTGTCGGGCTGCAAGCGCGACTCCCAGGTAGACGAGAAGAAGGCCGCGGAGCCCGAGCTGCCCCGGGCGGATCCAGCCCTCTTCGCCCGCGCCGGGCTCACCGCCCCCACCACCGCGCCGGGCATGCCGGACCCGGGCACGGTGGTGCTCTCGGAGCTGCGAGAGGCCATGGCCGACCCCCAGCCCGTCACCGAGCCCGAGCTCTGGAACCTCGTGCGGGAGGCGAACTGGCGCGAGGAGGGGCAACCGCCCGGCGAGCGGCGCGGCAAGGCGGAGCGCTCCGATGAGGAGAGCTCCACGCTGGGCTCTTCCGGAGGACAGCCTCAGCTGAGGCGCAAGAACCTCAGGAACTTCGGACAGGCGGAGGACGGGGAGGCGTCCCCCAGAATCGACATTCGGTCTCCCTCCCGAGTGGAGGCCCTGGTCCAGGAGGAGCCGCCGCCCCCGCCGGCTTCCGCTCCCGCCGCGGAACCCGTCCCGGCCCCCTCCGCGGCGCCCAAGCCCACCATCCCCGCGGACTACGCCGAGCAGCGCAGGAGGCTGGCGCAGTACGAGCGCCCGCGCGTGCTCGATCAGAAGCGGCGGGAGGTCATCCAGATCATCAAGGGAAGCGGAGCGCCCGCGAAGGCGGACGCGAAGCCCCTCGCATCCAAGAAGCTGGCGCGGCCGGAGAAGCCAGCGCCCGAGCCTGCGGACGAGCCGGCGGACGAGGCACCGCGGCCGGTGCTGCCCAAGGTGGAGTCCGCGCCGCGCATGGCCAAGGTGTTGGTGCGGGACGAGTCGGGCCGCTACCAGCCGCTGAAGGCCCGCGCGGTGCGCGTGGTGACGTACATCCAGGGCGCCCGCGCGCGCACGGTGGTGGACTACCTCTTCGAGAACGACACCCCGCGCACGCTGGAGGGCACCTTCTATTACCCGCTGCCGGGCGGGGCGACGGTGGCGGGACTGGCGCTGTACTCGGGCGCGGTGGCGGTGGACTCGCCCTCGCTCTTCCAGTCCGCGGAGCTGCTGCCGCCGCTGGGGGACGACTCGGGGAAGCCGGAGTCGCTGGCGGCGGCGGCCCCGCCGAGCCCTCCGGGAGCGAAGCGCTCGTGGGGCGTGGCGCAGGAGGCCCGCGTCGTCGAGCAGAAGCGCGCCCGCGAGGTCTACGAGGACGTGGTGCGCCAGGGCGTGGACCCGGCGCTGCTGGAGTGGGCGGGAGCCTCGACCTTCAGCGCGCGCGTCTTCCCGCTGCCGCCAAAGTCCCTCAAGCGCGTGGTCGTCGCCTACGAGCAGACGCTCCTCTTCGATGGCCAGCACCTGCGCTACACGTGGCCGCTGCCGCCGGGAGCGGGCCAGGCGCTGAAGGTGTCGGCGCGCGTGCACGTGGACCCGAGGCACGCCGGTGAGGTGACGGTGGGCCCGGACGCGGGACAGCCGCGCACGCTCGGAGCCTGGCGGGCATGGGACCTGCCGCGGCTGAAGGGGGACGGCGCGCTGGACGTGGCGCTCACCCCGAGGAGCGCGGAGGCGGACGTGCTGGTGGGCGGGGACCCGGCGGGACTGCCCGGGCACGCCTTCTACACGCGGGTGCGGCTGCCGGAGCGGCTCACCGCGGGCAACGAGGGAGCACCCACCGGGCGCGCGGTGCTGGTGGTGGACACCTCTCTGTCCTCGGAGGAGGGCAATGCGTGGGCCCTGCAGGCGGCGCTGCTGCGCGCGCTGCTGGAGAAGGATGAGAGCCTCGGCGAGTACGCGGTGCTCCTCTTCGACGTCCGCCCGCGCTGGTTGCATGGCCCGGGCTTCCGGCGCAACACGCCCGAGGCGCGCCAGGAGACGTTCGCGGAGTTGGAGCGTGTCTATCTCGAGGGTGCCTCGCATGTGGATGGAATGCTGGCCGAGCTGGACCGGGCCAGCCGGGACTGGCTGAAGCCGGCGGCGAGCGGCGGGCGGGTGACGGCCTTCCTGCTCTCGGACGGCAACGTCACCTGGGGGCAGAGCCACGTGGACGCCCTCATCTCGAGCCACTCCGCCACGGAGACGCTGCGCTGGGTGGGCTACCGCTTCGGCGAGGCGGCGGTGAACCAGGAGCTCTTCGACGCGCTGGCCCGGGCAAGTGGAGGCCGGGTGGTGAACGTGCTGTCCGGCGCCGAGGTGGAGGCGGCGGCACGCGCGCACCGGGCGGCCTCGGTGGTGCTGGCCCGGGTGGAGGTGAAGGGCGCGCAGGTGAAGGACCTGGTGGTGGCGGGCCGGCCGCACCTCGTCTTCCCCGGGCAGGAGCTGCAGGTGGCCGGGCGGCTGGTGGGTGACGGCGAGGCACGGCTGGAGGTGGTGACGCAGGCCGCGGGAGAGGAGCGCTCGCTGGCGGTGCCGCTGCCTCGCGAGGAGGACAGCACCTTCGCCCCACGCGCCTGGGCGGAGCTGTTCGTGTCGCGGCTGGTGGCGCTGGACGACGTGAAGCTGGACCGGATGGTGCTGGCGCTCAGCCAGCACTACCGGCTGACCAACGCGCGGGCCTCGATGCTGGTGCTGGAGTCGGAGGGGGACTACGTGCGCTACGCGGTGCGCGACGAGCAGATGGACCTCTCCGACCTGGACACGCTGAGGAAGCAGCAGGAGGACCAGCGGCGGGACGAGCTGCTGGGGCTCTCGCTGAATGGCGTGCCGGAGACGGGCCGCGAGGTGCTGCGGGTGCTGAAGGCGAAGCAGGAGGTACTGGGCTCGAAGCTGAAGGCCCAGGCCCTGCGGGACGCGCCCTACACGGGCGGCGAGGAGCGGCTCCAGGCGGAGCTGGAGTACCGGAAGGCACGGCGGGCCAACAAGGACGACGTGATGGTGTACGAGGCGGTGGCACGCAAGCGGGCCTTCGCGGGGGACACCTGGGGCGCGGTGCGGGCCCTCTCGTCACCGGTGGAGCTGCGCCCGAAGGACGCCGAGGCGCTCCGGCTGGTGGGCTACGGACTGCTGGCGCTCGGCCAGTACCCGGCCGCCGCGGAGCTCTTCGAGCACGTGCGCCTCAACCGTCCCTTCGAGCCCCAGTCCTACCTGGAGGAGGCCCTGGCGCTGGACGCCGCGGGGCGGCCCGCGGAGGCGGCGCGCGACTGGGAGATCGTCCTGGCCGGCTCCTGGAAGCGGCATGACGAGCAGACGAAGAAGGTGGCGGCCTTCCACTACGGCCGGATGCTGGCGGCGCTGGCGAGGCACCCCCGGCTCGTGGGCGAGATGAAGGTGCTGGAGTCGCGCCGGCGCGAGCTGGAGGAGCTCGCCAGGCAGGGACCCATCGACTACCAGCTCACCACGCACTGGAACTCGGATGGGACGGACATCGACCTGTGGGTGGTGGAGCCCACGGGAGAGAAGTGCTTCTACAAGCACAAGCGGACGTCGCTGGGCGGAGAGCTGTACTGGGACATCACGGACGGACTGGGCCCCGAGCTGTACCACGCGCGCGAGGCCGTCACGGGCACGTACTTCGTGGTGGTGCACTACTACGGCAACAACTCGCCGAGGTACGCGGTCCCCACCGCCCTGCTGCTGGTGTCGGACCGGGACGCCTTCTCCAAGGACGACGCGTACCAGCGGCGCTTCCAGGTGCGCATCCTGCCCAGGAAGGACGCCCGGCTGTTGCTGCGGCGCGAGGTCGTGCTGACGGAGAACGTCCCGGTGGCCAGGACGGAGGAGTGAGCACCTCCGCCCTCCGCGCCCTACCAGGTGAAGAACAGGTGGAACTCCAGCCCCGGCTCCCAGCTCGCCTCCAGGGAGACCGTCGTCCGGACGCTGGTGATGTTCCGGACGGTCGCCTTGTAGATGCCCAGGAGCAGCGAGGGCCCCAGCAACTCACGGAAGAACACGAGCCGGCCCTGGGTGGGACCCACGCTCTCGTACCTGCGCTCACCGTAGGAGCAGAGGAACTGGGCCGATTTCACGGAGAAGGCCAGGCGGTCATGCGCGTTGCCGCTGTCGCTCATCCGGTAGGCCTTGATGAGCGGCAGCTGCAGGACCCGCCGCGTCATGTGCTCCCCGATGGCTTCCAGCGCCTGTCCGTACGACAGCTCGCCCCGGCCCGCCACGCGGTCCGCCGTGGCGTCGACCAGCCGCAACAGGTCCACCACGGGATACCGGGCGACCGCCACCCACTCCCACACGGGCCACGTGGCGGCGCGCAGCGACTCCGCCTGATCTCGCCCCAGCAGCTCGCTCATCGCCAGGAAGGCGCTCTCGCAGAACACCCCCGCGATCTGATCCTCGGGCCGGGCCCGCTGGATGCGCTGCCGTAGTGCCTCTCTCGTATCCTCTTGCATCCACTCCCCTCCCCCTGTGCCTCCGGATGCGGCCAGGACCCTCGGGTCAACGCTCGGGGCTCAAGATGATGCGCAGCTCCTCGAGCATCTCCTGCTCGGAGGCCTGCAACTGGCCGTCGCTCGCGATGAGCGCGCGGGCCGCTTCGAATACCTCGTCCGGGCGATCTCGCAGCAGCGCCAGGTCCGGCGCCGGGGGCGGCGCGTTGCTCTCCAGGGCCTTCTTCAGGGCGGCCACCTCCCGCTCCGGCACCCCCCAACTGCGCGCCGAGCCGAGCAGCAGTCCCGCCTCCCGCTCGTCGATCCGACCGTCACTCCAGGCCAGCTGGAGCATCAGCTTGAGCACCTCGATGTTGAAGTCGTCCTCGGCGGCACGCCTGGCCATGCGACATCCTCCCAGGAACGAGCCTCGCCGTTCCCGCAGCGGGCGTCCACAGCGTGTTCGACCGTCCTGCGGCACACACCCCGCCCGGGCCCCACCCCGGGCTCCTGCCCACCCGGCGACACCCCGGCGGCGGCCGGGGCCTCGCAATTCCCAAAAACCCAGCAATCCCTCGCATGCGGCGGCCAGGGCCTCACGTCCCGAGGCAATTGATGCGGCGTAGCTGCAGCTCCGCCAGCCCGGCAAAAGCCTGACAAGCCTCCGCGCGCACCCTGCAAGTCATTGTTTGCCCGACTCCACGCGGGAGCCGTTTTCCCTGAGATATACCGGGGTTCCAGGGTCTCGACCCGACGGAGCGGAGTTTTCCAGCCACGCCGGGCGCGCGCAAAACGCTGGGCAAAGAATGGCAGCCGCACTTGACGAAAAGAGTGCCTGGGCGTTCTCATTTTCGTGCAAGGGATTACCCTCTCGTGGAACAAGAAAGACCACGATGAGGCAGCGCCCTCGCCGCCGCGTCCCCGAAGGAGGAGGAGCCATGAGCAGTACAGACCTCGAGACCCCGGCTGGAACGGTGCTCGCCGCCGGGAGCTACTCGGGCTACTCGCTGCACGCCCAGGGTCCCGAGGAGGGTATCAACCTCATCCTGTCCCAGCCCGGCATCAGCTGCAGCCGGGTGACGCGCCTGAGCCCCACCTCGGTGTGGGCCATCCCCTCACCGGGTGCCGAGCTCCCCTCCCGCGAGCGGCCCCTCCACCTGCTGCTGGATGGCAACGGCCACACCATCGGTCCGCTGCGGGGTGAGATTCTGTGGAGCGACTCGCGCCGGTACGACGCGCCCCTGGGCATCCAGCTGGTGGGGGTGTCCCTGGAACAGGGGCAGCAGATCCTCTCCCTGCTGGACGCGGAGGCCCGGAGGGGACGCGCCCGCCCCGCGGTCTCGCCGCTGCCCATCGAGGAGGCCCTCGTCCAGCCCGAGCGCATCCGCTCCGTCCTCAAGTCCGTGTGCGTGATGAAGCACCAGGGCCTGCTGCGGCAGCTGGGCCGCACCCTGCGCGTCACCCTGGAGTACTTCGACGTCGAGTCCTCCCAGCTCCACTGGCGCCGGGAGGATCCGGAGCTCGACTGGGGCGCGGCGCCCTATGACATCGAGGTGGTGGGCTACAACTCGGCCTACCGGATGCGCGTGCCGGCGCTCGAGGTGCGCGGGGACCGGATGATCACCCCCATGCCCCGGCGGCTGTGGAAGGTGCGCCACCGCTGGCACCGGCGCGTCCCCGCCCCCGCCGGCCTCCGGGCCCGTTTCCAGCACCCGCTGTGGAACCAGCTGGGACCCCGGGAGCGAGAGGTCCTGGACCTCTCCTTCAGTGGCATGGGCCTGCGGGGCGTCCCCGAGGACCTCGTCTTCCCGGGCCTCCTCCTCCAGCCCATCGAGGTCTGGGGCGATGACGACGAGCCCATCCTCCTGCGCGGCGAGGTGCGCCACGTGGCGGACAAGCAGCCGGAGGGGCAGCGGATGTACGGCCTGCAGGTGACGCCCTGCACGCCCATGGACGAGTCGCGCTGGGTGCACCTCGTCTCCCAGGCGCTCTGCCCCTCCACGCGAGGGGGCGCGGAGCTGCTCGAGCCGCTGTGGGAGCTCTTCGTCGACTCGGGCTACTTCAACCTGGCCGGCAAGACGACGGAGCACTTCGAGGAGCTGCGCACCGGCTTCATGCACCTGAGCCACCGCGCCGCGCACCTGCCCCGGCTCTTCTGCCAGACGGTGTGGCCCTCCGAGCGAGGGGTGGAAGCCACGCTGTCCTCCGTGCGCCCCTACCGTCACAGCTGGCTGGTGCACCAGCTCGCCAAGCGCTCCGGAAAGCCCGCCGTGGACGTGCCGCCCGGGCAGATCCTGCGCGACATCCACGTGCGCACGCTGGAGCACTCGCAGAGCGATCCCCACTTCCGGTGGCTGATCGCCTACGCCGAATCCACCGTCCCCCTCATGGAGCGCGTCCACATCCCCTACGCCCAGGCCCAGGTCCCGAGCGGCGACGCGCTGGTCATGCCCGTGCGCCTCATGGACGTGAGCTGCGAGGAGGAGAGCGGACTGCCCGCGGACGGGCTGGACATCGGCCCCGCCACCTCCTCGGAGAAGCTGCGGCTGGCGGAGGAGATCGCCCGCACCCGCCCGGCCTGCTACGTGGACGCGCTGGACTTCTCGCGCGAGCGGATGGACATGGGGGACGCGGCGGAGACGTGGCTGGAGGCCGGGCTGGAGCGCGAGCGCCGCATCCTGGTGGCCCGCCGCGACGGCGTGGCGCTGGCCGCCATCGTCCTGGAGCTGGGACCTCCCGGGACGAACCTCTTCCGCCTGCTGGACGCCGCGCGCCTGTTCCCGCTCGCACCCGACGGCCGGGACGCCTACGTCGCCCTGCTGGACGAGGCCCGCCGCTGGTACGCGCGCCGGGGCCGCTCCTCCTTCGTCTTCCTGCGCGAGGACGAGGACGACAGCTACGCCGCCGCCGCGCGGCTGCATGACGAGCCCGGTACCCGGCCCTGCCTCTGGCTGCTGTCGGCCCGGCTGCTTCCCGAGTTCCTCGAGTACGTGAGCGAGGCGACCGTGGGTCGCCTGATGCCCACCCACCGCAACCCCTGACGTGAAGTGCAGTACCAGCTGTACCCAAGGAGTAGGCACCATGAGTCTGGTCAAAGAGCTGTACGAGCCGTATGTGCTGCCCGCGCGCGCCCGCATCTCGACGGATCCGGTGATGCGCAGGCTGGTCGATCCCGCCATCGAGCCGCTCGTCCTGGAGCGGTTCTTCATCCAGTTGAACTCCCTGGGCGTGTACATGACCGAGCCCGTGGAGGGGTGGATCCGCCGCGCCGGCCAGCGCTGCATCGCCCAGGGCCAGGACTCCATCGGCAGGTCCCTCGTCGCGCACGCGAAGCACGAGGCCGGCCACCACCAGATGATGATCGACGACGTGCGCCACCTGGTGCGGCGGTGGAACTCGCGGCGCGGGCAGACCCTGCACGTGGAGCGGCTGCTCGCCCAGCACCCCACGGACGCGATGCGCGCCTACCGGCAGCTCCACGAGCAGACCATCATCGGGGACCTGCCCGCGGGGCAGATCGCCATCGAGTTCGAAATCGAGAACCTGTCCGTGGTGCTGGGGCCGCACCTGCTGTCCAACGTGGCGCGGGTGCTCGGCCGCGAGACGCTGGAGGGGCTCAGCTTCCTCAAGGAGCACGTGAAGCTCGACATCGGCCACACGGCGCTCAACGAGCGGATGCTGGAGGAGCTGCTGCAGCAGATGCCGGAGAACGCCCGGACGCTCGCGGAGCTCGGCGCCGAGGCGCTCGACATCTACCTGCGCTTCATCGGTGACTGCCTGCACTCGGCCGAGACGGCGCTGTGGACCCCGACCGAGGTGGTGGCGGTGGCCTAGCGGCCGAAGAGGGCCTCGGGCTTGTCGAGGCCGCGCGCCTTGGCCAGCGGCAGGAGGATGTCCTCGGGAGGCGCATCGGCGGTGAGCAGCAGGGCGCGCACCGCCGTCTCCACCACGTCCTCGGCGCTGGGACGCACCATGCCCCGGCGCGCGTCCTCCACCTTGCGCTGGCGGTAGACGTCGAAGCGCTCCTTCACCCGCGTGGCGATGGCCGTCATGGCCCTGTCGCCCGCCTCCACCCGGAGCTCCGCCTCGCTGCGCAGCTGCACCGGATCCGCCAGCACGCCCACCTTGTCGTAGGCCTTGTTGGCCGAGTCCTCGTGCATCGCCGCGTAGTCCTCGGTGCGCGGCGAGGCGGCGACCGCGTCCTTGGCCAGGTCCACCAGCCGCTCGGTGACGCTGGCGGTGATGGCGAGCCGGTGCAGCTCCACGTCATACGGGTACTCGCTGTAGACGGGCTCGTCCACCGTGAGGGGCTCGCGGTAGTAGGCGTCCCGGCCGCGCTGCACCTCGCGCCGCTGCGCCTCGGCGGACTCCTGGGCGGCCGTCAGTCGGCGCTCCAGCTCCTGCGCCGCCGCGCCCCGCTGCGACAGCGAGCCCTCCTCGCCATCACACTGCGAGTTGCAGCGCGCGGGGTTGCACTCCTGGGGCACCTGCCCGTTCTGGCTCTGGGTGAAGGCCCGGGTGCACTCGGTCAGCGCGGTGGCGCACAGCTTGCGCTCGCGCTCGCGGCAGCGGAAGGCCACCTCGCGCGCCTGCACCAGCTCGTCCTGCTTGCGCAGGTAGTCGCGCAGCACGCCCGACAGCTTGCGCTCCACGTCCTCCAGCTTGCGCTCCTGCTCCAGCAGCGCCGTCTCCAGCTCCACCCGGCGCGGGTTGGGCACGGCCTTGTTCGTCACCAGGTAGCGCTGCGTACGCTGGGACTGCTCCACCGTCTTCTCCGGCCGCACCCGCTCCAGCGCCACGCCCAGGCGCACGCCCTCGTGGTCCTTCGGCGCCTCGGTGGTGATGACGCGGATGGGAACCTCCTGCGGCAGCAGCGCCGACAGCCGCCCGGGCGACAGCCGCTGCACCACGTCCGGCGCCTCGGCCTTGTCCTCCGCCGGCCCGGCCACCACCAGGAAGGCGATCTCATCCTGCAGCTTGCGGCGCACCGCCTCGGCGCGCTCGCGGGCGGGCGTGGCCCCCACCCGCTCCTGGTCCGCGCGCACGTACGCCAGCAGCGCGTTGCCGGGCTTGCCCTCCTCCTCCAGCCGCTGCGCCGTGGTGAACCACCGGCGCGCCCACGCCGTCTTCACCGCGTCCACCACCTTGCGCGCCTCCGCGTGCGTGGCATCCACCGCCAGCACCGCGTCGAGCTCGGCCCGCGCGTCCTGCAGCCGCTCCTCCTTCAGCGCCTTCTGGGCCACCTCCACCCGCGCGTCCAGCGTCTGGGTGAGGAGCGCGCGGGCCGGGTCGTTCTCCCCGTCCAGCTCGAGCGCGCGCACCAGCAACTGCGAGGCCCCGGCCAGGTCACCCTCGGAGTGCCTGGCCTGGGCGGCCTGGAACACCTCGGCGCTCCACTGCTTGCGCATGGCGCGCAGCTTCACGCGCACCTCCGAGTCGCCCGGCTCCACGGCCAGGGCGCGCTGGTAGGCGGCCTCCGCCTCCGCCCACTTGTGCTCGGTGGTGAGCTGGTCGCCTTCCTTCACCGCGCGGGAGAAGGCCGAGCAGCCCGCGAAGGCGAGCAGGGCGAAGAGGGAGAGGGCAATCAGTCCCAGACGGCGGGACGGAGACGATGAGGGGCCGGGCATCGAACGCACGGCCCCATCTTCGGGGAAAGCCGCGCCTGGATGAAGAGATGATTGAGTGTTCGACCACCAGGCAAGCAGTCTCTGGAAACGGACGGGTCACGACGCTATGAAGAAGGTTCCAACCCCGAGGTGAGCCATGTCCGTGCGCATCCGCCTGTACTCGGATTTCGTCTGACCGTTCTGCTTCATCGCGGAGCGCAGCAGCCTGGTCAGGCTGCAAGAGGAGTACGACGTCGAGGTGGAGTGGAAGGGTTTCGAGCTGAACCCGGAGACGCCCCGTGGGGGCATCTCCCTGGACCAGCTCTTTCCGGGCCGGGGAGAGGCGATGCGGGCCCACGCGGAGCAGTTCGGCCGGAGCTTCGGTGTGTCCCTGAAGGTCCCCGCGCGCATGTCCAACACGCGCCGGGTGCTCGCGGTGACGGAGTGGGCGAAGGACCAGGGCCGCTTCCAGGCCTTCCACCAGGCGGCCATGGAGGCCTACTGGCGGCGGGGTGAGGACCTCGAGAGCCCGGACGTGCTCGCCCGTCTGGCGGAGCAGGCGGGCCTGCCCGGCGAGGGAGCACGCGGCGCCATGGACTCGCCCGAATACCAGGCCCGTCTGGACACCCTGCGCGACGAGGCCCGGCGCGACAGCGTGCGCGGCATCCCCACCTTCTTCATCGGGAAGACCCGCGTGGTGGGCTGCCAGCCGTACGAGGCTTTCGAGCAGGCCGTCCAACTCGCGGGGGCCCGCCGCAGGCAATGAAGCGCTCGCTCGCCCGGCTGTTGTCCACACGGAGCGCGACCCCACGCTCGCGCTCCACCGCTCGGGAATGACGCGACGCACCAGTGGGTATGAATCCAGTCTCCAAGAGGGGGGCCCATATTCCAAGAGGGAGTTTCAGCGAATGGCCTGCTCGCCACCGAAGCCAAATCCCACCGAGCTCCGCCTGCCCATGTGGGCGGACCACCATCGCGTCGAGGACTACCGCAACGTCCACTGCCGCCACTACGCGATGTGCATCGACGCGGCGGTGCGTGAGGACTGGGAGGGCTTCTCCTGCCAGAAGTGCCCCCTGTTCCACAATGACGCCGCGCCTCGCGCGGAGCAGTACGCGTACGATCAGCCGGCGGACAACGGTCGGCCGTAGTCGAAGCCGACCATCTCCCCTCTGGACGGCCCCCGGGTGTGTGCCAGCACACGGGCCCACCCGGGTGTCCGTGCACTGAAGCACGCGGGGCATGTCCCCCCGGCCACTGGCCTCCAGACGCATGTAGGTCCCCCTGGCCTTTCCGGCAACGCGACAGCAACTTGACGCGTCATCACGGCGGACCATCCGCGGGGGGGGCGATGTTGCGACAGCTGCTGCTGTCCGGAACCGGAATCCAAGCCGACGGTGCGATGCGGGCCCTGCCCGGCGCCTTCGCCCTGCTCGCCGAGGAGTTTCCCACCATCACCGTGCGGCCCCTGGATGCGGCCAGCGACACGAACGTGTTGCGGCTGGATGCCCAGGAGTGGCGCGCCCCCGGCTTCGATCCGTTCGACTGGGACGAGCGCGTCTTCGGCGCCGCCACCGGGTGCGCGCAGGGCCACGGTCTCGCCCTGCACCTCACCGGCTCGCCCCACGAGGCGCTCGCCGGCACCGCGATGGAGATCCTCACCCGCTACCAGGGCCTCGTCGGCCGCCGCAACGCCGAGTCCGAGGGGCCCCTCTTCGACGCCATCCTCTCGCGGCACCTGGCGCTGCACGACCTGAGCAAGCCGCTCGTCGTCGCGGACCACCGGCATGCGCTGGACACGTGGCAGTGGGTGCTGCGGCTCGCGCCGCACGCCGACCTGGCCCTCCAGGTCGCGGCCCTCTTCCACGACGTGGAACGCCTGCTGTCCGAGGCGGACGTGGCCTGTGAGCTGCTCGCGGAGGTGGGCGTCGACGCGGGCACCCGCGAGCGCGTGCGCTGGCTCATCGGCCGCCACGAGCGCCCCCAGGAAGACGTGTGCCTCGCGCTGCTCAACGACGCGGACGCCCTCTCCTTCTTCTCGCTCAACGCCTCCGGCTTCGCCCGCTACTTCCCGCTCGAGCACACCCGCCGCAAGGTGGTCTACACGCTCCGGCGGCTGCGTCCCAGCCAGCGCTGGCGGCTGGCGCGTGTCCGGCTCGCGCCCCAGGTGCGTCGACTCCTCGAGGAAGCCATCGGAGCGATCACCCTCCCCAACACGATGCAGGAGTCGGCATGAAGTTGGTGATCTTCGGCCTCACGGTCAGTTCCTCCTGGGGCAATGGCCACGCCACCCTCTGGCGCGGGCTCATCTCCGCCCTCACCGCCCGCGGGCACCGCGTGGTCTTCTTCGAGAGGGATCAGCCCTTCTATGCCTCGCACCGCGACCTGCTCGCGCTGCCCCGGGGCGCGGAGCTCATCCTCTATTCCTCGTGGGACGAGGCCCTGCCGCACGCGCGCCGGCACCTGCGGGACGCGGACGTGGGCATGGTGACGTCCTACTGCGCGGATGGCATCGAGGCGGGCCGCCTGGTGCTGGGCTCGCCCGTGCCGGTGAAGTCCTTCTACGACATGGACACGCCCGTCACGTTGGAGCGGGCCGAGCGCGGAGAGCGCGTCGAGTACATCGGTCCGGAGGGACTGGGGGACTACGACATCGTCCTGAGCTACACGGGCGGCGAGGCCCTCACGGGGCTGCGGCGGCTCTTCGGCGCGCGCCATGCCGTGCCCCTGTATGGCAGCGTGGATCCGCGGGTGCACTACCCGGTGCCGCCGAAGGAGCACTACCAGGGGCACCTGTCGTACCTGGGCACCTACGCCGCAAACCGGCAGCAGGCGCTGGAGCGCCTCTTCCTGGAGCCCGCCAGGCGCATGCCCGAGCGGCGCTTCGTCATCGGCGGGGCGCAGTACCCGCGGGACTTCGCGTGGACGGAGAACCTCTACTTCGTCCAGCACCTGCCGCCCTCGGAGCACCCGTCCTTCTATTGTTCCTCCGCCCTCACCCTCAACGTCACCCGTGCCCCCATGGCCGCCAGGGGCTGGTGCCCGTCGGGCCGCCTCTTCGAGGCCGCGGCCTGCGGCACCCCGGTGCTCAGTGACGCATGGGAGGGCCTGGAGTCGTTCTTCCGTCCCGGCGAGGAGCTCCTCATCGCGCATTCCACCGAGGATGCGCTGGAGGCCCTCTCGCTCTCGCCGGAGGAGCTGGCCCGGATGGGCCGGCGTGCCCGGGAGCGAGCGCTCACCGAGCACACCGCGGAACGACGCGCGGAGGAGCTGGTGGTGTTATTGGACGGTGCGCGCGTCTCGAACCATGTGAGGAACTGAGACATGTGGGGACTCATGAGCGTGGACGTCCCCTCTCCCTCTGGGAGAGGGTCAGGGTGAGGGTCTACGGGCGTTTCGGACGGTGAGTACGGGGGAAGGGAGGCGGCGATGGAAGGAGTTCCGGGAAGGAGGTGCGCGCATGCGACCTCCTGACGAGTCACCCTGGCAGGAGGAGCAGTCGTCCGAGGACACACGGACCGTGGCGGAGGTCCTCGGGCCGCTGCTGCCACCGCAAGCCCTGCATGGCTCCGCCCTGATCGTGGCCGCGCACCCGGAGGATGAGGTGCGGGGAGCCTCGTGGCTGCTGCGCCGCAGCCCCGGCTGTCACGTCGTCCACGTCACCGACGGCTCCCCAAGGGACATGTCGTCGACCCGGCGCGAGGCCTATGCGCGCCTCCGCGAGGAGGAGTCCTTCGCCGCGCTGGCCCTCGCCGGAGTGCCTCCCCATCACCTCCTCTCGCTGGGGGCGGCGGACCAGGAGGCGGCGCTGGATCTCGTCACCCTCACCGAGTACCTCATGGCGCTGTTGAAGGCGCTGCGCCCGGCGCTCCTCGTCGTCCATCCGTACGAGGGCGGCCACCCGGATCACGATGCCGCCGCCTTCATCTCGCACGCCGCCGTTGCGCTGATGGCGAGGGCGGGACGCACGCCGCCAACCCTGCTGGAGATGGCGTCCTATCACCGCCGCCAGGGAGTGCTCGTCACCGGCGAGTTCCTCCCCGCGCCAGATAGCAGTCCGGTGGCCACGGTGTCCTTCACCGACCCCGAGCGCGCCAGCAAGCAGCGGATGCTCGCGTGCTACGCCTCGGAAGCGCGAGAGCTGAAGTCCTTCCCGGTGGAGCAGGAGCGCTACCGGGCCGCGCCTCGCTACGACTTCACCCGTCCGCCACACGAGGGGATGCTTCAGTACGAGTCCAACGTCTGGAGGATGACGGGCGCCCGCTGGCGGGAGCTGGCCCGGCAGGCGCTGGAGAGACTGAAGCTGCCGGAGGTCCCATGGCACTGAGCTCCGACCTGGGCGCGCCCCGGCTCCAACCGGCCCGGGCCCCCGCCCACCTCGAGGTGGAAGAGGTCGTCTCCCCGCGAGGCCTGGAGCAGCTCCGAGGCGAGTGGCGCTGGCTGTGGGCCCGCTGTCCCGGGGCCACCACCTTCCAGCGGCCCGAATGGCTGCTGCCCTGGTACCGGCACTTCGGCCCGGGCTTCTCGCCCCGACCGCCCTGGGTGGTGACGCTGCGGAGCGAGGGCCGGCTGGTGGGGCTCGCGCCACTGGCCATTCGCGAGGAGGAGGGAGCGCGCGTGGTGAGGCTGCTCGGCGAGGGCCTCTCCGACTCCCTCGACGTGCTGATGGATCCGTCCCTGGCACCACAGGGCGTGCGGGCCCTGTTCGACTGGCTCGCCCGGAATGACGAGCGCTGGGACCTGTGCGTCTTCGAGCAACTCCGGGAAGACTCGCCCCTGCTGGCCACTCCCGTGCCTCCGGGCTGGGGCGAGCACAGCGAGGCGCGGGAGGTCTGTCCCCGGACGATCCTCCCCTGGGCGGCGGGGGGACGGCTCGCGGCCATCCTGAGCCAGGCCCGTCACCGCCTGGAGCAACTGGGCCCGGTGCGCATCGAGGAGGCGAACGAGGGCAACCTGGACGCGATGATGGATTCGCTGTTCCGGCTGCGCGGTATGGAGGATGCCACGCTCCAATCCTTCCACCGGGAGGTGGCGCGCGGCCTGCTCGCCGCGCGGGCCCTGCGCCAGTACACCCTCCACGTGAATGAACGGCCGGTGGCCGTCTTCCACGGCTTCCAGGACGGAGCGCACGTCCGCTATCACCTCGGTGGGGCCGATCCGGACTTCGAGCGCTACCACGTGGGCCACCTGGTGATCGCCCATGCCCTCGAGGAGGCGGCGCGCTCCGGGGCGACGGTGTTCGACTTCCCGCGTGGCTCCGAACCCGCCAGGTACCTCTGGGGCGCGAGGGAGAGCCGGGACCACCGGCGCAGCGTGTGGCACGGCCCCGAGACGAAGATGTGAAGCCGCGGAGGCGCGGCTCATGAGACGACAGGCGGAGAAGCACCTGCCCCATCGGGAGGGATTGACCTGGCGGACAGGTGCCTTTCCGCCGCCTCGTCAACAGATTACCCGCATGCGGCTCTCCACTGGGCAGTCCCGGCGAGGAACACGTCCATGACCCTGGCGATGCGAATCGAGCGTGAACAGCTGCAGTCGCACTCCGCACCCCGTCGGCGCTGGGTGACCGTGGCGGCGGATGGGAGTGGTTGGTACGTCCGGCTCGAAGGCAACCACCGGGTCGACCGATACCCCAACGTCACCCAGGCCATCCACCGCGGGCGGAAGCTGGCGCACCAGCACAAGCCCTCGGGCCTCGTCATCCAGTACCAGGACGGAGAGGAGGAGGAGCTCCAGTACGAGAGCGTGGCGAATCCTTGAGGGCCCCGTGACGGGCCCGTGAAAACCTTTCACTTCCCGACGTCCCGAGCCCCCACGAAGCTGGTGGGGGCACGTGCCAGAACACCGGGCGCTGCCCATCTTCCGTCCCGTGCAGGAGCAACGCGTCGAGAACTGGGTGGAGTTGCAGGATGCGCTCTTCGCGGGCTCGTGGAACGAGACCCTCAAGCGTTTCCGCCCCACCCTCGCCTTCCGCGGCATGCCGGACTCGAGCCATGACCTGGCCACCAGCCTCAACCGGCGCGGCGGCAACTACTCCCGCCAGGAGCACGTCATGCTGCGCGCCTTCCGCAAGTACGCGCGCGGCACCAGCAACCCCTGCGAGTCCATCTGGGACTGGCTGTCACTCGCCCAGCACCACGGGCTGCCCACGCGCCTGCTGGACTGGACCTTCAGCCCCTACGTGGCGCTGCACTTCCTCACGGAGAACCCGGAGCTGTACGGCATGGACGGCGTGGTGTGGTGCGTGGACTACCGCGAGACGAACCGGCTCCTCCCCCGTCCCCTCAAGGCCCAGCTCCAGGAGGAGGGCGCCGACGTCTTCAGCGCGGAGATGCTCGCCGAGGTGGCCGACAACCTCGCCACCTTCGATCGGCTCTCCCGCGGCCCCTTCGTGCTCTTCTTCGAGCCGCCCTCCATCGACGAGCGCATCGTCAACCAGTTCGCCCTCTTCTCGGTGATGAACGACGCCTCGGCGCGGCTGGACGAGTTCCTCGAGCGCCAGAAGAAGGGCGTGCGCCGGCTCATCGTCCCCGCGCGCCTCAAGCAGGAGGTGCGGGACAAGCTCGACCAGGCCAACATCACCGAGCGTGTGCTCTTCCCTGGCCTGGACGGGCTCTCCCGCTGGCTGCGGCGCTACTACAACCCGCGGCCCCCCGGCGCCCCCCGTCTCCACTAGGGACTGGAGTGGGCCTCCCTCTGCCCGGGCAGCCGCTGGTACTGAGTGGCGCGCCCCTCCTCCTTCACGCGCTTGTCGCTGAGTCTGCTGATGCCACCCAGGACGATGGTGAGCGCGATGACGAGGAAGAAGAAGACGAGGACGGCGAAGAAAAACCCCATGGCGAACATGTCACCCATCGAGCGACCTCCTTTCGGCTCAAGGTAGGGCCGCTGTGGGAGCCCGTGCCTGCCCCCTCTCCCTCTGGGAGAGGGCTGGGGTGAGGGTCTGCCTCCCCGCTCGCCCTCCACCTCTCCCCGGGCTTGCCGTCTCCCCCGGACCACCAGACCTTGAGTGTCGAGTTCAACACACCCATCCCGACGGAGGACGCACGTCCGGTTTCGACTCCCGTTCACCCGATACCCTCACCCCAACCCTCTCCCGGAGGGAGAGGGAGTCAGCTCGCGCAACAGCCAGTCACGGACCACCGTGAAGACACGCTCGGCCGCCTCGTCCAGCACGTGCCCCGCTCCCGGAATGAGCTCCAGCGCCTTCTTCCCCCGGGCCCTCTCGTAGATGGACCGTGAGCAGCTCGGCGGCAGCACCGCGTCCGAAGCGCCGTGGATGAGCAGCAGCGAGCGCGGCGGCAGCTCCGACACGGCCTCCGCCCCGTAGCTCTGCGGTGACAGTCCCACCACCGTCGTCACCCAGGGCGACTGCGCTCCTGCGCCGATCATCACCGCCCCGCCGAACGAGTGCCCCACCAGCGCCACCCGCTCCAGCCCGTGCTCCACCAGGAACTCCACCCCCGCGAGCACGTCATGCACCGACTCCGCCAGGTCCGTCGCGTGCCGGTACTTCAGCCGCAGTGTGGACAGGCCCTGCCGCAGCAGCTCCTCGCCCAGCCGTGGATACAGTCCAAGGGCCGGCGTGTCGAAGCCTCCCCCCACTCCCCCGGCCAGCAAGGCGCCCGCCTTCGCTCCAATGGCCTCGTACAGCAGTACATCCACCGCGCCCCGCCTCGTGCGCAATGTAAATGACCGCGGCTCCATACCCGCCCCGTCTCGCGGCGTTTCCATCTCGGGTCCGCTCCTGCTGTCGTTCCAACCCTTGCCTCTAGGGTGGGCATGAGCGGCAGGCTGGGAAGGCGTGCCATATCGGGCGGGAGAGCGAAGGGTAGACCCTCACCCTGGCCCTCTCCCAGAGGGAGAGGGGATGGACACCGTGGGGAATCCGGAAGGGCTCAGGTCTTCGCGGCCGGCGGATGGCGCGGCAGGTTCAGCCAGAAGCAGGTGCCCTCCGCCTCCGTCGAGCGGACCTGCAACGCTCCCCCATGCGCCTTCACGATTTCATGGGTGATGTAGAGCCCCAGTCCCAACCCCGAGCGCGAGCCCGAGCGGGCACCATCCCGCCCGCGCACGAACGGGTCGAAGATGTGCGGCAACCGCTCCGAGGGAATCGGGGAGCCCAGGTTGTGCACCTCCACCCGCACCCCATCGCCCTCGTCGCGCGCCAGCACCCGCACCGCGCTGTCCTCCGGCGAGTACTGCACCGCGTTGCCCACCAGGTTGGACGCCGCCTGGGCGATCCGATCCGAGTCCCACTCGCCCCAACCGGTGCCCGACACGCCCAGCTCGAAGCGCCGCTTGGGATGCGCCACCTCCAGTTCCTCCACCACCTGCCGCAGCACGTCGTGCAGGTTCATCCACGTGCGCTGCAGCGGGTAGCCTCCGCCCAGCCGCGTGCGCGTGAAGTCCAGGATGTCGGAGATCATCCGCGCCATCCGGTCCGCGGAGATGGAGATGCGGTTGACGGCCTTGCGCTGGGGCTCGGACAGGCCCCCGTAGCGCAGCAGCAGCGCCGCGTTGCCGGAGATGGCCTGCAGCGGATTGCGCAGGTCGTGCCCGAGGATGCCCAGGAACTGCTCGCGGAACACCGCCGTCTGCCGCGCGGCCTCCTCGCGCTTGAGTCCCTCCTCCGCCCGCTTGCGCTCGATGGCGTAGCGCAGCGCGCGCACCAGCAGCGGCCCCGTCACCTGGCCCTTCACCAGGTAGTCCTGCGCGCCCGCGTGCACCGCCTTCATCGACAGCTGCTCGTCGTCCGTGCCGGTGAGCACCACCAGCGGCAACATGGGCGCCGCCTGCAGCATCCGCTCGATGTTGGAGATGCCCTGCCCATCCGGCAGCGCCAGGTCCAACAGCACCACGTCCAACCCCGGCTCGCTCACCACCGCGAGCGCCTCCGCCATGCGCGTCACGTGGCGCACCTCGAAGCGCACGGACGGCACCTCCTTCAGCTCCTCCTGCAGGAGCCGGGCGTCCCCGGGGTTGTCTTCCACCAGCAGCAGCCGCAACGGCCGTCCCTCGTTCTGGGTCATGGTGGCCTCACTCCCCCGAGGGCAGCCGCACCACCGACAACCAGAAGTCGTCGATGGAGCGCACCACCGAGATGAACTGATCCAGATCCACCGGCTTGGTGATGTAGCAGTTGGCGTGCAGGTCGTACGTGCGCAGGATGTCCTCCTCCGCCTTCGACGTGGTCAACACCACCACGGGGATGCGGCGCAGGCTCGAGTCCTCCTTGATCTCCGCCAGCACCTCGCGCCCGTCCTTCTTGGGCAGGTTGAGATCCAACAGGATGAGGTCCGGCCGCGAGGACTCCGCGTGGGGACCCTCGCGGCGCAGGAAGGCCAGCGCCTCCACCCCGTCGCGCGCGACGGAGAGGCGGTTGCGCACCTTGCCCTCCTTGAGGGCCTCGATGGTCAGGCGGACGTCTCCGGGGTTGTCCTCCACCAGGAGGATTTCGATGGGCCGTCCGCGGGTGTCGTCACTCATGAAGTAGTGCCCTGGGGTGAGGGGGTGGGAATGGCGGGAAGGGTGAACCAGAACGTCGTTCCCTGTCCGAGCTGCGAATCCAGTCCGATGCGGCCACCGTGCCGCTCGACGATCTTCTTGCAGATGGCGAGTCCGATGCCGGTGCCGGGGTACTCCTCCTTGCCGTGGAGCCGTTGGAAGATGACGAAGATGCGTTCGTAATACTGCGGCTCGATGCCGATGCCGTTGTCCTCCACGGTGAAGCGCCACTCGTTGCCCTCGCGCTCGGCTTCCACCAGCACCCGGGGCGGCGTCTTCCCGCGGAACTTCAAGGCGTTGCCCACCAGGTTCTGGAAGAGCTGGATGAGCTGCGTCTCGTCCGCCATGACCGGCGGCAGCTTCCCCTGGACGAGCGTGGCCTCCGTCTCCTCCACCAACGTCTTGAGGTTGGCCAGGGCCTTCTCCAGCGCGCGGCCGGAGTCGATGGGCTTGAACTCGTGGCCCCGCGTGCCCACGCGCGAGTAGGCCAGCAGGTCCTGGATGAGCCGCTGCATGCGGTTCACCCCGTCCACCGCGTAGGCGATGAACTCGTCCGCGTCCGAGTCCAGCTTGCCCTGGTAGCGCCGGGCCAGCAGCTGCGTGTAGCTGGCCACCATGCGCAGCGGCTCCTGCAGGTCATGCGAGGCCACGTAGGCGAACTGCTGCAGCTCCTCGTTGGAGCGCGCCAGCTCCCGGGCATGCTCCTGGAGGGACAGCTCGGCGCGGCGGCGCTCGAGGCCCTGGGCCACCGCGTCCGCCACCGTGGCCAGCGTGGCCAGCGCTTCCTCCTCCAGGGGGCTCCTGCCGAAGACGGAGAGCACGCCCACCAGCTGCCCGCGCACCAGCAGCGGGGTGCCCACGAAGGACACCAGTCCCTGGGCCTGCATCCACTCGCGAGACCGGACACCGGGGTGTTGCAGCACGTCGTTGAGCAGCAGGGGCTGGCGCGTCTGCCCCACCGTGCCGACGAACCCCTCCCCCAGCGCCAGACGGGTGGGCTGGATGGAGGAGGGAACGGCGACGCCGGCAGTGCCTTCCAACACCAGCGCCTGGGCCTCCCGGCTCCACCCCCACACCTGCACCAGCGCCAGCGCCGGCAGGCTGCGCACCATCGCCCCGGCACAGTCCTGCATCAACCGGGAAGGAGCCTCCTCGCGCGACAACACCTCGCTCACCTTGATGCGCAGGGACTCCAGCTGGCGGGCACGCTGCTCGCTCTCCAGCCGCCGCGAGGACTCCTCGGCGCGGCGCTGGGCGGTGATGTCCGTGGTGGTACCAATCCACTCGCGCACGGTGCCCTCGGGGTTGAGGAGGGGCACCGCGCGGCACACGGTGATGGCGTAGCGCCCGTCCGGCAGGCGGACGCGCATCTCCACCTCATAGGGCTGTTTGAGCGCCCGCGCCGCCTCCCACCCACGCCGCACCCGCTCCTGGTCCTCCGGATGGATGGCGGCGAGCCAGCCATGGCCCCGGTAGTCCTCGTAGCTCTGCCCGGTGAAGGCCCGCCAGGAGGGCGAGTCCTCCTCCACGAGCCCATCGGGCCGGCGGACCCAGACGGCCTGGGCGCTGGCGGAAACGAGCGAGCGGAAGCGCTCCTCGGCGCGCAGGGCGTTGCCGTAGAGGCGGGCGTTGTCCACCGCGAGCGCTGCGCGGGACGCCAGCTGCTCGGCGAAGACCACGTCCGAGGGAGTGAAGCGCCGGCCGGACTCGGCGGTGACGAGCGCGAGGGCTCCGAAGGTACGGCCCCGCGCCGTGAGGGGCACGGTCAGCGACGAGCGCAGACCCAGCTCACGGGCGATGCGCAGTTGCTCCTTGTCCCGGCAGGCGGCCACCAGGAGCGAGTCGGGGATGTCCGGGAGCACCGAGGAGCGGCCGGTACGGATGACCTCGTGGATGCCGTGCGGGTCCTTGGGGTCAGGCGGGTAGCGCCGGCGCAGCTCATGGGCCCACTTCGCCTTGGAGGGATCCACGTGCGCCACGGCGAGCAGGCGCACGACGCCGTCCTCGCCCTGGATGTCGATGGAGCACCAGTCGGCCATCTGGGGCACCGCCAGGCGGGTGAGAGCCGCCAGCGTCGTCTCGTAGTCCAGCGAGGAGGCCAGCAGCGAGTCGGCCTGGGTGAGGAACCGCATCGAGTCCGCGGCGCGCTTCTGCTCGTCGATGTCGGTGCAGGTGCCGAACCACTTGACGATGCGACCATCGGCATCGCGCACGGGCTGGGCGCGACCGAGGAACCAGCGGTACACGCCGTCGTGGCGCCGGCAGCGGTACTCCACCTCGTAGGTGTCCCCGGTGCGCAGCGAGTGCAGCCAGCGCTTCTGCGCCTCTGGCACGTCCTCCGGATGGAAGGGCAGGCGCCAGCCGTCTCCCTGGGTCACCTCGAGGGACGAGCCGGTGTAGTCGTACCAGCGCTGATTGAAGTAGTCGTGGTAACCATCCGGCCGCGTCGTCCACACGAGCTGGGGGATGGCCTCGGCGAGCTGCCGGAAGGTGGATTCCCCATCAGGATGACTCAGGGTCTTGCTCAGCAGCGTGTGCACGTCCGTTACGCGTCGCTCGGTGGAGTTCATGAAGGGGGGACGTGGGACGTTAACAGCGCCAGAACAGTCCGGAGCCGCCCCTCCCATTCAGCCCCCAACGGCTTTCCACCAGCGGACACTCCCGAAATGGGTGTTGCACACCCGGAGGACGGAGGGCGGGGTCCTCGCCAGGCCGCCCGGTCCACGGAGGGAGGAGCGCGAGCCGGCGCGAGTCATCACCTCCGCTGCTCGTGACGAACAGAAGGAGCTGTCGGTGGTGGCGCGAAGCCATCGGCGGGAGCAGACATGAGGGGAGACGGGACGCGAGGAGGAGGACCCCATGGCGCGGGCGATGTGGAACGGAGTGGTGCTCGCCGAGAGTGATACGTACGAGCTGGTGGAGGGGAACGTGTACTTTCCGCTGGAGTCGGTGAAGCGCGAGGTGCTGAAGCACAGCGGCACGCACACGACCTGTCCGTGGAAGGGAGTGGCGAGCTACTACGACGTGGTGGTGGACGGAAAATCGAACAAGGACGCGGCGTGGTACTACCCGGAGCCGAAGGAAGCGGCGCGGAACATCCAGGGCCACATCGCCTTCTGGAAGGGAGTGCAGGTAGAGCGCTAGCGGACCCGAGCGGTACCGGTGCACACTTCCCCTCTCCCTTCGGGAGAGGGACGGGGTGAGGGTACCCGTCACCGAGTTCCCCAAGAAGAAGGTTCGTGGATGTCCTGGCTCCTCCCCTGCGCGCTCCTCACCGCCACCCTGTCCCAGACTCCGACCCCCGAGGAGCCCCCATCGCCCCCCGCGGCCAGCGTGCCCGGAGAGACGACGGTGGTGGCGCCGAGAGTACCCACGCCGCTGAGCCGAACGCCGACGGCGGTGAGCGTGGTGGAGAAGGAAGACATCCAGGAGGGGCGCGCCACGCTGGGCCTGTACGAGGCGCTGGTGGGAGTACCGGGACTGCTGACGCAGAGCCGGAACAACCATTCGCAGGACCTTCGGCTCTCCATTCGAGGCTTCGGGGCGCGCTCGGCGTTCGGCATCCGGGGGGTGACGGTGCTGGTGGACGGCTTTCCGGAGACGATGCCGGACGGGCAGACGAACGTGGACAGCCTGGACATGGCGTCCACGGCGCGCATCGAGGTGCTGCGGGGCCTGTCCTCGTCGCTGTACGGGAACGCGGCGGGGGGAGTGGTGAGCATCACCACGGAGGAAGGCCCGGAGCGGCCCTTCGTGGAGGCGCGGACGCTGCACGGAGACGCCGGCTTGTGGAAGCTGCACGCGAAGGGCGGCGGAAAGAGCGGGGACGTGCGCTGGCTGGTGAGCGCCTCGAGGCTGGAGCAGGGCGGGTGGCGGAGGCAGTCGGGCACGGAGCAGGTGCTGCTGAACGGGAAGGTGAACTGGACGCCGGATGAGCGCTCGAAACTCACGGCGGTGCTGTCCCTGGTGGATGCGCCCGAGGCGGGGGATGCCGGAGGGCTGACACAGGCAGAGGTGGAAGGAGACCCCCGTCAGGCCTCGCCGCTCAACCTGAGCGCCCGAGCGGGCGAGTCGGTGCGACAGGGCCGGCTGGGGCTGACGTACCACCGGCGCCTGAGCGAGACGCAGGAGGTGGAAGCAAGCGGATTCCTGGCGCTGAGACGCTTCCAGAACGCACTGCCCTCGGTGGTGGTGGCTTTCGACCGGACATTCGACGGGGTGTCGGTGCGCTACGGCAACCGGGCGCCGCTGCTCGGGCTGCGCAGCCGCTTCACCTTGGGAGCGGAGTTCCAGTCCCAGTCGGACCGGCGGAAGAACTTCGACAACGTGGACGGCCAGCCCGGGAGCACGTTGCAGCTGGACCAGGACGAGGACGTGATGTCCCTGGGCCTCTTCGCGCAAGAGGAGTGGGAGCTGCGCGAGCGCCTGACGCTGGTGGCGGGGGCGAGGTACGACGTCTCGCGCTACGGGGTGGAGGACTTCCTGAAGGAGGACGGGGACGGGACGGGGACGCGGACGTTCCAGCAGCCCACGGGGAGGCTGGGGCTCATCTGGGCACCGAGGCCGGAGGTATCGGTGTTCGCGAACGTCTCGCAGGCCTTCGAGGCGCCGACGACGACGGAGCTGGCGGTGCAGCCGGGGTCGGGCGGAGGACTGTCGAGGGACCTGAAACCCCAGCACTCGGACGGGGTGGAGCTGGGAGCGCGAGGACACCTGTGGGGCCGGCTGCGCTACGACGTGGCGCTGTTCGCGGTGTTCATCCGTGACGGGCTGGTGCGCTTCGAGGACGAGACGGGGCGGGCGTACTTCCGCAACACGGGGCGTTCGCGGCACATGGGGGCGGAGGTGGCGCTGGAGACGAAGGTGACGGAGGAGTTGCGGGTGCGCGCGGCGTACAACGCGTTGCAGGCGACGTTCCGCGACTACACGTCACAGGGGAAGCAACTGCGAGGCAAGTCCATCCCGGGCATTCCGGCGCATCAGGTGAGCGCGGAGGCGGTGTACCAGCACGCGAGCGGAGCGAGGGCGGCGGTGGAGGTGTTCAGCGCGGGAGGGCTGTACGCGGACGACGCGAACACGGTGCGCGAGCACACGGCCTGGGTGGTGAACGCGAGGCTGGGGCACCACTTCCAGCTGGGCGTCTTCGAGGTGAGCCCGTTCCTGGGGCTGCAGAACCTGCTGTCGGCGCGCTACAGCGACAACGTGCGGGTGAACGCGAGCCGGGGGCGCTACTTCGAGCCGGCGCCGCCCCTGACGGTGTACGCGGGAGCGGGCCTGTCGCACCGCTGGTGAGGGTGCTCAGGCCAGGGGCGTCGCGGGCACTCCACAAAGCTCGGCGATCGAGCGAACCAACTTGTCGAATGACGCGGAGCGCTCTCGGAGGAAACCGATATCGATGCGCCGCGTCTCCTGAAGCTGGTGCACGGTCGGGGAATAATCCGGGACGAGCTTCCTCATCGTGCCCTTGGCGCCACGCCCCGACACCGGCACGGCCACTCCCGCCGCCATCAACTCCGCATCCGGCCGGCTGAGCAGAAGCCACATCTCGTACTCATGGACGGCCATCACGGCGACGCCAGCCCCCAGACGGCGCATGACGCGTGTGGCATCCGGTCCCCATACCGCGGCGCAATCCTCGTCCTCGTCACACAGCAACAACACGGCATTTCCAGGACGAGGCCGCCGCTGCGCCAGCACCATCGCCTTGACGACCTCGTCCTCGCGGCACGGCCGCCGAGGCCTCGGATGGCGAGCATCCACGAGCGCGGAACGCTTCCGGCGAATGGGCTCGGGATCCACCACCCAGCCCTGGACTCCAAGGTAGGCCATCACCCGGGCACACAGGTTCGGGATGGCGGCGACCTCCCCCTCCCCTTCCACGACACAGACGAGTCGCTTCAAGTCAGATCGCGCGGATCCAGCGACTCTGGCTCCTCGCCCTCGATCCGGAGCGGCTCGCTACGCGCGAGCTCCGACAGGCTCAAGAGTCCCTCTCGGACGACCTCTCGCTGGGCCGTGGAGAGAGGACCGATTCGCGTGGTCCCGTTCCGGTAGCCACACACGAGGATCTCCTCGTCCTGGGCCGCGTCCAGCAGCTCGGGGCTGTGGGTCGTCACCAGGACGGAGCCTCGCTGCGAGGCGAGCTTCAGCACCTCGAAGAGCAACGCCGCGGCCCCAGGATGGATGGCGACCTCGGGCTCCTCGACGATGAGCAGTTGAGCAGCAGGAGGTAGAGGCTGCGCCGTATGGGAGAGGGTCTGGGCCGCGACGATGATGCCCAGGGTCCGAAGAGCCCCTTCCGACATGTTGGCCGCCGCGAAATGCGCCACGCCCAT
This sequence comes from Archangium violaceum, assembly GCF_016887565.1. Lineage (NCBI taxonomy): Bacteria > Pseudomonadati > Myxococcota > Myxococcia > Myxococcales > Archangiaceae > Archangium > Archangium violaceum. Next base: position 11,409,960 of record NZ_CP069396.1, read on the forward strand.
GGGCTGTCGCTGGCTGAATCGCAGGACCAGGAACCCGCCCGCCTCCTCGACGAAGATGTCCTCCAGCCCGGGGATGAGCCGCCGCATGGACAGCAGGATGAAATCGAACGCCCTCCTATCCTGACTACGGAGACGCCCCAGCACGCTGGCGATGTTGCGCCCGTTCTCCTGGAGCCGTCCCGCTTCGCCAGGAGGTTGGGGCACGGTCATCTCGGCCAGGTCCAGACGCAGCCGATGCACGTCGATGACATACTCGGGAGCTATCTGCCTGGCGTAGAGCAGGATGCTCGTCGTGGGCGGCAGGTGTGTGAACCCGAATCCTCCACCTTGCATCCCGCGTCCACCCTCACGCGTGAATTGGAGGTCCCTCTTCCCCGCCTCGACGACCTCGAGGGTCTCATCCAAGAACCTCCACCTGTTCCCCGCCTCTGGCGCTATCGAGCAGAATTGCTCGACATACCTCGAAGCAAACTCCTCCCTGCTTCCGCTGGCGCGCACCCTCACCTGGAGCGTGTCGTCATCCCCGACGCCCCAACGCCGGATGGACGCCAATCCACCCCGCCGCTGAATGGCGGATGCGGCATCGATGCCCAGCTCACTGGAGAGCACGAGCGCGTCGACGAAGTTGGTCTTGCCGCTGCCGTTCGGTCCCACCAGGACCGTGAAAGGCGCCAGTTCCACCTCCGCGCTCTCGATGCTCCGGTAGTTCTTCAGCGCGATCCGCAGCCACATGCAGCGTTCATCCCTTGTCCCACACGCCGAGTCAATCTGTCCGCTTCCTGAGCGTCCACCCTCCTGCACGCCACGCCTCCATGGCATAACACTCCCCCCATGACCGCCCCCGCCTCGAACCCACTGATCTCCGACCGCGACGTGGACTTCCAGCTCTACGAGGTGCTGGACACGGAATCGCTCTGCAAGCTCCCGGCCTTCGCGGACCACTCGCGCGAGACGTTCACGCTCTTCCTGGACAGCACGCGCCGCTTCGCACGGGACGTGCTCTTCCCCACGTACCGCCTCATGGACGCCGAGCCCCCGGTGTTCCGCGACGGCCGCGTCCACGTGCACCCGCTGATGCGCAAGCTGTATCCGCAGCTGGTCGAGCTCGGCCTGTTGTCGGCCACGCGGCCCGCCGAGGTGGGCGGCCAGCAACTGCCGCTCACGGTGTACTCGCTGGCCTCCGCGTACCTGATGGCGGCCAACCTGAGCGCCTACGGCTTCGTCGGCCTCACCACCGGCGCGGCGCACCTCATCGAGGCCTTCGGCAACGCCTGGCTCAAGGACACGTTCATGTCCCGCATGTACCGGGGTGAGTGGACGGGCACCATGGCCCTCACCGAGCCGCAGGCGGGCAGCAGCCTCGCGGACGTGCGGACCCGGGCCACGCTGGCGGCGGACGGCACGTACCTCATCACCGGCTCGAAGATCTTCATCAGCGGCGGGGACCAGGACTTCACGGAGAACGTGGTGCACCTCACGCTGGCGCGCATCGAGGGCTCGCCGCCGGGGACGCGGGGCCTGTCGCTCTTCGCGGTGCCGGCGCGCCGGCCCGAGGGGGGCCGGCTGGTGGACAACGACGTGCGGGTGGCGGGGGCCATCCACAAGATTGGCTGGAAGGGCATCCCCAGCCTCGCGCTCAACTACGGCGAGGGCGGGGACTGCCGCGGGTGGATTCTGGGCGAGCCGGGCAGGGGCCTGTCCCAGATGTTCCAGATGATGAACGAGGCGCGCATCATGGTGGGCCTCAACGGCGTGGCGACGGCCTCGGTGGCGTACCAGGAGGCCCTGGCGTACGCGCAAAACCGTCCCCAGGGGCGCCCCTCCTGGGAGAAGGACGCGACCCGGCCGCAGCACCCCATCATCGAGCACGCGGACGTGCGGCGCATGCTGCTGCGCCAGAAGGCCATCGTGGAGGGCGGCCTATCGCTGCTGGCGGCCGCCTCGTGGCAGTCGGACGTGGCGGCGCACGGGAAGACGGAGGAGGAGCGCAAGCGCGCGGGGCTGCTGTTGGATCTGCTCGTGCCGCTGGCCAAGACGTTCCCCGCGGAGAAGGGCTTCGAGGCCAACACTCTCGCGGTGCAGGTGCACGGCGGCTACGGCTACTCGACCGAGTACCTGCCCGAGGCGTGGCTGAGAGATCAGAAGCTCAACAGCATCCACGAGGGCACCACGGGCATCCAGGGGTTGGACCTGCTGGGGCGCAAGGCGATGGCGGCGGGCGGCGCGGCGCTGCAGGCGTTCTCCGAGGAGGTGGAGGCCACGGTGGAGCGGGCGCGCCGGGCCGGCGTGGACCCGGCCTGGGGCGACGCGCTGAGCAAGGCCATGCAGCAGGTGACCGAGCTGACGATGGACCTGGGCGCCGCGGGCATGGCCGGCGAGGTGGAGCGCATGCTGCGCCACAGCGCGCACTACATGGAGCTGTTCTCCGTGCTGGCGGTGGCGTGGCGGTGGCTGGCGCAGGCGGCGGCGGCGCAGGAGGGCATCGCTCGCGGCGGCGGTGACCGCGGCTTCTACGAGGGCAAGCTGGCCGCCGCGCAGTACTGGCTGCATACGGAGCTGCCCCGCGTGTCGACCCTCGTCTCGCTGTGCCGCTCGGGGGAGGATTCGTACACGCGGATGCGGCCCGAGTGGTTCTGACATGTCCGTCTCGTTCCACCTGTGCCAGCCCGGCCGTGGCGCCTCCTGCGGGGCGTGCTGCGGCCTCTACAACTTCCGCGACCACTCGCGCGCCACGCTCACCGAGCGTCTCGCCACGCAGACCGACACCTTCCGCCCCCTCCCCCAGGAGCCCGAGGCCTGGCGCTCCGCGGCTCGCGGCCTGCTCGAGGCCCGCCAGGCCACGCCTCCCCTCTTCCCCGCCGTGCGCGTCTGCCCCCTGCTGGGCTTCCTCGATGCCGAGCGCACCCGCGTGGGCTGCCTCGGCCACCCCAAGGTCACGGGCGGCGCGGATCTGCGCGACTGCGGCGTCTACCGCGCCGACATCTGCGAGACCTTCACCTGCCCCTCCTTCACCTGGCTCTCGGACGCACAGGCCCGGCTCGTCCAGGCCGCGTGCGCCGACTGGTATTTGTACGGGCTCGTCATCACCGACGTGGAGCTCGTCCGCGGTTGTCTGCGTCTGTTGGAGTGGGAGCTGGCTGGGCCCGTGGACCCCGAGGCCCTCATCGCCCGTCCCGCTACGCTTGAGGCCGTGCGCCAGCTCTTCGCCCTGAAGGAGACCGCTCCCGGCCGCGGCTCCCACGCCGCCGTGTTCGGCCGGTTCACCCCGGACACCGAGGGCGAGCCTGTCTCGCGCAACCTCGACTACGCCGCCCTGGGCGCTCGCGCCTCCCCGGAGGATGAGGTGGTGCTGTGCCTCGGGTATGTGCCCCAGAGGCTGGAGGAACTCACCGCGGCTCGGGAGTTGGTTCGCTCGCATGTGCACGCCGTGGCACGTGCGCTCACGGTACGGCCCATACCCTCACCCTAGCCCTCTCCCAGAGGGAGAGGGGACATACACGGGGGCTCGGTGGGCTTTCTTCTGTGCGCCCGAGCGGGCAGGCGCCACGTGGTCTCTCCTGGGTCCAATGTCCATCTGGAGACATATGAGACCCCTCGTCCTCGCCTCCGCTCTCCTGGCGCTGCTGCTCGGCTCGGGCTGCGCTTCCCTCGCCTCAGCCACCCGCCCCGCCACCCGCGCCATCGGCGAGCTTGTCCTCTCTCCCCAGGATGAGCTGCGGATCGGAAACCAGCTCGCCTCCCAGGTGAGACAGCAGGAGAAGGTCCTCGAGGATCCCCAGGTCCAGAGCTACGTGAACACCCTCGGACAACGCCTCGTTGCCCAGGTGCCTGGCAAAGAGCGGCCGTTCGACTTCCACTTCACCGTCATCGACGCCCCCGACAACGTCAACGCCTTCGCCCTGCCCGGTGGTCACATCTTCGTCTACTCGGGCCTCATTCGCGCGGCCAGCAATGAGGCCGAGCTCGCCTCGGTGCTCGGCCACGAGGTGGCCCACGTCGCCTCCGGCCATGCCCGTCAGCAGCTCGCCAGCCAGGTGGGATTGGGCACCCTGCAGCAACTCCTGCTCGGGAACGACCCGCACGTCCTCGCCCAGCTCGGCAGTGCCATCGCCTCCCAGGGCTACCTCGCCGCCTACACCCGCGGCATGGAGAGCGAGGCGGACAAGCGCGGTCTGCAGTACCTGGACACTGCCGGGTATGACCCGGCCGCGATGGCGCGCTTCTTCGACAAGCTCGGGAAGCTGGAAGGTTCCAAGCCCAACTTCGTGAGCTCCTTCTTCGCCACCCACCCCAATCCCGGCGCACGCGCGCGCGAGGTGAGCTCCCTCATCGAGTCGCGTGGCTATGGCGGAGGCCAGGAGGCCATCGTCAGCAGTGACTTCCAGAACATCCAGGCCCGGGTCGGCGGACCGGTGCGCTGAGCCACCAGTGAACAGGACGCCGGGGCCTGCCTTGCCGCCCCGCCCCTGGCTCCCCACCTTCCCCCGGCGGGAGAACGCCGGGAGTGTGGGATGTCCAGATGGGCGATGGGGTTGGGGCTGGTGGCATGGAGCGTCCTGTGCTCGACGGGATGCCGGAAACCCGCGGGGCCGGAGATCGCGGTGCCCGCCCCAGCCGAGTCCCGCCCCGGCAAGACCATCGATGTCGTCGAGTTACCAGAGCTCACGCCGCTCCCCGTTGAGGCCAGCAAGGCCGATCCTCCCCCGCTCCCCATCGCCACCACCCAGGTGACGGATGAGGAGCAACCTCCTTCACGACTGCTGGAGACGGACTCCGAGGCATGGGAGTGGCCGGAGCGCCGCACCGTCCGCACAAGCCCTGAGGAGGACGAGGAGCGTGCCTGGTTCCGCCAGGCCGCCGAGGCCGCGCGCGCTGGCAACACGGGCGTCTCCGCCTCCGACCCCGTCGAGGAGGTCATCATCGCCAGCGGCACCGTGGACGGGCGGGTGCGGCGCGTGCGGCCCGACACCATCGAGGTGAGCGACAACGAGGGCAACGTCTACGAGCTGCGCATCGACAACCGCAGCCGGGGCCTGCGCCGGGGCCGCCACATTCCCCTCAAGCGCATCACCGAGGGCATGCCCGTGCGTGCCTCGTTCGACCTCGTGGGCGGCGGAGAGAGCCTCGCGCGCGACATCGAGCTGCGGCGCTGAGGAAAAGACGACGGGCGGTCCCCCCATGAAAAGGACCGCCCGCCATTCAACCCATCCTGTACGTCGGGACTACGGCTTGGTGTAGCTGATGGTCAGGCTGTAGGTGGCCGCGGTGTAGCCGCGCACCATCACGTAGGCGCTGCTCTGGCCCGCGGGCACCGTCAGGTCGCACGTCTCGGAGGCGCCCGAGGCGTACGGACGGCAGTTGTACGTGGTGGTGGTGGGCGCCGCGCCGAAGCGGACGTACAGGTCGGGGTCGCCCGAGCCCGTCATCACCACCTTGAACTTGGTGCCAGCCACCACGCTGTAGGCGCCGTAGTTGACGTTCGCGCCCGAGGCCACGCTGCCGCTGACCGTCGTGGTCACCGGCGTGCCCGTGCCACCCGTGCCCGTGCTGTACGTGCCCTTGAGCGAGGTGCCCGAGTACGCCGAGAAGGCATTCACCATCACGTACCAGGTGCCCGCGGCCGGGTTGGTGAAGGGGCAGCTCTCCGCGTTGCCGCTCGCGTACGGACGGCAGTCATAGCTGCTGGCGGTCGGCAAGGCGCCGTACTTCACGTACAGGTCCGCGTCACCCGTGCCGCCGCTGATGTCGAACACCAGGCTGCTCTGGCCGGCGGGAACCTCCAGCGTGTAGTACTTCTTGCTGCCCGAGCTGCCGGAGATGCTCACCGCCACGCCGTTGCTCAGCGGCGTGAGCACCGGCGGCGGAGGCGGCACGCCCACGGCCTTCCAGGCCTCGGTCACCGCGGCGGCCTCGGCCGAGCCCGCGCCGTAGAGCGCCTCGGCGGCCTGCACCGTGTACGTCTTGGCCTGCTCGAAGGTGGTGCTGGAGGTGAACAGGTCCGTGTTGGCCTTGTAGAAGATGCGGCCGGCCTTCTCCGGGCCGATGGCCGGCACCGTGTTGGTCGTCTTGCCGCGCGGGTGCGTGCCACCCTTGGACAGCAGCGAGAACACCAGGTTGCTGATGCCCGAGCTGTAGTGCACGTCCTGGCCGGCGTAGTCCGCGTACGAGTCGAGCGACACGCCGTCCTTGGCCGGGTCGTCCATGTAGCGGAGCGCGTCACCCGCGGTGGCCGGCGTCCAGATGTCCTCGCCAATCTTGAAGACGTCCGCGTCCACGGCCCAGTTGCGCGACCAGCTCTCGCACACACCGGCGAAGATGTCGGACATGGACTCGTTGAGGCCACCGGACTCACCCGAGTACACGAGGTCCGACTCACTGTCGGTCACCGCGTGGGTCAGCTCGTGGACGGTCACGTCCAGGTCCAGGCCCAGCGCGATGGAGTCCGTGCCGTTGCCATCGCCGTACACCATCTGGGTGCCGTCCCAGTAGGCGTTGACGTAGTTGGAGCTGTAGTGGACGGTGCTGATGAGCGTGGCGCCCGCGTTGTTGTACGAGTCGCGGCCGAACAGCGTCTTGTAGCAGTTGTAGGTGTCGCCCAGCTTGTCGTAGTTGGTGTCGACGTGGTTGTCGCCGATGGCCGCCTGACCCTCACTGCGCTTGAGGGTGCCCGGCGTGCTGGTGCCGTTGTTGGCCGAGTACACCTTGCGGTTGAGGGCCGAGTGGATGAGCGGGTTCACCAGCAGGATGCCACCGCGCCGCGCGTCCACGTAGACGAGGTCGTCGGCGGGCATGCCGTCGCGCTCGCCCTGCACGCGCACCTCGTAGGCCAGCCGGGGCTCCTGGCTGCCCTCGGTGCTCACGTAGACCAGCTTCGCCTCGCTCCCGGAGGCCCCTCGCGCGGTGGAGCCGTCCACGGCCGCTCGCAGCGCGGCCTCGGGCGCCACGCTGGCCTGGGCCGCCCCGCGCTCACCGGCCCGGAGCGAACCGTTGGCCGAGTAGATGTTACCCGCCCCGTCCGCGTGCAGGATGAGCTCGCCGCCCACCACGCGCAGCCCGTTGAGCGTCTGCTGGAAGCGCAGGTGCTGGTGGCCGCGCTCGTCCACCGAGGCCCGCTTGAACACCAGGTCCTCACCACTCACGCGGAACACCGGCGCGATGTCCTCCAGCGCCGCGCGCAGCGAGTCGTTCGCCCGGAGCGCGCCCACCTTGTCCGCCACGCCCTTCACCGCGCCCAGGTTGCCGCTCACCACGTAGGGCACGCCCGAGTCGCTGGTGGCCACCACCCGAGCGTCCTTGAAGCGCGCCAGGGCCGCCTGGATGTCCACGTCCTTCGCACCCGCCCGGACGGCCTCCTCGTTGACGTCCGTCGTCGAGCCGCAAGCCGCGAGACTGGCACCGAGCCACGCCGCGCAGAAGGTTCTCCACAGTCGATGAGCCAAGGCGATACCCCCTCTGAAGAAGAGAACTGTGTCTTGACATACGTATTAGACCGCATTCAAGAGGCTCTGATGGTTTTCAGGATTTTTTCTATTTCAGGGGCTGTAAACCTCGCTCCGAAGCCACTTGTCTCCGTCCCGACCCGCTGCGATGGTGCGCGATTTTTCCACCGGGCGCCGGGCCTGCTGGCGCTGGGACTGCTCGCGCTCCTGTCCGCGTGTGCCCGCAACGTGCGCCCCACGGAGCCCCCCCTCCCGCCGCGAGTCACGGTGGAGCAGGCGGCGAAACTGATGCCCCCGGACGAGAAGGACCGGGAGGGCTGGGCGGAGGACGTGATGGCCGCGCTGGAGGCGCATCGGCTGTACCCCTCGGCGGAGGCGGTGTGCTCGGTGCTGGCCGTCATCGAGCAGGAGTCCGGCTTCGAGTCCAACCCGCCGGTGGCGGGACTGGCGCGCATCGTCCAGCAGCGGCTGGACGCCTACGCGGACAAGCTGGGCCCGCTGGGGCCGCCCGCGGTGAAGGCGCTGCTCGAGGGCAAGGCCCCGGGCCAGACGCAGACCTTCGAGCAGCGTCTCAAGCTGGTGCGGACGGAGCGGGACCTGGACCGCATCTTCCGCGAGCTGCTGGAGTTCTACGAGACGGAGTACCCGAAGTCCTACGCCGCGGCGCAGCTGGCGAGCTCGCTCTTCAAGTCCACGCGGCTGGAGGACCTCAACCCCATCACCACCGCCGGCTCCATGCAGGTGAGCGTGAAGTTCTCGGCGGACCTGGCCGGCGGGGACGAGCAGGCGATGCAGCGGGTGCGCGAGGAGCTCTACACGCGCGGCGGCGGGGTGTACTACGGCACGGCGCGGCTGCTCGGCTACGAGGCCCACTACGACGACCCCATCTACCGCTTCGCGGACTACAACGCGGGCTTCTACGCCTCGCGCAACGCGGCGCTGCAGGCGCAGGTGAGCCGCCTCACCGGCATCAACCTGGTCACGGATGGAGACCTGCTCGCCTACGACAAGCAGGGCGAGCCCCTGGACCAGGACAGCAACTCGCTCAAGGCGCTGCTCGCCTTCCGGCAGCGGTACGCCTCGGACGACCTGAGCGAGCGGCGGGTGCGCAAGGACGCGCTGCAGGAGAAGGAGCTCGCCTTCGAGGAGACGGACACCTGGAACGCCATCAAGCGCGCGTACCAGGAGGTGACGGGCGAGACACCCGTCTACGCGCAGCTGCCCACGGTGGTCATCCGCAGCCCGAAGATGAGCTCGGAGCGCTCCACGGCGTGGTTCGCGCAGTCGGTGAACAGGCGCTACCAGAAGTGCATGGCCCGCTACGCCGCCCTGCCGAAGTAGCGGGGGTGGCGGGCCATGCGGCGCCCTCAGCGGCTCAGGGGCAGCCGGAGCTCACCTCGAGCGCGTCGTACGCCATCCAGCCGTTGCGCTTGGTGCCAGTGGTGGCGGCGATGACGTAGCCGTAGATGAACTTCATCGTCCCCGACTGCTGGCGGTAGCGGCCCGTGCTGTCCTGGACCCAGAGCGGGATGTCGATGGACGGAGCGCCGCCGTCGGTCGGCACGTCCAGGCGCTGGAACTTCGTGCCCGCCGGCCAGTGGTCCACCGCCGGGCCGCCCAGGCCGAAGCCCGGCACGTTGAAGGCGAGGTTGACCGAGCGCAGGCCATTGGCGCGCACCAGCGGCAGGTAGTCGCCCGCGCGCTCGTTGCTCGACGTGGTGTCGTAGACCACCTTCTTCACCTCGAGGGCGGGGTCATGCCAGTTGCGCACGGCGTAGCAGCCCAGCTTCGCCAGGCCCGCGCCCAGCGCGGACACGTGGCCGACCTTCTGCTCGAAGGACGTGCGCCCCAGGATGGCCGAGATCGGCAGCCACCCGGCGCTCGAGTTGGACGTCGACACCGCGAAGGCATGCAGCTCGTTGGCGAAGGTGCGCGTCTGGCCGTAGTTGAAGGCCGAGCTCGTCCGGTTGTTGATGCCCATCACCGTGCCGTTGCCGTTACGGATGGGCACGCCCGTCACCAGGCCCCAGTTGTCGTCGGCGGGATCGTTCGTGGGAACGCGATTGCCGCCGGGGTCCTGCAGCTTGCAGTTGTACGGGCTCTCGAGACAGTACGTCCCGTTCACGCCCGAGTAGGCCGCCTGCTTCCGGGTCGAGACCGCCTCGCCAGCCTCCGTGCCCTCGTCGACGGCCACCTCGCCGCCACACGCGGAGGACACCAGCGCCACAGCGCAAATCGTGAATATCTGGTTTCGCATGACATCATGGAAGACCAGGCTCTTCCCGGATGTCAAACGACTCCCAGTGCGTCCCCGTCAGCCGACAGGGACGCCTTGGGGACGCGAGCGCTCGCGGGTGTCTACTTCTTCACAGAGGCCCGGGGAGCGAAGTGCGGGTCGGTGATGCTCATCTCGGTGACGGTGCCGTACTTGCGAGCCACGTCACGGATGTCCGCGGCCTTGCCGATGAGCACCACGGTGAGGTCATCCCCGGAGGGCAGCACGCGCTGGATGGAGGCCTGGAGGCGGGCCTTGTCGGCACTGGCCACCCGGGCGGCGAAGTCGTCCACGTCGCTCGCGTCGAGCCCGTAGAAGGAGAGCTCGGACAACTTGCCGGCGATCTGCCGGCCCGTCTCCAGGGTGGGCGGGAACTGGCCCAGCACGTACTCCTTGGCGGAGGCGAGCAGGGTGTCGTCCACGCCCTGCTGGCGATAGCGCGCGAGCACGTCCAGCGCCAGGTCCAGCGCCTTCTCGGTGGACTCCGTCTTCGTGTACGAGGAGACGGCGAACGCACCCGGCTGCGTGTCGCGCACCACCACCGAGGCGGCGCCGTAGGAGAGGCCGGACTTGATGCGCAGCGCCGTGTTGAGCAGCGAGGTGAAGCGGCCGCCGAGCACCGTGTTGGCCAGGGCCACGTCCACGCGAGCGGGATCCGTGCGGGAGATGCCGGTGTTGCCGGCCCAGAAGTACGTCTGCGTGGCGTCGGGCTTGTCCACCAGCAGCACGCGCCGGCCCTTCGTCGCCTGGGTGGGCGGAGCCACCGGGGCCGGCGTGGACGCACGAGCCCAGCCCCCGAGCGCAGCCTCCAGCTGCTTCGCGAGCTTCTTCGCGTCGATGTCGCCCACCACCGAGAGGATGAGCCGGTCACCGCCCAGGTGCGCCTTGGCGTACGCCAGCACGTCCTCGCGCTGGAGCGTGGCCAGCGACGCCTCGCTGCCGATCACCGGACGGCCGTACGGGTGCGTCCCGAAGTGGAAGGCATGGAAGTAGGTGCCGATGATGCCGCGCAGGTCGCCATCCTTCGCGGCGGCGAGCTCCGACACCATGCGCTCGCGCGTCTTCTCCAGCTCGGCCGGGTCGAAGCGGGGCCGCATCAACAGATCCGAGAGCAGCTCCACCATGAGCGTGGTGTCGCGCGACATGAACTGCCCGTACACGTCGAGCGCCTCGCGGCCGGGAGCCACCGCGATGAAGCCGCCCACGCTGTCCACCGCCTCGGCGAACTGCCGGGCATCGCGCGCGCCAGCGCCCTTCTGGAGCAGCTCGGCGGTGAGCGCGGCCAGGCCCTCCTTGCCCTCCGGGTCTCCGAGCGCCCCGCCGCGCACCTTGGCGCTGAAGGACACCAGCGGTACCTCGCGCTTCTCCACCAGGAGCAGCTTCGCGCCGTTCTTCAGCTCCAGCACGGTGGCCTTGGGCAGCTTCACCGCGTCCTGAACCTGGGCCTGCTGCGCCGCAGGGCGCTGCGCCTTCGCGTCCTGGGCCCCCGCCGTGGAGGCCACCAGCAGCGCCGCGAGCGCCACCTTCCCCATGAACACCTTCATCGCGCCGCCTCCTTCTTCGCCTCGACGGGGGCCTCGGGCACCAGCACGCCCACCGTGCGGTTGTTCTTCGCGAACACCTTCCCGGCCACCTTCCGTACCTGCTCGCGCGTCACCGCCTCGTACTGCTCGGGCGCGCTGAAGAGCTTCTGCCAATCCCCGTGGAACACCTCGTAGGTGCCGAGCGCCTGCGCCCGGCCGCTGTTGGTCTCCAGGTTGCGCCAGAAGTCCGCCACGACGCCGTTCTTCGCCTTGCGCAGCTCCGCGTCGGTGACGCCCGCGGACACCAGCTTGCCCAGCTCCTCGTCGAGCAGCGCCTCCACCTTGCCGAGGTCGCCTCCCGGCGGCAGGTCCACCAGCAGCCATGTGAGCCCCGGGTCGAAGCCGGCCGCGCGGTAGCCCTCCACGTGGATGGCCACCTGCTCCTCCTCCACCAGGCGCCGGTGCAGCCGCGAGGAGTCCCCGTCCGTGAGGATGCGCACCAGCAACTCCAGCGCGGGCGCCTCGGGGTCGCTGGCCTTGAAGGCGTGGAAGGCCATCTGCAGCAGCGGGGCCTGCGCCAGCTTGCGCACCACCACCCGGCGCTCGCCCAGCTGCGGCGGCTCCTGGGTGCGCACCGGCTCGGGCGCGGGCTGGGACGGGATGGGCTCCAGGTACTTCTCCGCCAGCGCGAAGATCTCCTCGGGCGTCACGGCCCCCACCGCGATGAGCGTGGCGTTGTTGGGCGCGTAGTAGGTGCGGAAGTAGCGCTCCAGGTCCTCCTGCTTCCAGCTCTCGATGTCCGAGGGCCAGCCGATGGTCGGAATCTGGTACGGGTGGGCCACGTAGGCGGTGGACTGCACCTGCTCCATGAGCAGGCCGGCGTTGTTGTTGTCCACGCTGGAGCGCCGCTCCGAGTAGACGACGCCGCGCTCGCTCTCCACCACCTTGGGGTCGAACGACAGGTGCTGCAACCGGTCCGCCTCCAGGTCGAAGATGAGCTCCAGCGCCGAGCGCGGGAACCAGTCCTGGTACACGGTGACGTCCTCGGAGGTGTAGGCGTTGTTGCTGCCGCCGTGCGCCTCCATGACGCGGTCGAACTCACCGGGGCCGTACTTCTTCGCGCCGTTGAACATCATGTGCTCGAAGAAGTGGGACAGGCCGGTGATGCCGGGGCGCTCGTTGCGGCTGCCCACGCGGAACCAGTCGTAGAGCGAGATGCTGGGGTTGTCCGGGTCCGACCAGACGATGATCTTCAACCCGTTCTTCAGCGTCTTCGTGCGCACGTTGGCGCCGGGCTTCTGGGTGGACGTGGCGGTGGCCGACGTCTCGGTCCGCGCGGCGCGACCCTGGGCGCACGCGGCCGAACCGGCCAGCAGCACCAACCCCGTGACGAGCAACTTCTGTCTGAGCATCCGCTCTCCCTATGCGAAGGCACCCCTCAACGGGAGGAATTTCGGGATATTCCCCAGGGAGCCGTCCGGCCCTCAGGCCACCGAGGCGTACGAGAACTCGGGAACGGACCCGAGCGAGGGCGGAGTCTCCCCGTGCAGGGGCCCGTGGATCCACCCGCGCAGCGCGGCGGTGAGCCAGCTGAGGTGCGAGCCGCGCACCGCGCCGAAGAGGTAGCGGTCCGGGCGGAGGACGGCGATGTCCACGTGGTGCTCGCGGAACCACGCGTCGAGCTTGCCCTCGACGTCCACCGCCTCGCCGGGCTCGGCCACGCCGGAGCGCGGAGGGATGATGCGCACGCAGCGGGCGCCGATGCTGTCGGCGAGCGCCTGCGCGGCCCGGCGCGAGGCCTCCGGAGTGTCCGGGTGCACCACCACCGAGAAGCCGGGGCCCAGCAGCTCATCCAACCGCAGCAGCCCTCCCCCCGGAACGCCCACGCGGGGCTGAGGGAAGTAGGACCCCTCGGGGGCCTGACGGTGGGCGCGCGCGCCCCCCAGCATGAAGCCGCGGGTGATGAGGGGCTGGGGCTTGAACTCGAAGTCGCGGATGAAGCGCTGCGCGCGCGGGATGCGGTGGAGCGCCTTGAGGAGGTTGTCGCGCAGGAACGCGACCGGGCGGCTGCCGGTGAGCATGACCTTGCCCATGTTCACGCTGGTTTCGATCATCGCCTGTGCATGGGGGCGGCGCTCCTGCTCGTAGGAGTCGAGGAGCGGCTCGTCGGCGTGGCCCTGGAGCACGGCGGCCAGCTTCCAGGAGAGGTTGGCGGCGTCGCGCAGGCCGGAGCAGAGCCCTTGTCCCAGGAAGGGCGGCATGAGGTGGGCGGCGTCGCCGAGCAGGAACATCCGCCCATCGCGCCAGCGCGAGGCCACGCGGCTGTTGGTGATGTAGGCGGCGGCGCGGAGGATCGTGGCGCGATCCGGGTCCACGTGGGGGGCGATGAACTCGCGGATGCGCTCGGGCCGGAGCAGGTCCTCGTGCTTCTCCTCGGGGCGGATCCGGCACTCGATGCGCATCTCGTTGCCGGCGCAGCGGGTGACGAAGATGTGCCGGTAGGGGTCGCAGATCATGCGACTGATGGGCGGAGGCGTGTCGTGCAGGAGGAGGGAGATGGCGATGGTGCCCTCCTCGTCGGTGGAGCCCACCATGTCGATGCCGGCGAGCTGGCGCACGGTGCTGCGGCCTCCATCACAGGCCAGGAGATAGCGGGCGCGCACGGTGCGCTCGGCGCCCTGGGAATCGCGGACGGAGACCGAGATGCGCTCGGCGTCCTGCGTGTAGGACTCGACGCGATGGCCGAGCTGGAAGCCGACATGGGGGAAGCGCGAGAGCCCCTGGCGCAGCACCTGCTCGAGATAGGGCTGGCTGAAGAAGCGCAGGACCGGGAAGCCGAAGCCGAAGTCGAGCCCCTGGGCGACGACGCGGGCGAAGAGCTCACCCGAGGCGCCGACGAACTCCACCTCGGGGCAGTCGTACATATGAGCATCCAGGACGTTGGCGAGGCCGACGGACTGGTAGATGCGCATGGCCTCGTCGTCACAGGTGATGGCGCGAGGCTGGCTGTGGGGGGTGAGGTCGCGCTCGAGGACGAGCGTCCGCACCCCGTATAGACCGAGGAAGTTGGCCGTCAGCGCACCCACCGGGCCGCATCCGGCGATGAGCACGTCCGTCTCTTCGACCTGGGGCGTCATGGAACTCCGAACTCCTGCCAGGGAGACCCCCGGGATGGGGTCCTGGCAGGCGGGAATCTACCGGATGGCAGGCGGCCCACCACAGCCCATGTCATGGGGCGGCCCGGGGGGCGAACGGGCGAGGGCTCGTCACACCTGGTACCCATCTCGCCCGCCCGTCGAGCTTCCTTCTCTCCTTCTCCAGCGATATGACTTCCCAAGTCATATCCAGAAACACTACATTTGCCGTCCTCACCGTCTCCGTGAAGTCCACGGGCATGACGCGTGGACTTCACCCCGAGAACCAGCCACCGCGGGTCAGACTACCCGACGCACGGAATCGACCCGCCGACCATTATTTCTGGGTATACGCACCTTGCAACACTCCCCCCGCCATGCGCACGGACCTCCATATCATCGCCAGCTGCACCAAGAGGAAGCGGGCTCCGGTGCCCCCGGAGCTGCGCCTGCGGGAGCTGCGCGAGACGAAGCCCGACCTCCGGGCCCGGCGCTGGTGGAGCCGCCTTCACGAGCACCCGCACCCCACCCTCCCCGCGGAGTCCCTGTACGCGGGCGAGCACTGGCGCGTCGTCCTGGAGCTGCCTCCCCTCGCCCTCCAGGCCCGGCTCCGGCCCCGGCTCTGGGTGGCCTCGGCCGGCTACGGGCTCATCCCCTCGGATGCCCCCATCCGCCCCTACTCGGCCACCTTCTCCCGGGACGACGAGGACTCCGTCGTCCCTCGCCACCCCTCCCGGTCCACCGGCGCCCTGTCGCGGCAGTGGTGGATGGCGCTCGCCCGCGAGACGGGTCCCGCGCCCGGAGAGCCCCGGCTCCTCCACCACCTGGCTCGCTCCTCCCCCGACGCCCGCATCCTGGTGGTGGCCTCGCCCTCCTATCTCGGCGCGCTCGAGGAGGACCTGGCACTCGCGGCCCGCGCCCTGCGCCGCCCCGAGCACCTGCTCGTCATCTCCGCGCCCGGCCCCACCTCCCGGGGCGTGCTCGCTCCCCACTGGGTCCCCTCGAGCGCCCGGCTCCAGGCCGCCCTGGGCGGCACCCGGAATGCCCTGAGTGTCCGGATCGCGAAGGACCTGCTGAGGCGCGCAAGCGGGGAGGACGTAACGGATTTGGACGCCGCCAGGGTCCAGGGTTATTACGGGCGTCTGATCCACCGCAGCGCGCCTCCACCGCGCTTGCAGCGGACGCCCATGACGGACGACGAGGTACGGCGGTTCATCGCGCGGGAGATGCGCACGGAGCAACGGACATGGAGCGCCATGCTGCGGCGGCTGCGCGACAGCGGCCTCGCCTGCGAGCAGCAGCGCTTCCGCCGGCTCTTCCTCGAGCTCCAGGAGCGCCCATGAGCCGCCTCCCCCCGAAGCCCCTCCTCCACCTCCGGATGCTCGCGTGAAGTTCTTCCTGCCAGACAGCCAGGATCTCGTCGATCCCTCCTTCGACTTCGAGCTGGAGCGCCGCTCGATGACCCGCCAGCGCCAGCGGGACGACCTCTATGCCCACGAGGTCTTCTCCACGCCCGCCTTCGACGGCCTGCTGGTGTCCAAGGGAATCGTCGACGGCTTCGGCGTCCTGGGCAGCCGCTACACCCTGTCCCAGCGCCGTCGGCTCCAGCGCGATGGCGCTCCCCAGTTCTTCCGTCTGGACAACGCCCCCTACCCGCTGGAGATCATGGGCGACTGCGGCGCCTTCACCTACGTGGACGAGGAGGAGCCTCCGTACTCCGTCGACGAGGTGCTCGCCTTCTACGAGAGCTGCCGCTTCCACTACGGTGTGTCGCTCGACCACGTCATCCTTGAGTTCGACCCCGCCGCGGATGCCCCGGGCGCCGAGGAGGACGTCATCTCCCCCGCCATCCGCGCCCGGCAGCAGCTCACCCTCGAGCGCGCCCGGGAGTTCCTGCGCAAGCACAAGGCGGGAGGCCATTCCTTCAAGCCGCTCGGGGTGGCCCAGGGGTGGAGCCCGAAGTCCTACGCCGCCGCGGTGAAGGCGCTCCAGAAGATGGGCTACGACTACATCGCCCTGGGCGGCATGGTTCCCCTCAAGACGCAGGAGATCCGCCTGTGCCTGGAGGAGATTCAAGCGGTCCGCAAGCCGGGCACCCGCCTGCACCTGCTGGGCGTGACGCGCCCCGAGCACCTCCAGGAGTTCTCCCGCCTGGGCATCGCCTCCTTCGACAGCACGTCCCCACTGCGGCAGGCCTTCAAGGATGCCCGCGACAACTATTACCTGGACGGGCACAAGTACACGGCCATCCGCATCCCGCAGATCGAAGGCAACCCCGACCTGCAGAAGAAGATCTTCGCCGGCCAGGTGTCCCAGGAGAGCGCGCGCCGGCTGGAGCGCGAGTGCCTGGAGTCCATGCGTCTGTTCGATCAGGGCCGGCGCACGGTCCGCCAGACGCTGGAGGTGCTGCTGGAGTACGAGCGGCTCTACGACCCGGACACGAAGCCGAAGAGAAACGACCACGCCGCCGCCTACGAGCAGACGCTGGAGAATGCGCCCTGGCGCCGCTGTGCGTGCGAGGTGTGCGGGAAATTGAAACACCACGTCATCCTCTTCCGGGGCGCGGAGCGCAACCGGAGGCGCGGCTTCCACAACATCTGGACGCTGTATCGCCAGATGCACGAGCGCGGGCTGGGCGAGGGCTCCCCGTTCCAGGAGGAAATGGGTCCGCGCGCGCGCCGGGCGAAGGCGCGCGCCCACGGGTGAGGGAGAGGGAAGAGACATGCCGAAAGAACTGAAGCTTCCCGCCGTCGAAGTGCGCCAGTCCAAGGGCCGGACGCTGTACTCGTTCGCGGTGGACGGGAAGCTGGTCCATCGCTTCGCCACCATCTCGCGCGTGAGCCGCAGGGAGGGCCAGCTGCACGGCTACCAGCGGCCCGAGGCCCTCGCGCACATCGAGGAGATCCGCAACTACCTCGAGAGCCCCTCGCCGATGGTGCCCAACGCCGTCATCCTGGCCTTCGACTCGCGCGTGCGCTTCAAGCCGGCGGAGACGAAGCCTCCCTCCAAGGAGGTCTACTCGCGGCCGGGCTTCATCATCATCCCGATGGAGGAGCAGCCCGACGAGGACAAGCCGGGCTTCATCGTGGATGGCCAGCAGCGACTGGCGGCCATCCGCGACGCGGCCATCGACAGCTTCCCCATCTGCGTCACGGCCTTCATCACCGACGACATCGGCCAGCAGGCCGAGCAGTTCATGCTCGTCAATTCGACGAAGCCCCTGTCCAAGGCGCTCCTGTACGAGCTGCTCCCGCAGACCCGCGCCCAGCTCCCCTCGTCCCTCAGCCGCCGCCGGCTCCCGGCCCAGCTCATGGTGCGGCTCAACCAGGATGAGCGCTCTCCGCTCCGGGAGATGATCCAGACGGCCACGCACCCCACGGGCATCATCAAGGACAACTCCATCCTCAAGATGCTCGAGCACAGCCTGATCGATGGCGCGCTCTACGAGGTCCGGAAGCGGGGCGACTCGGAGGATGGCCTCGAGCCCATGATGGAGCTGCTGCGCAACTACTGGACGGCGGTCTCCCAGGTCTTCAAGGAGGCCTGGGGGAAGCCTCCCAAGAAGTCGCGGCTCATGCATGGCGCGGGAATCATCAGCATGGGCCTCATCATGGATGACGCCAGCGCGCTCCTCATGGAGACGGCGCGCCCCCCCACCGTCCAGCAGTACGCGGCCGCGCTCCAGCCGCTCGAGAAGCTCTGCCACTGGACCTCGGGCACCTGGGACTTCGGCAATGGCCGCACGCGCAAGTGGAACGAATTGCAGAACACGCCCAAGGACATCGATCTGCTCGCCAGGTACCTCACCGACCAGTACCGGAGTCTGGTGAAGGACCGGCCGCAGAAGCTGCGCCGGGTCGCCCAGCGCTGAGGTGTCACGCTCCCAGAGTCTACGTCCCGTGACCCCGTACAGCAGCCTGGAGCAACTCTTCCAACAAGGCCTGGCCTTCGCGCCAAGAGCCAAGGCGGGCCGCGCTGCCCAGGTGGTCCTTCGCGCCCACGTTCACGAGCTTCGCTCCCCAGTCCGCGGCAAGCCCGGTGATTCGCTCCATCGTGATGAACGCGTCATTGGTGCTCGCCACCACTACTGAAGGAAACGGGAGCCGCTGGCGCGGCATGGGCGCGAAGCCGCTCGTTCCCGCCGGAAAGCCGGGGGCCTCCGTGTCGCTGGGCGCGACCAGCAGGGCACCGCGGACCTTGCCATGATTGGCGGGATGCGCCGCTGCCCAATGCGCGACCAGGATGCACGCGAGGCTATGTGCCACGAGCACCACCGGCCGCCGCGCTCCCGCGATGGCCAGTTCCAGCGTGGCCACCCAGTCCTCCCTCCGGGGTGTGTTCCACTCCGCCTGCTCGATGCGCTGGCAGTCCGTCCGCTCCCGCTCCCAGTGGGTCTGCCAATGCTCGGGGCCCGAGTTGTAGAGGCCCGGAAGGATGAACACGGCGGGGGAGGCTTCTGTGGACATGGCTACCTCGGCAGTGCGACGCGGGCGTTCGATGGGGAACCTTCCCGACCGTATTAAGGCAGTGCATCCAAGTCGGGCAAAAATAACGAACTTCTGATCAGACTTCGTCGAATCGCCCACCCACCATGCCAGTTCGTTCCAGGGCCGCTTTGATCTCCTCATCAACGATGACCGGCGGGTGCCAGCCCCAAAGCCGGAACACGCGGGCATCGCCAACCTTCGACTTGTCAATGCGCAGACCTATCACTGAGCGGTACTCCCCGACTCGCTCTGGCCGCCCATCTCCCGCACTGTAGAACTGAACTTCTGCGCTCGCCTTATCGTCAATGCACCGGACTGTCCGCGCCACGTTCACAAGATAGTAAGTCTCGGCCTGTCCTTGAACCTCGACAGGAAAGAGCTGAACATCGTTGGGGGCCATCTCACGGAAGACAGCGGCCACTCGCACGTTGACGATGGGGGCTTGCCCAACCCCCGCTGTGTCGAAGTCCAGTGGCCTCCCGGGTCGGTCAACCGAGACGCGCAGTCGCTCGCGAACCTCGACGGGCCGACCATAGCTGAATTCCCAAACGTCCTCTAGCTCCTGACCGGTAAGGCGAGTCGGCTCTCCCAGGTACCAGCGCCCCGCCACATCCACGTCAATGCCTAGCCGGAAAAAGCGTCGCTCCATGGGTCATGCCTCGGGGTTCTTCGTGACCAGCTTCCGCAGCTCTGTACCCGCCGTTGTAAGGTCTTTCGCGATCTTTGCCAGTTCGTCAACCAACGCGGCCCGGCACTGCGCGGCCCCCCGGCATCCCTGCATTGCTCTCGCGATCCGGTCCAACACGGCCTGGTGGTACTCGCGAGAGTGAGGTCCCTTGTGCCCCTTGATGCGCACCTGGTTCGCAGGGTCATTGAGTTCCATCCTGGCCAGCCTGAAATAGCGCTCGAACAGCGGAGTCCATGGGCCGCCAGAAGCCTCGGAGATTTCGTTCTTGTTCGTGCAGATGTGGTGAATGTCGCCTTCGGGGTCGCCCTGCATGGCACTCCCGGGGCCCATGGCGACCGCTGCAACGGCCGTGGGGGCAAGTACGACATTCAGCACTCCCGCTGAAGGCATGGCAATCGATTGCACCCCGCCTGTCCACGCCGCAGATAGCTGAAACCCGCCTTCGGCCTGTGCCCTCAACGCCGCCTGCGCCGCGCCTGGTAGCTTGGAGCCCTGCGCAGCCGTGGCGTTCCTACCGCCGAGAACGGACAAGGCGACGATAACCAGAACCCGAGCACCATTGTCTCCGAGCACTTTCCCGAATCGGTGTCCAACATCCTCCAACTCCGAGATGGTACGGGCGTTCTTTGACTCCTCCATGAGCCGCAGGAATCCCTGTCCGAGGTTCCACACGGGGCCGGTGCCGAGATACGCAATCAATGATGCCGTTAACGCAATCGCAACAAGCTTGGTGATGGGCTCGGGTGCAACCAACATCACAAGTGCGGTCCCCACCATGGACACAACCATTGTGCGGAGGGCAGCAGGGTCCGCGAAGTCCTTTACCGCTTCCTCGACGCCTTCCCAGACTGTATCGAATGCGAAGAAGAGCGACATCATGCGCAGCTGCGTCGGATCCAGAGTCAACTCCCCCGCGAGCAGATTCAGCCGCGCTCTGGGGTCACTCTGCTGTTGTCCGATCCGTGCATGCGACTGGGCCATCGTGCGCCCCTGGGCCCCGTCAACCACCCCTCCAGCCGAAGCAAGTAGAAAAAGCCGGGCATCCTGCTCGGGCTCCTCATGTATGACATTCAGCTTCAAGTCGAGCATGAGTTGCACGACAGCCCTCTTGAACTCTGCTTCATCGATTTCAATAGGTTTGGTCTCAACGGGTTGCCAGACGCTCGGCGCCCCCTGTCCAGTGTCCAGGTTCACGATTCGCGTCGTTGCGCAACCTGACGCGAGCAACAGCAACGCGACGATTGCGCAGATCTTCATGGCGCTCCCCGAGGTCAACGTCCCTATGCCCCCGATGCACAGTACTGTCTTGGCAGTGAGCATGCCCCGATCTTGTGGCTCTCCCGCAGTTCGTGTGGTTCAGAGCGGCGAGCGGGCGAGCCTTATTCGTCAGTCGTCCGTATGCACCCAGGATTCACACAGACCGCGGCCGTGGTCCTCCTGCGAGGAACCAAGCGGGCAACTCGGCACCGGGAAGTGCCCATCGTCACCATCGACTCGATCTCCATGACGCCTGCGCCCGCATTGGCATCGCCCACTGATCGCCGAACGCTCTCCGCCGCACCCTCGCGACCTTAGCCCAGGGCGCACCACCGGACCTCATCGCCCCGATGATGGGACATGCGGGCACGCGGATGGCTGAGTGGGGTCTACGGCAGGCTGCCAACGAGGGAGCTTGCTACTCGGGTCGTCGCTGCCGTGGGAGCAGACCGTAGCGCATTTGTAGCAGACACCCGCGCTACAAATGGACTCCCTGGACTCCGTGGACTGACTAAGTCCTCGAAGTCCGAGGGAGTTGATGTGCCCAGGGGCGGAATCGAACCACCGA
The DNA here is from genome assembly GCF_016887565.1 of Archangium violaceum. Lineage (NCBI taxonomy): Bacteria > Pseudomonadati > Myxococcota > Myxococcia > Myxococcales > Archangiaceae > Archangium > Archangium violaceum. The sequence goes on from NZ_CP069396.1 coordinate 11,431,331, forward strand.
CACGGGGATTTTCAGTCCCCTGCTCTACCAACTGAGCTACCTGGGCGTTCTGCTCAACCGCGCGAAGTAGGGGCGATTTACGGGGACTCGGCCCTCACGTCAAGCTGGTTCTTCAACTCCACCCCACTTCCCCTCCTTCCCCCTCCCCGCTCGCACGCCCGGCCGCCCTCCCCTCCTCCACGCCCGCACGCCCCGTGCGTTTCCGTTAAATCCCCGCCATCTCCCCCGGAGGCCCCTGCGTGAGCTGGCTCAACTACCACCACCTCCTCTACTTCTGGACCGTCGCCCGCGCCGGCTCCATCGCCAAGGCCAGCCAGGAGCTCCACCTCGCCCAGCCCACCATCAGCGCCCAGCTCAAGCTCCTCGAGGAGTCCCTCGGCCACAAGCTCTTCGAACGCCAGGGCCGCCGCCTCGTCCTCACCGACGTCGGCCGCACCGTCCTCCGCTACGCCGAGGACATCTTCCGCCTCGGCAACGAGCTCAAGAACGTCGTCAACGGCATGCCCTCCGGTCAGGGCCTCCGCGTCGCCGTCGGCGTCACCGACGTCATCCCCAAGCTCGTCGCCGAGCGCCTCCTCCAGCCCGCCTTCGACGTCTCCCCTGACCTCCGCATCACCTGCCGCGAAGGTCCTCTGCCCCAGCTCCTCGCCTCCCTCGCCCTCCACGAGCTCGACGTCGTCCTCGCCGATTCCCCCTCCCCCGAGCCCGTCAGCGTCCGCTCCTTCAACCACCTGCTCGGCAAGTGCGGCGTCTCCTTCTTCGCCGCCCCCAGGCTCGCTCACCTGTCCAAGGGCTTCCCTCGCTCCCTCGATAGCGCCCCCGTCCTCCTCCCCTCCGACGCCTCCTCCGTCCGCCGCTCCCTCGAAATGTGGTTCGACTCCCGCGGCATCCACCCCGTCATCACCGGCGACTTCGATGACTACGCCCTCTTGTTGGCCTTCGGGCAGCGCGGCCACGGCGTCTTCGCCGCCCCCTCCGTCATCGAGCAGGAGGTGTGTCGACAGTTCAATGTCTCCGTCATCGGGCACACCGATGACATCGAGACCTGCTTCTACGCCATCTCCGTCGAGCGGCGACTCAGGCACCCCGCTGTTGTCGCCATCGCCGAGACGGCTCGATCACGGTTGTTCGGGTAGCGGGGTAGACCCTCACCCCAGCCCTCTCCCAGAGGGAGAGGGAGCATCGCTCAGGGCGAACGGTGGACTTCGCGACCGTCTACCACCGTCGCCACTACCTTCGCGTCCACCAGTTTCTTGGGCTCGTCCGCGACCGGGTCCACCGACAGCACCGTGAAGTCAGCGTCCATCCCCTCCACCAGACGCCCCCTTCGCCCCTCCGCGAACGACGCCCACGCTGGTCCCACCGTGAAGCCCTCCAACGCCTCCTCCCCCGTCAGGCGCTCCTGGGGTTGCCACCCGCCCTCGGGCTTTCCCCCCGCGTCCTGACGCGTCCTCGCCGCGTACAGCCCCGCCAGTACGTCCGGATTCTCGATCGGGAAGTCGCTCCCCAGCGCCAGCACCGCCCCCGCTTCCTTCAGGCTCTTCCACGCGTACGCCCCCTTCAGCCTCTCCGCCCCCAGCCTCGCCTCCGCCCACCCCATGTCGCTCGTCGCGTGCGTCGGCTGCACGCTCGCCACCAGCCCCGCCTCCCCCAGTTTCTGGATGTCCTCCGGCCTCAAGATCTGCGCGTGCTCCACCCGGTGTCTCAGCGCCTTCGTCCCCGTCCCCGCCGCCGCTCGGATCAGCGTGTCCACCACCAACGTGTTCGCCCGGTCTCCAATCGCGTGGATGCACACCTGGAAGCCCCTCTCCATGAAGGCCCACGTCCTCGCCGACAGTTCCTCCGGCTCCATCAGCAACAGCCCCGTCTCCCCAGGCGCGTCGCTGTAGGGCTCGTGCAGCGCCGCCCCTCTCGAGCCCAGCGCCCCGTCCAACAGGAACTTCACCGACTTCATCTCCAACATCCGCCCGCTGTACGTCCCCAGCTCCAGGTACGTCTGCCGGTCCCCTCCCTGCCCGTCCGCCATCGCGTACACCCGCACCGGCAGCCTCCCCGCCATGTCCCACATCTGCAGCCGCCGGAACGTCCTCAGGTCCATCCCCGCGTCGTGCACCCCCGTCAGCCCCACCTCCGCGCACCGCTCCAGCGCCGCCGAGAGTCTCGCCTCCAGCTGCTCGTCCGTCGGCGGCGGCACCACCCCCGCCACCAGGTCCATCGCGTTGTCCACTAGCACGCCCGTCGGCTCCCCCTTCGCGTCCCTCAGGATGCGGCCTCCCGCCGGATCCCTCGTCTCGCGCGTGATGCCCGCACGCCGCAGCGCCTCCCCGTTCACCCACGCCGCGTGATGGTCCACCCGCGTCAGGTACACCGGCGTCCGCGGAAAGCGCGCGTCCAGCTCCGAGCGTCCCGGAAAGCTCTTGCCCGGCCACCCGTTCTGGTCCCATCCCTTTCCCACCAGCCAGTCCCCCTGGAAGCTCGTGGACGGTGCATCCCCCAGACGCTGGATGACCTCGTCCACCGAGCGCGCTCCCTCCAGCCTCGCCACCGTCAGGCTCCACCCCAGTCCCGCCAGGTGCGCGTGCGCGTCCACCAGCCCCGGCACCACCACCGCGCTCCCGTAGTCGACGATCCGCGCCCCCTCGCCCGCCGCCTTCAGCACCTCCGCCTTCGTCCCCACCGCCAACAGCCGCCCCTCGCGCACCGCCAACGCCTGCGCCTCCGGCCTCCTCGCATCCAGCGTCCGGATCCGGCGTGCCACGTAGACTGTCGTCTCCACTCGCGCTCCCTCGGGCGCCCTCCGGGCGCACCCCAGCCCCAACGCCAGCACCAGCATCCCCAGGAGGACGCCCCGTGCCGCACCGCGGGCCCGTGTTCCGTGTTCGTGTTGGACCATCCGCGCCTCTAGCTAGCCGAGTGTCCCGGCCATTGCATCGAGCATCTGGGGCCCAACCGCCCTCGGTGCGGCTCTCGCACGGGCTCACCGCTGTGGAGGGATTCCCCCGTCCGGCTCGGTGATCGGTCCCGCGGGCCCCGGCGGCTCCGCGGGCACGTTCTGCACCTCCTCCCGCTGTGCCGCGTCATCGAGCGGCTCCCGGTTCTCCGTCCCAGGTGGCTGGGTCGTCCGGCAGGCCAGGAAGCCAACGAGCACTCCCATCCCCATCAGCAGCGCACGGCGCATGGGCACCTCCTCCATACCAACGCGTTCCCGCCCACCGTAGGGAGCCCCTCCTTCCACCGCAACGCGCTCTCCCTCCCTCCGTCCGCCAGCGGATTCACCCACTCCGCCGGGCACCCTCCCCATCGCCCCCCTCCCCTCCCACCGAGCCTCTCCCTCCCTCCTCCACGCTCGCCACCTCGGCCCCATCCTTCCAGGCAGGAGGTCTCATGCTCGACGTCGTCGACATCGGTGATCGCTCCCTCGCGTCCTACCGCGGCGTCGCTCCCGACGAGCAGCTCGACGAGCTCGCCCGCGTCGCCCGCGAACTGCGCGGCGCCCGCATCCTCCACCTCAACGCCACCGCCTATGGAGGTGGCGTCTCGGAGATCCTCCGCTCCAGCGTTCCCCTCCTCCGCGCTCTCGGCCTCCAGGCCGAGTGGAAGATCATCCGCGGCGACGACGCCTTCTTTCAAATCACCAAGCGCCTTCACAACGGCCTGCAGGGCGCCCCCGGCGAGCTCTCCGACACCGAGAAGGCCGTCTACCTCGGCAACGCCCAGCTCAACGCACCCCACCTCTCCGAGGGCTACGACTTCGTCATCGTCCACGACCCCCAGCCCGCCGCCATCCCCGGCCTCGTCCACCACCGCGGCCCCAAGTGGATCTGGCGCTGCCACATCGACACCTCCCACCCCAACCCCGCCATCTGGGACTTCCTCCTGCCCTACCTCGGCTCCTACGACGCCGCCGTCTTCACCCTCCAGAGCTTCATCCCTCCCCGCTTCCCCGTCCGCCGCGTCGCCATCATCCCTCCCGCCATCGACCCCCTCAGCCCCAAGAACCTCTCCCTCCCCGAAGACCTCGCCCGCCACATCCTCGAGTGGATCGGCGTCCGCATCAGCCACCCCCTCGTCACCCAGGTCAGCCGCTTCGACAAGTGGAAGGATCCCCTCGGCGTCGTCGCCGCCTACCGCCTCGTCCGCCAACGCATCCCCCGCCTCCAGCTCGCCCTCCTCAGCTCCATGGCCCAGGACGACCCCGAGGCCTGGGACATCTACGAGAAGGTCCGCGCCGAGACCGCCGACGACCACCTCATCCATGTCTTCACCAACCTCGTCGGCGTGGGCAACGTCGAGGTCAATGCCTTCCAGTCCCTCTCCGATGTCGTCATCCAGAAGTCCCTGCGCGAGGGCTTCGGGCTCGTCGTCTCCGAGGCCCTCTGGAAGGGCACCCCCGTCGTCGCCGGACGGGTTGGCGGCATTCCCATGCAGATGCCCCCGGGCACCGGCGGCATCCTCGTGGACAGTGTCGAGGAGTGCGCCGATGCCCTCCTTCATCTCCTGCGTCACCCCCAGGAGGCTCATGCGCTCGGCGCGCGCGGACGGGAGCGCGTCCGGCAGCACTTCCTCATGCCCCGGCTCGTGCTCGATGAGTTGCTTCTGTTGGAGGCGCTCGCACAGGAACGGCCCGTGGGTGATGCTTCGCGAGAGATCGTGGTGGAGTCACCGCTGGCCAGCGAGGTGGGGCACTGAGACGGGGGATGACCCTCACCCCAGCCCTCTCCCAGAGGGAGAGGGGGCTGCGGAGCGCTGCTGTGTAGCACAGCGGACCCCTCGGCTCCCCGCGCAGTGCACGGCTGGATGGATGCCCTCCAAGGTGGGGTGACTTTGCTCGGGCTGGTGGTCAGTGGTTCCGCTGGTTCTCAGAGGTGGAGCACGAGGACGGATACCCTCACCCCGTCCCTCTCCCAGAGGGAGAGGGGTTGGGGCCGCGGTGTTGGGGCCGCGGTACAAGGAAGTGGGGTTCGCGATGCTCGGGGCGTTCGGGCGATTGGCCGTGGTGGCCCTGGCGCTGGGGGTGATTCTGCTCGGCCAGGCGGACGGACATGCGGATTCCCCGTCGCCCCCCACCGTCTCCCTCTGTGTCCTCGATGGCATGGTCGATGCCGGCTCCAGCGCCTACCTCGTCGACTGTGTCCGGCGCGCCCAGGACTCCGGTCATCAGGCGCTCCTCCTCCGCCTCGACACCCCCGGCGGCGAGCTCGAATCCACTCGCGATATCGTCCGCGCCTTCCTCGGCGCTCGCATCCCCGTGCTGGTGTGGGTGGGACCTTCCGGCGCCAGGGCCGGCAGTGCCGGAGTCTTCATCACCCTCTCCTCCCACCTGGCCGCCATGGCCCCCGGCACCAACATCGGCGCCGCCCACCCCGTCGTCGGTCTCACCGGACAGGACCCCGAGGAGGCCGGCGGCAAGGAGATGGCCCGGAAGATCGAGAACGACGCCGTCGCCTTCGTCGAGGCCATCGCCAAACAGCGCGGCCGCAACGTCGAGTGGGCCATCAGCGCCGTCCGCCAGAGCGAGAGCGTCCCCGCCGAGAGGGCCCTCGCGCTGCACGTCATCGAGCACGTCGCCCCCACCCAGGAGGCCTTTCTCGAATGGGCCAACGGCCGCACCGTCACCGTCGCCGACACGCCCGTCACCCTGCGCACCGCCAACGCCCAGGTGGTGGAGCTCGCGCCCTCCCTCTCCCAGCGCGTCCTCCACGTCCTCGCCCAGCCCGCCGTCGTCTACGTCCTCTTCCTCATCGCCGGCCTCTGCATCACCGTGGAGCTCACCCACCCCGGCCTCTTCGCCCCCGGCATCGTCGGCGTGGTGTGCCTGGTGCTCGCCCTGCTCGCCTCCTCCGCCCTGCCCGTGCGCACAGGCGCCCTCGTCCTGTTGTTGCTCGGCGTCGCGCTGCTCGTCGCCGAGCTCTTCGTCACCAGCGGCCTGCTCGGCGCCACCGGCACCGTGCTGCTCGTGCTCGGCGGCGTGTTCCTCGTCGACCGCTTCGACGCGGACTGGTTCGTCGACCGTCCCCTGCGGATTCCCCTGCAGACGCTCATCCCCACCGCCGTCTTCTTCGCCGGGGCCGCCGTCTTCCTCGCCTTCCGCGCCGCCGAGACCCGACACAAGCCCCAGCTCGCCGGAGACGTGGGCCTCGTGGGCGAGGTGGGCCAGGTACTCGAGGCCGTCTCGTCCTCTGGCGGCGAGGTGTTCGTCCACGGCGAGCGCTGGTCCGCTGTCTCCTCCTCGCCCCTGGCCCCCGGCGCCCGCGTGGTGGTGCGCCGCGTGGAGGGGCTCACCCTCTTCGTCGACGAGGTGAAGCCATGAACGACTTCTTCCTGAATGCCCTCGGGCTGCTCATCCCCCTGGGCATCCTCGTGCTCCTCTTCCTCTCCGGCGTGCGCATCGTCAACGAGTACGAGAGCGGCGTCGTCTTCCGCCTCGGCCGCTTCGTGGGCCTCAAGCGCGCCGGCTTCCGGTGGATCATCCCCTTCGTCGAGCGCATCGTCATCATCGACATGCGCACCGTCGCGCGCGACGTGCCCCCTCAGGACGTCATCACCCGGGACAACGTCAGTGTGAAGGTGAGCGCCGTCGTCTACTTCCGCGTCATCCACGCCGACAAGGCCGTGCTCCAGGTCGAGGACTACCTCTACGCCACCAGCCAGCTCGCTCAAACCACCCTGCGCGCCATCCTCGGACAGGTGGAGCTGGATCAGCTCCTCTCCGAGCGCGACCGCGTCAACCGCGACATCCAGAAGGTGCTCGATGCCCACACCGACCCGTGGGGCATCAAGGTCTCCAACGTCGAGGTGAAGCACATCGACCTGCCCGTGGAGATGCAGCGCGCCATCGCCCGCCAGGCCGAGGCCGAGCGCGAACGCCGCGCGAAGATCATCGCCGCCGAGGGCGAGCACCAGGCCGCCGAGAAGCTCTTCCTCGCCGCCGACGTGCTCAACCGCAACCCCATCACCCTCCAGCTGCGCTACCTGCAGACGCTCGTGGAGATAACGGGCGGTGGCAACCAGACCATCATCCCCATTCCCCTCGACCTCATACGCGCCCTCGGCCTGCAACCGAAGTGAGTGCCGGACGCCCCGGTGCGCTCAGCTCCTTCGCTCCTCCGTGGGGGCGGGGACCTCGGCGTCCTCGTACATCTCGCGCTTCTCCAGCGCGATCGCGTCCCGGCCGAGCCGCAGCGACGCCAGCGCGAACACCGCGATGACGCCCAGCAGCACCACGCCCACCGAGAAGGACACCACCGGCAGCACATCCGGCACGCCGAAGCGCCGCTGCGACAGGTACAGCAGCGAGGTCAGCACGAACGAGATGAGCGCCCCGTAGTCCATCCCCATCGCCCGCGCCAGCAGCAGGTGCCTCCGGTCCAGGATGGCCACCTCCGCCTTCAGCAGCTCGCGTCGCGGATCTCCCTTCGGCAGCGAGCGCCACTCGCGCAGCATCTCCCGCATCCGGGACGTCATCCGCCCAATCTGGTTGTCCAGCCCCGTGGCCAGGATGCCGCACGCGGACACCATGACCGCCGGTGTCACCGCCGCTCCGATGACCCGGATGGAAGAGATGTCCACGCCGCCCGTCGCGTCCATGGGCCCTCCTCTGACCCACCCGACCCGCCCGGCGCAAGCCCGGCCGCCTGCTCCCCCCCATCCTCACAGTGGTTTCATGACAGTGACAAATCGACAGTGACGACTTGACACCAGAACTGTCGGGTCCTACTGTCTGGGTCGTGAGCACAACGAAGACATCCAAGGAGTGGAAGCTGACGGAGCTGGCCGAGGCGGCGGGCGTGTCCCCCCGGACCGTGCGCTACTACGTCCAGCGTGGACTCCTGCCCGCCCCGCCCTTCAAGGGGCCGGACACCGTCTACGGGGAGGACCACCTGCTGCGCCTCAAGGCCATCCGCGCCCTACAGGCGAAGTTCCTCCCGCTCGATGCCATCCAGGTGGAGCTGGCGCGGCTGGGTCCCGATGAGCTGAAGGCGCTCGCCGACACGGACTCCGCCCGCCTTGCGTCCCCCACCGCCGAGGCCCCCGCCCCGGCGCCTCTCCCGAGCCCGGAAAAGGCCGAGGCGTCTGTCTCCCCCTCGGAGGGGGTGACAAGCTGGCGCCGGTGGGAGCTGGCACCAGGGCTGGAGCTGCACCTCGCCGATACGGCGGACGCGAAGACCCGGGCGCTCGTGGAGCGTGTGCGCGCCCTCATCCAGGAGTCCCAGGAAAGGTAGAGCCATGGAGAACGTCGAGAACGTCAAGGCAGGGCTGTACACGCAGAGCGGTGCCCAGGTTCCCCTTCAGGGCGTGGACGTTACCGGTGAACTCCTCGGCGGCCATGCCAGGGTGCGCGTGCGCCAGCGCTACCGCAACGCCGAGTCCAGGCCCGTCGAGGCCGTCTACGTCTTTCCGCTGCCCTCCGACGCCACGCTCACCGCGTTCTCCATGGAGTGTGCCGGGCGCCGCGTGCACGGCATCCTCAAGGAGCGCGAGGAGGCCTTCCGCGCCTATGACGACGCGGTGACGGCCGGCCACGGCGCCGCGCTGCTCGACCAGGAGCGCCCCAACGTCTTCACCGCCCAGGTGGGCAACCTCCTGCCCGGCGAGGAGACGCTCGTCGAGGTGGAGTTCCTCCAGGCCATCCAGGTGGAGGAAGGCTGCGTGCGCTGGGCCCTGCCCACCCTCGTCGCCCCCCGCTACATCCCTGGCAACTCCCAGGGTGACCGCACCGCCCACGGCGCGGCCAATCCCACCAACCGCGTGCCCGACGCGGACCGCATCACCCCGCCCGTGGGCGACGCGCGCTACGGCCTCACGTTGGACCTGCTCGTCTCGCTCGGCCGCGAGGTGGTGGTGGAGAGCCCCTCGCACAAGCTGGACGTCTCCCGCGCCGAGGGCGGCATGCGCGTGAAGCTCTCCCAGCCAAACGTGGCGCTGGACCGCGACCTCGTGCTCAGCGTGCGCAGCCCCGACACAAGCACCCCGCTCACCACGCTCGTCACCCACCGCAAGGGCCAGGAGCCCGGCACCTTCGCGCTCACCGTGGTGCCGGACCTGCTCGGCATGGCCGCGGGCCCCAAGCGCCAGGAGGTGGTGTTCGTCGTGGACACCTCCGGATCCATGGACGGCGAGAGCCTCCCCCAGGCCCAGGGCGCGCTCCGCCTGTGCCTGCGCCACCTGCGCGAGGGCGACCGCTTCAACATCATCGCCTTCGAGAACTCCTTCCGCCTCTTCTCGCCGGAGCCCGTCGTCTTCACCCAGAAGACGTTGGAGCAGGCCGACCGCTGGGTGGCCGCCCTGCACGCCAGCGGTGGCACCGAGCTGCTCGAGCCCATGCGGGCCGCCGTGCGGGCCGTGCCGGATGGCGTGGTGGTGCTCCTCACGGATGGCCAGGTGGGCAACGAGTCGGAGATCCTCGACGCGGTGATGGCCGAGCGGAAGACGGCGCGCCTCTACTCCTTCGGCATCGGCACCAACGTGAGTGACGTGCTGCTCAAGGACATGGCCCGGCAGACGGGCGGCGCGGTGGAGTTCATCCACCCCGGCGAGCGCATCGACGACAAGGTGGTGGCCCAGTTCTCCCGCGCGCTCGCGCCGCGCGTCACCGGCGTGGAGGTGCGCTTCGAGGGCGTGGAGGCCTCGGAGCTGGCCCCCGCCGAGCCGCCGCAGCTCGTGGACGGCACGCCGTGGAGCCTCTTCGGCCGCTACACCACGCCCGGCTCGGGCAGGGTGGTGCTCAAGGGGAAGTCGGGCGCGGAGACGTTCTCGCTCTCCATCCCCGTGAGCTTCCCCGCCGAGAGCGATAGGCCCGCGGTGGAGAAGCTGTGGGCCGCCGAGCGCATTCGCGCCTGGCAGGACGCCGCGCTCGTGGGCCGGCGCGCCCAGGCCCTCAAGGAGCGCATCGTCCAGCTCGCGCTCGCGCACGGCATCGTCACGCCGTACACCTCCTTCGTCGTGGTGGAGGAGCGCACCGGCGAGCGCCGCGCCTCGGGCCAGCCCGAGACGCGCGTCGTCCCCGTCCACGCCCCCGCCGGCTGGGCCATGTTCGGCACCGCCAAGCAGGAGGAGGCGGAGGGCGCGGCCATGCCCTCCCTGGCCGCGGCGACGCCCCGGAACCGCGGGGCGGCCCCGAAGAAGGTGGCCGCATCCTTCGCGAATGTCTCCGCGGGTGCGCCACCGCCCCCCTCGCCCGTCCGGTACGCGTCCGCTCCGGCCGCAATGCCTCCTCCGGCTCCCGGCGCGCCGGCTCCCGCGGCGGCGGCTCCCGTGGTAGCCGCCGCCCGGCCCCAGGAGCAGGCGAAGGGTGGTGGCTTCTTCGAGCGGCTGCTCAGGAGCAAGGCGAAGGAGGTTGCGTCCTCGGCGGGGCCTGGCGGGGATGCCTTCGCGGCTCCCGAGCCCCTCTCCCTGGAGGCCCCCAGCGTTGACTCCCTGGACTTCGAGGGCGATGACGAGGCCATCTCGGTGCGGCGCGAGGGATTGGCGGCCGGAGGCCTTGGAGAGGTCGCCACCGATGGCGGCGTGGGCCTGCTCGAGAAGCAGCTCGCCAGCGGCCTGTGGGCCGGTACGGGGACTGGGCCCGAGCCCGTTCGCCAGGCTCGCGCCACCGCGCTCGCCCTGCTGGAGTTGCTGCGCCTGGGGATTACCAGCAGCCACGCGTTGCACGGCGCCCAGGTGAAGAAGGCCGTCGAGGCCCTGCTCGCGCTCGTGCCACAGTTGAGTGGTGCTCCCGATGTGGCCGAGCTCGTCCTCGGCGTGGCCTGGCTCGTGGCCGCGGGTCCTCGCACCCGGGGACGGATTGCCCAGGCCGCTCAGCCCATCGCCGGGCTCAGCTCGCGGCTGGAGAACGAGGTGGCCCTTCGCCAGCACGTGGATGCGCTGGCGGCGCGGTAGAGCAGGCGGAGTCACGGAAGGGGAGACCCTCACCCCAGCCCTCTCCCAGAGGGAGAGGGAGCATTCACGGTGTCACGGAAGGGGAGACCCTCACCCCAGCCCTCTCCCAGAGGGAGAGGGAGCATTCACGGTGTCACAAGGGGGAAGACCCTCACCCCAGCCCTCTCCCAGAGGGAGAGGGAGCATTTACGGTGAGGAATCGGGTTGGACCCTCTCCCTCTGGGAGAGGGACGGGGTGAGGGTATGGGGTGGACTCGGGTTCCCCATTTCCCGCGCTCCACGGATTGGAAAACGGGGACAGGCACCCTCACCCTGACCCTCTCCCGGAGGGAGAGGGGATGAATGAATGGGAGCTACAGCGACTCCAGGAACATCAGCAGTGACTCTCGCTCCTCCTTCGAGAGCTGCTTGACCGCTTCCCTCGAGGCCTCGGCCTCTCCACCGTGCCAGAGAATGGCCTCCATCAACGAGCGCGCCCGCCCATCGTGCAGCAAGCGCGTGTGCCCGTTGACGGTGGCCGTCAGCCCGATGCCCCACAGCGGTGCCGTGCGCCACTCGCGCCCAGTGGCCTCGAAGTCCGGCCGCCCGTCCGCGAGCCCCTCGCCCAGGTCATGCAACAACAGGTCCGTGTAGGGACGGATCGTCTGTCCGGACAGCTCCGGGTAGCCCTCCAACATGCCCGTGGTGAGCGTAGGCCGATGGCAACCCGCGCAACCCACCCGGTGGAAGAGCGCCTTCCCCCGCAGCACCTGGGGTGAGTCCACGTCCCGGCGCGCCGGCACGGCGATGACGTGCGAGTAGAAGGTGAGCGCCGCCAGCCGGTTCGCCTCCACCTCCGGCGCTCCTCCCGAGGGCGCATCCCCGCAGGCCTGCTCGGCCGGGGTGCACGGCTGCGCGGGAAACAAGGGCGTGGTGAGCCCCATGTCTCCGAGGAAGGCCCCGGCGCTCTGCTGCTCCAGGTCCGGCTGGTTGGCCTTCCACCCGAAGCGCCCCAGCACCTGCCTGCCCTGACGCACGCTCCACACGCGGTTGGGCCGGCCGGAGATGCCATCCCCGTTCGCGTCGTCCGGGTCCGCCCACTCCAGCACCGTCTCCTCGGGGACCGCCGCCAGCAGACCGAGCCCATGCAGGGGTTGCGCGAGCCGCGGCGAGAGCATCGTGTCCGGATGCGGCGGACCGTGGGCCAGTTCCTCCAGCGCATACTCGGGAGCCATCAGGGTGAAAGGCTCACCATCCGCGAAGGTGCCCGGGCGCGGCGTATGGCGCACCACCAGCCGCGCCTCGGCCGGCACACCCGGGACCCCCTTCGGCTGCAGCTGGTCACCATAGGTGGGCTCCGGGAGCGGTCCACCGTTGGGCGCCATGCCCGGGATGCTCAGGCGAATCAGCAGCGCCTCTCCTGTGGAGCCGGGCTCGTCCGGTGGCGCGGTCCTCCCGTTGCCCACGTGGCAGGACTTGCACGCCACCGCGTGGAAGAGCGGCCCCAGCCCGTCCCGGTCCGCCCGGCTGCTCGAGGCCGGCGCCGGAATCCAATCAATCTCAAAGACGCCTCGCCCCGAGACGAAGCCCGAACGCCGCTCCAGCGTCAGCACGGGCAGCGCCTGGGAGAAGGCCTGCGCGCTCGCGTCGGTGACGGTGCCCGCCTCGCCTCCCGATAGCGCCTCTCCAGGCTCCACCACGTCCCAGCGGACCGGAGGCACCTCGTCCAGCGGAGCCGGAGACGGAGGCTCCCCACGGCACGCCATCGCCGAAAAGCCAAGCACCACCGCCAGCGTCCAACCCTGGCGCGTCCTCATGGCAGCTTCACCACCACGGGCTCGGGGAAGCTCCAGTTGTTCTGCAACGTGTCGTTGCCCAGCGAGCCGGTGCTGTTCCAGCCCCACCCGAAGAGCTGACCATCCCGGCGCAGCCCCAGCCCGAACGTGGAACCCGCGGCGGCGTCCCTCAGCTCCGAGAGCCCCACCACCGCCTTGTCCGCGAGGGGATGGGCCTGATGCTCCGAACCACTCTGCCCGTTGCCGAGCTGCCCGTTGAAGTTCTGGCCGAAGCCCCACAGCGTGCCGTCCGCCTTCAGCGCGAGGCCGAAGTTGGAGTTGGCATACACGGCCACCACGTCCGTCAATCCCACCACCTTCACCGGCGCACGCACCTCGAAGCCCGAGCCGCTCTCGCCGTTGCCCACCTGCCCGCTGGCATTGAGGCCCCAGGCCGACACCGTGCCGTCCTCGTGGAGCGCCAGCACGTGGTCACGCCCGCTGGCGATGTCCACCACGCTGGAGAGGCCCGGCACCCGCACCGGCTCGGGATGGGCCACCGAGTCCTCGGTGCCCTGGCCCAGGTTGCCGAAGTTGTTGTTCCCCCAGGCCCACACCGTGCCGTCCCTCGTGAGGGCAACCGACTGCTGCGAGCCGCCCGCCAGCTTCACCACCTCCGTCAGCCCGCGCACCGGCACCGGGTAGTCGCGGTCCGTGGTGGTGCCATCCCCGAGCTGCCCGTTGTTGTTCTTCCCGAAGGCCACCACGGTGCCATCGGCCTTCAGCACGAGGGCGTGACTGAAGCCGAGCGCGCCCGCCACCGCGTCCGTCAGTCCAGGCACCTGCGTGGGCCGATTGCGCGGCTGGGTGTCCGGGGTGCGTGGCTGGCCCTCCACGGGTGGAGTCCCCAGGCCGAGCTGTCCACTGGCGTTGGCGCCCCAGGTCCACACCGTGCCGTCCTCGAGCACCGCCAGCGAGGTGTTGCTGTTGATGGCGATGGAGGCCACCCGCGACAGCTCCGCCACCAGGACCGGCGTGGAGCGAGGAGTCGTATCACCGAGCCCGAGCTGCCCCTGCGCGTTCTGCCCCCACGTGTAGAGCCGTCCGTCGCGCACCGCGCCACCGTGCAGACCGCCCGCCGACACGAGGGTGCCGAAGTGGAAGGACACGGAGGCCTCGGCCACATGGCCCGTGGCATCCTCCGCGCGCACCACCAGCGTGTTGTTCCCGGGCCGGGGCGTCACCTCCAGCGCGAACGCGCGCCCACCCTCCGACTCCGTGGACTCGAGGACTCGCGTCTCGCCATCATTGAAGCGCCAGGTGAGCCGCTCCACGCCGGTGTCATCGGCCGCGGTGCCCTCCAGCCGCACCTGCTGGTACGCGCCCAGGCGCCAGGCCTCTCGTGGCGAGGTGAAGCTCACGGTCGGCGGCGTCAGGTCCGCAGCGGCCGGTGGCGTGTTCGTCCCGGGGGGCGGCTTGCCACCACATCCCCACAGCAGAACGGCGCCCAGCAGGGCGCGAGGCAGACGTCGGTGCATGGCTCTCCTCTCACCGGAGCCAGACTCCGGCGGAAAGCCCTGCCGGTAACGCATCCCCGGGAGGAGCACAAGCCACCCACGTGCGCTCGGGCTCCCCCTCCTACTGTCTCGGATCGCGTTACGGAATCTTGGGCGCGTCTTCCGAGGTGTTGAAGATGATGATGGACGTGCAGGTGTTGGATGCGTCCCAGCCGAAGGCGAGAGAGCTGTCCCCATTCAGGGACTGGACCATGTTCACGAAGCCGGGCGCCGTGGACGAGCAGCTCACGTAGGTGCCGCCAGCATCCCTCGCGTAACACTGACCGATGATGGTCGTGAACGGACTGACCGACTGCGTGTAGCAGCCGATGTACTGCATCGAATCCGCGCTGTTGCGCGCTCCTCCCAGAGAGCCCTGCGCATGCCGGTTCGTCACGTCCACCACGACCTGCTGGCTGGACTTGAAGCCGGCCACGGCGCTGGTGGCCGCCAGCAACGCTCCCACCCCCACGGCCGCAACGGTCATCTTCCTCTTCATGCGCGCTTCTCCCGGTGAGTGGGGCGACCCCTGTCGCCCCCGTGCGGCCGGCATGATGGGGAATCGGTCTGACATCGCCCGCTCACGCGTCCAGCAGGGCGCGCAGGTCCTCGGGAATCGGCATGGGCGTGAGGATGCCCACGTTGGCTCCTCCGGTATTGCCGAGCGGAGCCCGGCCGAGCCACGAGCCCGGCCCGGCCACCAGGATTCGCGCCAGCTGACCGAGCAGCTCGCGCACGTCCCCGCGCCGCCACCCGAAGGCGAACATGAGGCAATGCACCCGGACATGCGGCCCGGCATGGGCCTGACTCAGGATGTGGGCCCGCTCCAGGTGCCGCCACGCGCGCGGCAGCTCACCACCCCGCTCCGCCTCGGTGGCCTGGTGCAGCTCGGTCTCGAACGCGGCCCGCAGCTTCGACTTCATCGGCATGACTTCCTCCTTCTTGACCGCGCCACCTTCACGCGGGAGGAGCGCCGCGCGCTTGTAAGAACTCGCCACCTCCTGGGGGGAGGACCCACTCGACCACGCCGGCGATCTCCGAGGGGGAGAGCCCGAACACCCGGCGGAAGACGTGGCTCAGGTGGGCGCTGTCGGTGAAGCCCGCCGCGTGCGCCGCGGTGGTGAGGGGAGCACCCGCCCGCAGGTGCTCGGCGGCGCGGTGGAGCCTCAGCCAGAGGATGTACGGCCGGAGCGCCAGCCCCACCTCGGCCCGGAAGAGATGGGACAGCCGGCTGGTGGAGAGCCCCACCCGGGGCGCGAGCGCCTCGAGGCGCACGTCTCCCTCAAGCGCCTCCGGCAACAGGCGCAGCAGGCGCTTCACCGCGGGATGGGTGGGCCGAGGGCTCGCCGTGTCCACCCGCAGCGCGAGGAGCATCGCCTGGGCGAGCGACTCGGCCTCGTGCCAGTGCCTCGGTGGCGCCTTCGGGGCGAGCGACACGAGGCACTCGCCCGCCCGCTGCCAGTCCGCCACGGAGTCTCGCGCGATGCCGAGTGTCTGGAGGCTCCGTCCGACGAGGTCATCGGGGTACACGTGGAGCAGCACCGCGGCACTGGCCGCGCCGGCCACGGCGTGCTCGACATCCGGCGGGATGATGGCCGCCTGGCAGGGCCGGGTGCGCAGGCGGGAGTCCGCCAGCGAGACCGGCTCACCGAGCGACAGCACCAGTTGGAAGCTGTGGTGCGCATGCGGTCGCGTCTCGCCCAGGGGCCCCGCGTAGAGCAGGCGCCCGGGTCCGAAGAAGAGCCGCCCCCTCCACGTACGGCTCACGGGGTCAGCGGTCGCGCAGTGGCGGAGTGCCCGTCCGAGCCTCCTCCGCCGAATCCAACGTTTTCGGCCACGCCGACTCCGGCTGGTAGCGCTGCACCTCGCGCACCACGAAGAAGGCCGCCGCCGACAACACGCCGATGTCGTCCAACCAGCCCAGGATGGGCAGGAAGTCCGGCAGCGCGTCCACGGGCATGACGAAGTAGATGACGGCGAACAACCCCGCGAGCCTCCGCCACATCGGCACGCGCGGGTCTCGCACGTAGCGGAAGAACCGGGTCCCCATTGCTCGAAGGCCTGCAGCGTTCATGTCCTCTCCTACGAATGGAGGCCGATTTCCATTGCGGCCCCTCCACCGTAGGCGCCCGGCCGCTCGTGGGGCAAGCCGCCATCTCCCCGAGTGTCCTCAGTCGTCCTCGCACGGCTCCTTGGGCGGCTTGTCCTTCTTGGCCCCCCGCGCACCCGGCGCCTCCGGCTCCTCGCAGTCATCGGGGCCCGGGTGCTGTTCGAAGGGCGGACGCCGCTCGAGGAAGGCCTCCATCAGCTCCTGCCGGTACGGGAGGAAGGTGCCCACCAGCGACTCCGAGAGCCCGTAACGCGGGCCGTCCGGACCCTCCTCCAGCGTGCGCTCGCTCACGTGGACGAAGGTGTAGAGGGTGGACTTGGAGGGCCAGGTGAGCCCGCCTCCGAGGTTCGTGCCCGTGCTGAGCTGGTGGCACCCCGCGCAGGAGAGCGTCTGCGCCCTCGCGACGATGTTCGCCGGCGTGAGCGTGCTGCGCAGCGTGGAGAGCCGCTGCTGGAGTTGGGTGCGCAGCGGGCTCGCACCCGTGCCGAAGTGGTGGACGTAGAGGTTCTCCGTGCCGCTCGCGTTGCTCTGCCCGGTGTTGAAGCGCTCCTCGGTGGCCATCGTGTAACGGAGCAGGTCGTTGGTCGCCAGCGTCCCCACCTGGGACGCCAGGGACTCCGCGAAGTCCGCCTTGAGCGGATGGCCCACCTTCGAGCTGAAGAGCACTCCGGCCGGGTTCGTCTTCACCGTGTCCGGCTCGAAGCGCATCACGCACGAGCCCCCCTCGCACCGCTTGCGCACGCGGAACTCGCGCAACGTCCAGGTGGACTGCATGAACTGGTTGGTGCGCACCTGGCCGGTGGCGCGATCCGTGGCGTTGCCGAAGTTGTCGATGTCGATGACCGGCGGGATGTTCCCGATTCCCTCGAAGTAGAAGCGGTGCAGGGCCTCGGCGCGCACCGCCGGGTCCGGCTCCTGGGAGAGCTCCGCCCAGAAGCGCATCACCTTGCGGCACCCGTGAATCCCCTTCTTCGGCTTCGGGTTGGGCAGCACTCCCTCGAAGGCGATGAGGTTGCGGCTGCGCGAGTTGGTGATGCCCGAGCGCCGGGCGAAGACGATGCGGTACTCCCCGCAGTCGCTCCCGTCCTCCGCCGCCAGGTCGAAGCGGTTGAAGAGCCCGATGGGCACGTACGCCGCGTGATGGGTGTCCGGATTGAGGAAGGGATTCTCCTGCGCCTGGCTCCCCTCCGCCCGAGGGCAGGCATAGGCGAAGCCGTTGAAGCCCGGCAGCCCGTCCTCGAGCGTCTGGTCATCGCAATGCGCACCGCCCAGCCCCAACCCCGGCCCCGGCCGCTGCGTGTCCCACCACTCCTGGTAGAGCCTCAGCCCCGTGAGCCCCGGAATGCCGCTCTGCTCCGCCAGCCGGTTCATCACCTCCTCGAAGCTGAAGCGCGCCAGGATGAGCTGGTCCGTCACCGCCAGCGAGCGCCGTGGATCCACGCTCACCTCCAGCCCTGGCTTCGCCATGGATTGGGGGCCGCCCATCGGTAGCAGCCCGATTCCACGTCGCTCTGGATGGAGTGACACCCCCGGGGAAACCGCTGGAGCCGATGGCGGCTCCACCGTCACTCCACATGCAGATAGGGCCACGACCCCCGCCGCGGCCAGGAGATAGAACGCACGCATCAGGACCCCCCTCATGCGGTCCGCCCGAAGCAAAGACAGCGGCGGGTCCGCCTCCAGAACTTAGGAACCCTGGCAAGGCGGGGTTGACCGTCCGGGAGGGAACGCTCGGTGTGGAGCCGCGGGACTGGTTTCGTGTGGAGCCGCACGACCTTCTTGTCCTGGAGGGACGTGGGTCTCCGGTTTACACGCGGCGGGTCTCGTTCGAAACGCGAAGAGGGCCGGAGGAGGGAAATCCCTCACCCCAGCCCTCTCCCAGGGGGAGAGGGGGTTTACACGGGTTCGACTCGCGGCCCGTGAGACCCTCACCCCGTCCCTCTCCCGGAGGGAGAGGGGTTCTTGCTTACTCCTCGGACTCCGGCTCCGACGACTCCGTGGACTCCTCGGCGGTCGACGCTTCGGCCGCGGGCTCGGTGGACTCCGACGACGCGGACGCCTCCGCCACCACCGCCTCGCCTCCGTTCTCCTCGCCCTCCTCCTCCGACTCCGGCAGCTTCGAGATGCCCGTCACCTTCTCCTCCGCGCTCTCCAGCGCGATCAGCCTCACACCCTGCGTGTTGCGGCCGATGACGGAGATCTCCTTCGCCTTCATCCGAATGAGCATCCCGCCGTTGGTGACCAGCATCACCTCGTCCTTGTCCGTCACCTGCAGCAGGCCCACCACCTTGCCATTCCTCTCGGTGGCCTTGATGTCGATGATGCCCTTGCCGCCTCGGCCCTGCTGACGGTACTCGCCCTCCTCCGTCCGCTTGCCGTAGCCGTTCTCCGTCACCGTCAGCACCGTGGTGTCCTTCTCCACCAGGTCCGCACCCACCACCTCGTCGCCATCCTCCAGCGTGATTCCCTTCACGCCGTAGGCATCCCGGCCCATCGAGCGCACTTCCGTCTCCGGGAAGCGGATGCTCATGCCGTTGGCCGTGGACAGCAGGATGTCCTTCGAGCCGTCGGTGATCTTCACCGCCACCAGCTCGTCCCCCTCCTCGATGCCCAGCGCCCGGATACCGCTGGAGCGCACGTTCGAGAAGGCCGACAGGTCCGTCCTCTTCACCACGCCACGCTTCGTCACGAAGAAGACGAACTGGTTCTCGCCGAACTCC
The DNA here is from genome assembly GCF_016887565.1 of Archangium violaceum. Classification (NCBI taxonomy): domain Bacteria; kingdom Pseudomonadati; phylum Myxococcota; class Myxococcia; order Myxococcales; family Archangiaceae; genus Archangium; species Archangium violaceum. The sequence goes on from NZ_CP069396.1 coordinate 11,450,349, forward strand.
TTCGTCACCAGCACCTGCGCCAGCCGCTCGCCCTCGCCCAGCTGCACCAGGTTCACGATCGGCTTGCCTCGCGACGTGCGGCCCGCCAGCGGAATCTCGTGCACCTTCAGCCAGTACAGCCGGCCCGTGTTGGTGATCGGCATCAGGTACGCGTGCGTGCTCGCCACGAACAGGTCGGTGACGAAATCGTCCTCCTTCGTCGTCGCCCCCGTCTTGCCTCGCCCGCCTCGCTTCTGCGCCCGGTACTCCGTCAGCGCCGAGCGCTTCACGTACCCCGTGTGCGACAGCGTCACCACCATCGTCTCCTCGGCGATGAGGTCCTCGCTGGTGATCTCCTCCGCCGCGCCGGTGATCTCCGTGCGCCGCTTGTCGCCGTAGCGCTCGCGGATCTCCCTGAGCTCCGTCCGGATGACGTTGAGCAGGCTCGACTCGTTGGCCAGGATGTCCTCCAGGCGGAGGATCTCCCTCACCAGGTCCACCAGCTCGCGGAACAGCTCCTCGCGCTGCAGGCCCGTGAGGCGCTGCAGGCGCATCTCGAGGATGTTCTTCGCCTGCTCCTCGCTGAAGCCCGAGCCCTCGTACCGGTGCTCCAGCCCCGAGTAGCTCGGCACCTCGTCGCGCGCCCTCGAGACCAGCAGCTCCATCTGCGCCTTCGCCTTGGCGTAGTCGATGCGCTGCAGGTTCTTGAAGTTCTCCCGCTCGTAGAGCGCGGGCGACAGGATGTTCATCAAGCCCCAACGCGCCTCGTCCGGATCCCTCGAGGCACGGATCAGGCTCACCACCAGGTCGATGAGGTCCTGCGCGACCAGCAAGCCCTCGACGATGTGGCGGCGGGCCCGCGCCTTGCGCAGCTCGTAGCGGCTGCGGCGCGTCACCACGTCCCGGCGGTGCGCGATGAAGCGCTCCAGCAGCTCCTTGAGCGTGAGCGTGCGCGGCTGGCCCGCGTCGATGGCCAGCATCACCGCGCCGAAGGTGGTCTCCATCGCGGTGTTGGCGAACAGGTTGTTGAGCACCACGGCGGAGATGGCGTCGCGCTTGAGCTCCACCACGATGCGCATGCCCTGCCGGTCGCTCTCGTCGCGGATGTCGCTGATGCCCTCCAGCTTCTTCTCGCGCACCAGGTCGGCGATCTTCTCGATGAGCCGCGCCTTGTTCACCTGGTAGGGAATCTCCGTGACGATGATGCTCTCACGGTCACCCTTCTTGGAGGTCTCGATCTCCGTGCGGGCCCGGACGGTGATCTGCCCACGGCCCGTCTCGTAGGCGCGCAGGATGCCCTCCCGGCCGGTGATGATGCCGGCGGTGGGGAAGTCCGGCCCGGGGATGAACTGCATCAAGTCCCGAACGGTGGCCTCGGGATGGTCGATCAGGTGCAGCGTCCCGTCGATGACCTCGGTCATGTTGTGCGGCGGGATGTTGGTGGTCATACCCACCGCGATGCCCGTGCTGCCGTTGACCAGGAGGTTGGGGAACTTGGTGGGGAGGACCAGCGGCTCCACGGTGGAGTCGTCGTAGTTGGGACCGAAGTCGATGGTCTCCTTGTCGATGTCCGCCAGCATCTCCTCGGCCAGGCGGTCCATGCGCACTTCCGTGTAGCGCATGGCCGCTGGCGAGTCGCCGTCCACGGAGCCGAAGTTGCCCTGGCCGTCCACCAGCAGGTAGCGGAGGCTCCACTCCTGGGCCAGACGCACCATGGCGTCGTAGACGGCGGTGTCGCCGTGCGGGTGGTACTTACCAATCACGTCACCCACCACGCGCGCGCTCTTCTTGTAGGCACGGTTGTGGTAGTTGCCCAGGTCGTTCATCGCGTACAGCACGCGGCGATGCACGGGCTTGAGGCCGTCACGGACGTCGGGCAGCGCGCGCCCGATGATGACGGACATCGAGTAGTCGAGATACGAACGGCGCATCTCGTCTTCGATGTTGACGGGGATGAGTTCTCCCACGCTGCCCTGAGGAGGAGCGGGGGGCGTTGCCGGCTTGTCGGTGGTGTCGTCGGCCATGAAATCGAGGGTCAGGGGTGGGGCCCGCACGATGGGGGCCCGTCAGGGTAACGTGCCTACGTAACCCCCGGATTTTCCAGCGTCAACAAGGGAAACACGGGGGTGACGAGGGGTAGGCGGAAAGAGGAGCCAGAAGTCGCCTGGCTGGGGGGCATCGGACACCTCGTCCGACCCCATCCGAACCTCTAACCGATGACCGAGCGCGCTTGTTGCACCAGATTCACCAGGCGTGACGAATCCCTCCACCCGCGCAGGGCGGAGCTTCCAATTCCGTGCCTCTGGATGAGTTCCCGGAGGACTCCGCGAACCCGCTCGCCATCCGCGCCGCCGCGCGACTCATCCGCCCGCCAGGCCAGCTCCTCCAGGCGAGCCCAGCGCGCGGCCAGCCAGCGCTCCTCCTCGGGAATATCCTGGCGCTGAGCGTCCCACAGCTCATAGGCCACTTCGATCAGTGCCGCCCGGGCGTCCGCCAGGCGTTCCGTGGCCAACAGCCGGATGCGCGGGACGTACTCGCGCTCGAACATCCACCAGAGCACCTCGGGGAACTCGGCGTCCTCGAGCACCAGCGGGGCCACCCGAGCCTGGGCCATCCGGCTCAGCAGGGCATGGGCCTCCTGGAACCAGTAGGCGGCGTGCAACAGGCGCTCGGGGCCGTTGCGCGGCGGGTGGAGCGGCGCCCGGGTGGACTGCTTGCGGAAATCCTCCACCATGCCGCCAATCGCATCCACTCCGGAGAGCCGGTTCCACAACGACACCAGCGCCGCCTGTCCTCTCGGCCACCACAGGCTCAGCTCCTCCCGTTGCGCGCTCGTGAACGGGATGCGGCCCGTGATTGGCAGGGGCCGCGCGAAGAGCGACTCCAGCAGCTCCCCGAAGGCCGAGGCCTCCCGGAGCGCCGGCAGCGTGTCCGGGAGCACCTCCACCGCCGTGCTCCACCGCTGCTGGGGCGGCACCATGCGCGGGATGGTGAGCAGCCAGTCCTCCAGGGCCACCATCAGGCTCCCGAGGGGCTCTTGGGCGCTCCGCCCCAGCTTGCGAGCCAGGTCCCGGGCGAGCTGGTCCCTCAGCGAGCGCACCTCGAAGATGCCGCGGACGGTGGGGTTGCTGGTGGGCCAGGACTCGGCCTCGGCGCGGCGGACGGCGTAGGCGAGCACCTCGTCCACCTTCTGCTGATGGGCCGCCACCTCGCGCAGGAGGGGCATCTGCTTGCGCAGCGCCGCCTCCCACCCGGAATCGGCCAGGGCCAGCACCAGGCCGTAGTAGCGCTTCCGGGCGGGCTCCAGCACCACTCCCCGGCCCTCCAGGCGCAACTGGTACTCGTCCTCGACGGGTGCTCCCATGGTGGACGCAGTATAGCCCCGGGGCTCAGCTCGCCTGGGCCAGCGGATCCTTGGGACGCAGCGGGGTGGCGAGCCGCTCGGCCTCGGCACCCAGGGGACCCTCCGGGTCCAGCGACTTCGCGCGCTCGAAGGCGGCGAGGGCGCCCTCCCGGTCCCCCCTCAGCTTGAGCGCCACGCCCACGTTGAGGTGCGCGCCGACGTTGTCGCGGTCCATGGCGAGCGCCTCGCGGAAGTGGGCCAGGGCATCGTCCAGGTCACCAGCCAGCAGGGCCTCCTTGCCGGCCTGCACGCGCTTGTCCGCGTCGTTGACGAACTCCACCTGCAGCAGGCTGCCGCCGGCCACGGTGACGATGAGCGCGCGGAGGATGCCACCCCAGTAGAAGGTGAGGCCCTCGGCGGCCACCACGGCGGCGATGGGCAGATCCGGCAGCAGCTGCTTGCCCCGGAACTTGAAGCGCACCTTGGTGTAGCGGCCCTTGTTGGCCCAGTGGACGAGCTCCTCGCGCATCTTGCGCAGGCTCTCCTCCACCCGCTTGGGGTCGATCTCGAAGGGCAGCGCGCGACCGCCCTCCACGGGCTCCCCGGCCGGCAGGGCCTTCATCTCGGGCGTCTCGGGCGTCTCGAGCGCCTCGCTCGGAGCGGTCTGCTCGGGCGCGGGGGGCGCCACCGGGGCGGCGCGCTTCTTCGCGGCGGCGGGTTTCTTCGCCGGAGCCACACGCTTCTTCACGGACGCGGGGCGCTTCTTCGCGGGGGCGGCGCTCTTCTTCTTCGGAGCCGCTCGGACGGCCTTCTTCTGGCTCGCCGAGGCCTTGCGGGGTGCGGTCTTCGCCATGGACGCGACTCTAACCAGTCGCGGGCCGGCTTGCTCGTCGAGGCGCACCGACATGTCGATCCGACACGTCAACGCCGCGTCAATGAGCAGTCTGAAGGGCGGCGTCCGGCGTCTGGCCCGTCAGACACGCGTGCTTTGCATGGCATGCGCTTTGCGTCTGAATCCGGATATCGAGGAGAGAGAAGAAGTCATGGACACGAGCAGGAAGACGGCGTTGGCAACCGACTCGCGGATCGACCCCCAGGCCGAACGCTTCATGGAAGAGACGGTCCACCACGCCCAACCCTGTTCCGCTCACGCGCTCCTGGCCTCGTGGGCCGGTACCTGGAAGGTGCGGACGAGGAACTGGATGGGCTCGTGGGTGGAGTCGACGGGCACGGTGAAGATGCGGATGACGCTCGGCGGGCGCTACCTCGAGGAGACCTATACCAGCACCGTCCTGGGCCATTCCTTCGAGGGACGCACCGTCTACGGCTACGACAACGCCCAGGACGTGTTCGTGATGATGACGTACGGCAGCATGGGCACGGGCCTCACCCTGCGCGAGGGCACGCTCGATGCGAGCGGCAGGGTCATCACCTTCCGGAACGCGACCGGCGGGAGCGAGCGCGTGGTGATTCGCATGGAGGGCCCCAACGCGCTCGTCGCGGAGATGTTCGATGGGGAGCCGGGCCCCGATGAGGTGCGGGTGGTGGAAGCCAGGTACACCCGCGCTCGCTCCGTCTGGGGACTCGGCACCTGAGGCATCCCCCCCTCACGCCGGCAGGCGCCAGTCGATGGGCTCGCGCCCCGCCTTCTTCAGCGCCTCGTTGGTGAGGCTGAAGGGCTTGCTCCCGAAGAAGCCCTTCTTCGCCGACAGCGGCGAGGGATGCGGTGCCTTCAGGACGATGTGCCGCGAGGTGTCGATGAGCGCCTCCTTCTTCTGCGCGTAGCTGCCCCACAGCAGGAACACCACCGGCTCCGGCTCGTCGCTCACCTTCTGGATGACCGCGTCGGTGAAGGCCTCCCAGCCGTGCCCCTCGTGGGCGTTGGCCTGCCCCTCGCGCACCGTCAGCACCGCGTTGAGCAGCAGCACCCCCTGCTTCGCCCACGGCACCAGCGAGCCGTCCTTCGGCTTCGGCACGCCCAGGTCGCTCTGGAGCTCCTTGAAGATGTTCACCAGCGAGGGCGGTGGCTTCACCCCCGGCTGCACCGAGAACGCCAGCCCGTGCGCCTGTCCCGGCCCGTGGTACGGGTCCTGCCCGAGCAACAGCACCTTCACCTCGTCGTACGGCGTCAGCCGGAAGGCCGAGAACAGGTCCTCCTCGGACGGGTACACCGTGTGCTCGCGCCGCTCCCGCGTGACGAACGCCTCCAGCTCCGCGAACCCAGGGCTCGCCAGCACGTCCTTCAGCACCTTCTTCCAGTCCGCCGGCAGCCGGTCCTTCATCGCACCCATCGCGCCTCCGAGTCAGGGCTCATCACCTACGGAGCACCCGTCCACCCTACTTCAGCGGTCATGTGGCGTGGGTGTCTTTTTCACGTCGGTCCGATTCACGGTGGGTCGAGCATTCCAGGCCGGGCCATACCTCGCGTATTGAGGAGTCGAGGATGCGCCCCGGGTGGACCGGGGCGGGAGGAGGTCTACACATGGGAGCGCCGAGACTCGCGTTCACGGTGATGCACGCCGCCTTCGATCCCACACGGGTGGAGCTGGCGCGGAGGTTGGAGGAGCGGTTGCGCCAGTCGCTGGGCACGAGGGACGTGCTCCACGTGGAGCGGGACACCGTGCGCCGTGGCGTGTGGAACGTGGCCAGCGCGTGCTGGCGGTGGGGCATCGCCCAGGCCGAGCACGGCATCACCCACGTGGTGCTGCTCAATGACGACGCCGTGCCCTGCGCCGGCTTCGTGGAGGCGGTCCGCGCGGCGCTGGCCGTGAGGCCTCGGCACCCCGTCTGCTTCTACGCGAACCATGAGACGGCGCGGCTCGCGTACGAGCAGGGAGATGCGTGGTGGACCTCGGACGATGGGCTGGTGGGTGTGACGTGCGCTCTTCCGGTGGAGCTGGCGCGCGACTTCCTGGAGTGGGAGCACGCCTCGCTGGTGGAGCGCCCCCCTCCGGGGCTCTCGGACGACGGGCGGCTCAACGTGTGGGCCATGGCGCACGAGCGGAAGATCTGGCACGCCAGGGGCCTCGTGGAGCATGCCATCCCGGACGAGAGCCTCATCGGCAACCAGGGGCATGAGGGGCGCACCTCGCTCACGCCCCTGCCGGCCAGTGAGGAGGAGGCCCGTGCCATCGACTGGACCCGGGGGCTGGAGGAGCCGCTGCACGTGCTGGTGTACGGGGTCTCTCCCATCCACCTGCTGAGGGAGATCAAGCCCGAGGTGCGCTCCCGGATGGGGCTGGAGCAGGTCGTCGATCGCCTCTGGGGCGAGGCGGCACCCCGGGCGCGTGAGTTCTACGGCCGCATGAGGCCGTGACACAGGCGGAACACCCGCGTTTCCCCCCGTCCGCCGCCCCACCTGACAAGCAACCGAGCCCTCCTCTTGGGCTCGGGCCATTGTCGGGCTACCCTCGGGGACGCCATGTCGATGTACAACGAGTCGCTCCGCGCGTTCCTCAAGCCCGTCCTCCCCTATCTCGACGACCCGTCGGTCTCAGAGATCATGATCAACGGGCCCACCGATGTCTGGATCGAACGCAAGGGCAAGGTCTCCAAGACCGATGCCACGTTCACCGAGGAAGGTCTGATCGGCGCCGCGCGCAACATGGCGCAGTTCGTCGGCCGCCTCCTCAACGACGAGCGTCCCCGCCTCGACGCGCGCCTGCCCGACGGCAGCCGCATCCACGTCGTCATCCCGCCCATCGCCCGCAAGGGCACCACCATCTCCATCCGCAAGTTCTTCAAGGACAAGCTCACCATCGAGTCCTTGATCAAGTTCAAGTCGATGACCAAGGAGATGGCGCGCCTCATCGACGCGGGCATCCACACCAAGCTCAACATGCTGGTGTCCGGCGGCACGGGCTCGGGCAAGACGACCCTGCTCAACATCGTCTCCTCCCTCATCCCCGACGAGGAGCGCATCCTCACCATCGAGGACTCGGCCGAGCTCCAGCTCAACCAGTCCCACCTCGTCCCCTTCGAGAGCCGGCCCCCGGACAAGTTCGGCAAGGGCGGCGTGGACATGGGAGACCTGCTGCACTCGGCCCTGCGTCTGCGCCCGGACCGCATCGTCGTGGGCGAGGTGCGCGGCGGCGAGGCCTTCCACCTCGTTCAGGCGATGAACACGGGCCACGGCGGTTCGCTCGCCACCACCCACGCCAACACCCCCACGGACACGCTGCGCCGCATCGAGTCGCTGTGCCTCATGTCCGGCATCGAGCTGCCCATGGTGGCCATCCGCGCCCAGGTGGCCAGCGCCATCAACTTCGTCATCTGCTGCGAGCGCCTCCACGACGGCAGCCGCAAGACGATTGCCCTCTCCGAGGTGCTCCCGCTCAGCGAGAAGGGCGAGTACCGCACCCAGGACATCTTCGTCTTCACCCCGGTGACGAAGGACGAGGACGGCCACATCCTCGGCTACCACGCGCCCACCGGCATCATCCCCACCTTCGTGGACAGGGCGCGCGCCTACGGCTTCTCCGACCTGGACGAGTCCTTCTTCGACCCGGCCACCTACGGCCTGCCCCCGCCCCCCTCCTTCCGCCTGGGCGAGACGTACGCCGTGCGCTGGGCCCCCTCGCTCAAGCACCGCGAGCGCGGCGAGCGCGACCCGGACAGCTTCAAGAAGGAGTGGCTGGCCTTCGAGCAGCGGCTCAAGGACGAGGCCCACGACGCCAAGGACGGCAAGCCCCCGGCGCCCGCCACCCCGGCGGTGCAGGTGCAGGTGCCCGCCAACCTGCCCACCCCGCCCAAGGCGCCCGCCGCCCGCGGCGGCCCCGCCCTCCGGCCCAACCTTCCCGCCAACAAGCCCCCTCCTCCCCCGGATGACGACCGGACGCCGCCGCCCACGCGCAACCCCTTCGCCTCCGAGGAGGATGGACCCGGCGCCCCGGACGACGAGCCCAAGGTGCAGGTGGCCGCGGACCTCCTGGCCGAGGACGAGACCCAGGGCCGCGGCATCGTCCCGCCGCGCCCCACCCGCTCGTCCACGCCCCAGCCGCAGCGCTCGGGCCCCACCACCGGCGTCCGCCCCGCGATGGCTCCTCCCGCCCGCCGGCCCGCCGCCATGCCCCCCGCCCGGCCCGCCCTCGCCCCTCCCGTGCCCGACGAGGACCTGGAGGACGAGCCCCGGGAGCTGGACAACTCCGAGAAGACACACATCCGGCCCATGCCGGACAAGCCGCGCCGCTGAGCCCCTCCGGGCGCCTCCGCCCATCGCGCACCCGGCGTCACTGACGGTACGTCTCCTTGCGGCAAGCGCTACATGAGGGGAAAGTGGCGCCGTGTTCCTTCCACTCCTCGCCACGCTCGCCGTGCTCGGCCAGGCGCCCGCGTCCTCCGAGGCGCCCCTCACCGTGCTGATCGCCCCGCCCGAGGCCGCGGGCGTCCCCTCCCACATCATCTCCTTCGCCCAGGAGCATGTGGCCGAGCAGCTCAAGACGCAGGGCCTGCAGGTGGTCCTCACCTCGGACTTGTCCCAGCTGCTGTCGCCCGCCCAGCGCAAGTCGGTGCTCGGGTGCAACCGGCTGGAGCCCGCCTGCCGCATCACCCTGGGCGAGGCGGCCGAGGCCGACGTGGTGATGATCACCGAGCTGGTGCAGTTCCTCAGCGGCTACCGGGTGGGACTCAAGGCCTACGCCACGCGCGACGGCGAGCTGCTCGCCGAGCACTACGAGCCCGGAGTCCGCGAGGACCTGTTGCTCGACGCGCTCACCCGGGCCAGTGAACGGGTGGTGCCCCCGGTGCTCCAGGCCCTGCGCCCGACGCAGGCCCCCATCGTCGAGACGCCGCTGCCGGAGCTCACCCCGGTGCAGCCCCCCACGCAGCCGAAACCCGAGCTGACGGCCACCCGCTCGGGCCCGCCGGGCTGGGCCTGGGTGCCCGCCGCCGGAGGCGCGGTGATGCTGGGCGTGGGGACGGTCTTCCTCGTGAAGGCGGGCCAGGACTACCAGGAGCTGAAGGACCAGAAGTTCGAGGACCTCGAACGCGGTGCCCAGCTCAAGGAGTCCGGCCAGAGAGCGCAGAACCTGAGCCGGATCGCCTATGCGGTGGGCGCGGCGGGCGTGGTGACGAGCGGGCTCATCTATCTGCTGTCGGGCAAGGACAAGAAAGAGGCGGTGGAGGTACGACCCACCGCTTCCGTGGGAAATGGCGGCGGGATGGTGGGGCTGGTGGGGACACTGCCGTGAGGATGCACATGCTCGAGACGAAGAAGCTGTTCGCCGCGGGGCTCGCGCTGGCGTCGCTGGCCACCACCGGCTGTTTTGACTTCGACACGGCGTTCACCGAGTGCGTGAGGAATGGGCACTGCAATCCGCCCTCCGGCACATGCGACCCCACGCTGCCGGACCCGCTGGATGACGCCTTCGCCGACGCCAACTGCGACGGCGTGGATGGTGATGCCGACGCCGGCTTCTTCGTCGACCCCGTCGCCGGTCAGAACGTCAATCCCGGTACCCTCAAGGCTCCGTTCAGGACCCTCTCGTACGCCCTTCCGTTCGCCGCCGATGCCGGCAAGGTGCTCTACCTCGCACAGGGCACCTACAACGAGCCGGCGCTCCGGCTCGAGCGGCCCGTGTCGCTCCGTGGCGGCTATTCCAGGCTCGAGGACGGCGGCTGGGCTCGCGGCAATGAGTTCGACACCCGCATCAACGGCGGCCCCATCGGCCTGACGGTGAGCGGGTTGGAGGACGCCACGCTCGTGCTGGATCGCCTGCACATCACTTCCTCCACGCCTCCCGATGCCGGAGGGGCCTCCATCGGGCTGCGGGTGCTCAACTCGCTCGACGTGCAATTGAATCATGTGACCGTGGAAGCAGGGCGCGGCGCGGATGGACTGCCGGGTAGTTCGCCCGTGCTAAACCCCCAGGCGGGTGCGGATGGCGGGCCGGGGCAGAGCACCAGCGAAGCCACACAGAACACCCGCGCCGATGGTGGCTCTCCTGGCGTCAACAGTTGCGGCGCTGGCATTCAGGGAGGCCGGGGTGGGCAGGGCGGAACCAACGCTCAACTCGCCGCCAATGGAGAAGGAGGAATTCCCTTCGCTGACGGAGGTATCGCCGGAGTGCGGCAGGAAGAGAGCTGCCCCGGAGGTACGTGCAAATGCCTTGGAGATCCAGGCGGAAGGGGCCTGGATGGCGTTGAAGGAGATGCCGGAACGGACGGCACGTCGGGAGATGGCATCGGCCAGTTGGAGGGCAACACCTGGATCGCGCATGGCAGCGCGGATGGTGGTTCTGGCTCTCCAGGCGGAGGGGGTGGCGGAGGTGGCGGCGGGAGCTATTGTGTCGTCAACGCCGTGAGCCAGGCGTACTCGGAAGGTGGCGGTGGAGGGGGTGGTGGCGCGGGCGGCTGCCCCGGCCTCGGCGCGAGCGGTGGCAGCGGTGGAGGTGCCTCCATCGCCGTGCTGCTCATCAATGGGCGAGTGAAGTTGGAGTCTTCCATGCTCAAGACGGCTGGCGGTGGACAAGGGGGACGTGGCGGCACAGGTGGCAACGGCGGTGCCGGCGGCAAGGGAGGACCCGGCGGGTCGGCCTACACGCATCGAGTCTCTCTCTCCCCAACACTCAGCGCGGAGAGCACCGGGGGCACAGGCGGCAATGGTGGCAATGGCGGCAACGGTGGCCGCGGAGGTCATGGCGGCAACGGCGGAGGTGGACCGTCCGTGGGCATCTGGTGCGACTCCAGCTCGTCCTTCTCCCAGGAGCGTACGGTCTTTTCCCTCGGCGACGGAGGCATGCCGGGCAATGGCCCCGCTCCGACAGGCGAACCGGGCATCATGGAAGAGCAGTACCGGTGTCAGTAAGAGCTGGCATGCTCAGTCCCCAACCCGGTGCTTCGGCGTCCTCCATGTGAGGGCACCAGGCACCGGGTTTCTTCATTTCAGAACGCAGTCTCCGTACGGAGCACCCGATGAAGCGCCTCATATCCTGGCTCGCCCTGCCCTTGCTCGTGGCCGGCTGCACCACACCCGGCTCCGGTGAGGAGCCCGGCCCCTCCTGCCCCGATGCAACGGCGTGTCCCTGCCAGCCCGGCCAGACAGACCTGCCGGACGACTCCTTCCAGGACTCCAACTGTGATGGCGTGGACGGCACCGCCAGTGCCGCCCTCTTCGTCGACCCCACCTCCGGCCAGGACATCAACACCGGTACCCGCGAGGCTCCGCTCAAGACCCTCTCGTATGCCATCCAACGCGCCGCCAACCAGGGCAAGGCGCTCTACCTGGCCCAGGGCACCTATGACGAGCCAGCACTCGTGCTCGACAAGCCCGTGTCTCTCTACGGCGGCTACTCCGGCGTGAGTGGCGGCTGGGCTCGCGGCAACTACACCACCCAACTGCGTGGCGGCGGCGTCGGCCTGACGGTGAGCGGGCTGGGCAAGGACGCTGGCGTCACCCTCGAGCGCATGCGCATCACCTCCGCTTCGGCCACCGACGCAGGTGCTCCGTCCATCGGCGTGCGGGTGATGTACTCGGGGGGAGTGAAGCTGCGCTACGTGGAGGTGCTGGCCGGGGCCGGTGCTCCGGGGACTCCAGGCTCCACTCCTCCACCCAACCCCCAGGGCGGTGTGCAGGGTGGCATGGGGCAGAGCACCACCAATGAAGCCACACCGAACACGCGAGCCGGTGGTGGCGCGCCTGGTGTCGGCGGCTGTAGCTCCGACCTGGCGGGCCGAGGTGGACAGGGCGGTGTCTACGGTGTGGAGCCCACCCGGGGCGAGGCGGGCATTCCCGCCTCTGACGGGGGAACTGCCGGACCCAACGTGGTCTTGAACAACTGCCCGACCACCATCCCCACCTGCCAGTGCAACGGGATTGCAGGTGGCAAGGGCCAGGATGGCGTCGAGGGTGAGGCTGGCACGGATGGCCGCGCGGGTGATGGCATCGGCCGGTTGGCGGGCGACTCCTGGATGGCGAATGTCGGCGGGGATGGCGGGCTCGGCCATCCCGGAGGAGCAGGCGGCGGCGGTGGCGGCGGCAGTTACTGTAGCACCGAATGGCTGCGGGCGACCGAGGCGTCGGGTGGGGGCGGCGGGGGAGGAGGTACGGGGGGTTGCCCGGGAACGGGGGCAACTGGTGGCAGCGGCGGTGGCGCCTCCATCGCCGTGCTGCTCATCAACGGACTCGTGGAGTTGGAGTCCGCCACGCTCAAAACGACCGGCGGTGGACAGGGAGGTGCCGGTGCGCAGGGTGGCTCCGGTGGTCCCGGCGGCCTCGGAGGAGCCGGGGGGACGGGCTACACACAAAGGACCGATTTCACGGTGAATGGTACGCCGTATCGCGCGGAATCCATCGGAGGCCCGGGCGGTGCGGGCGGCAACGGGGGAGTAGGAGGCCGCGGTGGCCATGGTGGCAACGGGGGCGGTGGCCCTTCCGTGGGTGTCTGGTGTGATGCCACCTCGACCTTCACCCAACGGGACACGGTCTTCGACCTCGGTCCCGGAGGCCGGCCCGGCAACGGTCCCGCCCCCACCGGCGAAACGGGCCTCCGGGGCCAGTCCTACCAGTGCCAGTAGGGACTGGCATGCTCGGTTCCCACCCGGTGCTTCGGTGTCCTCCATGTGAGAACGCCCTGCGCCGGGTTTCTCCATTTCAAGACGCAGTCCCCGTACGGAGCACACGATGAAGCGCCTCATGCCCTGGCTCGCCCTGCCCTTGCTCGTGGCCGGCTGCACCACACCCGGCTCCGGTGAGGAGCCTGGCCCTTCCTGCCCCGACGCAGCGGCGTGTCCCTGTCAGCCCGGCCAGACAGACCTGCCGGACGACTCCTTCCAGGACTCCAACTGCGATGGCGTGGACGGCACCGCCAGTGCCGCCCTCTTCGTCGACCCCGCCTCCGGCCAGGACATCAACACCGGCACCCGTGAGGCTCCGCTCAAGACCCTCTCGTACGCCCTCCAGCGCGTCGCCAACCAGGGCAAGGCGCTCTACCTGGCCCAGGGTACCTATGACGAGCCGTCGCTCGTGCTCGACAAGCCCGTGTCTCTCTACGGCGGCTACTCCGGTGTGGAGGGCGGCTGGGCTCGCGGCAACTACACCACCCATCTGCGTGGCGGCGGCGTCGGCCTGACGGTGAGCGGGCTGGGCAAGGACGCTGGCATCACCCTCGAGCGCATGCGCATCACCTCCGCTTCGGCCACCGACGCGGGCACTCCGTCCATCGGCGTGCGGGTGATGTACTCGGGGGGAGTGAAGCTGCGCTATGTGGAGGTGCTGGCCGGAGCCGGTGCACCGGGCACTCCAGGCTCCACTCCTCCACCCAACCTCCAGGGGGGCGTGGATGGCGGCGTGGGGCAGAGCACATTCCAGGCGACCTCTCCCACGCGTGCCGATGGTGGCGCTCCTGGCGTCGGTGGCTGCAGTTCCGACCCGGCGGGCCGTGGTGGACAGGGCGGTGACTTCCTCACATCCGCCACCGACGGGGAATCAGGCATCCCCTCCGCTGACGGGGGCATCGCAGGAGGACGGCGGGAAGAGAGCTGTCCCGGCACTTGTCAGTGCATCGGGAATCCTGGGGGCAAGGGACAGGATGGCGCCGAGGGTGCGCCCGGAACGGACGGTACCCCAGGCGATGGCATTGGCCAGTTGCAGGGTGACTCCTGGATGGCGCATGTCGGCGCGACTGGCGGACCAGGCGCTCCTGGTGGAGGAGGCGGCGGGGGTGGAGGAGGTGGCTACTGTGAACTCACGACTTCGACCAGCGTGATCTCGCAGGGTGGCGGTGGAGGAGGTGGGGGCACGGGCGGCTGCCCGGGGATGGGAGCAACTGGAGGCAGTGGCGGTGGCGCCTCCATCGCCGTGCTGCTCATCAACGGACTCGTGGAGTTGGAGTCCGCCACGCTCAAGACGACGGGTGGAGGACAGGGAGGTGCCGGTGCGCACGGCGGTGCTGGCGGTCCTGGTGGCCGCGGCGGAGCCGGGGGGACTGCCTACACGCGCACGAGCAATTACTCAGGGCTTGTGGTGGATAGCACCGGAGGCCCGGGTGGTGCGGGCGGTAACGGGGGAGTGGGAGGCCGCGGCGGCCACGGTGGCAACGGAGGCGGTGGCCCCTCCGTGGGTGTCTGGTGTGATGCCACCTCGACCTTCATCCAGCGGGACACGGTCTTCGACCTCGGTCCCGGAGGCCGGCCCGGCAACGGTCCCGCCCCCACCGGCGAGACAGGCCTCCGGGGCCAGTCCTACCAGTGCCCCTCCGCCCCATGAGAAGGTGAGCCCCTGCTGATCCACCCCTCCTGCTCGCTCGCTTGTGGGAATCCGCCCCCGGTCTGCTAGCCTGGGGCTCCTTCCCCGATGGCTGATCCTCGTACCTGCGAAACTTGCGGTCTCGCCGTCCCGGCGGACACGGACTTCTGCCCGCGTGACGGCACCGTGCTGCTGGGCTCCTCCACGTCGTCGCTCTTCCCCGACGATCAGGCGAGCTCCCGGCGTACCTCGCCCGGAAGGACCGTGCACGTCATGGAAGACCCCTCCGCGCAGGATCCCCTGGTCGGTCTGAAGCTGGGTGAGTACGAGCTGCGCCAGCGCATCGGCGTGGGTGGCATGGGCCTGGTGTACGACGGCATCCAGCCCCTCATCGGCAAGCGCGTGGCGGTGAAGGTGCTGCGCCCGGAGCTGGCCGCCGCCGAGGAGCAGGTGGCGCGTCTGCTCGCCGAGGCCCGCGCCGTCAACGCCATCCGCCACCGGGGCATCGTCGACATCTTCGGCTTCGGCCAGGTCCCCGATGGCCGCCAGTACATCATCATGGAGTACCTCGAGGGCGTCGCCCTCGACGCGTACCTGGCCGAGAAGGGCCGGCTGCCCGTCTCCGAGGTGCTCGACATCCTCGACGAGGTGCTCAGCGCCCTGGGCGCCGCGCACGGGGCCGGTGTCGTCCACCGCGACCTCAAGCCGAGCAACATCTTCCTCGTGCAGCAGCCGGACGGCTCGCGCTACGTGAAGCTGCTGGACTTCGGTCTGGCCAAGATGGGCCTGCCCGCCGGCCGCACCGCGCAGACGCGCACGGACATGGTGGTGGGCACCCCGGAGTACATGGCGCCCGAGCAGGCCCGCGGCCAGCCCGTGGGCCCCATGACGGACCTCTACGCCCTGGGCGTGGTGGCCTTCGAGATGGTCACCGGCCGGCTGCCCTTCACCGGCTCCTCCCCGGTGGACCTGCTGATGAAGCACGTGGACGCGCGGCCCCCGAGGCCCTCGGAGTTCGTCTCCGAGCTGCCCGCCGCCCTCGACGCCTTCGTCCTCCAGATGCTCACCAAGGACCCGGAGGCGCGTCCCGGGTCCGCCGAGCAGCTGCGCCGCCAGCTCCTGCGGCTGCGCGATGCCCTCCACACCCCGGTGCATCCCCCGGCCCCGGCCCCGCAGGCCAAGCCCACGGTCCCGGAGCACCCCGTCAAGGTGCACCCGGAGAACCCGGAGCCGACCGCGCCCTCGAAGGTCTCCACCCCGCCCCCGGCTCCCGAGGCGGCGCGGCCCGAGCCCGCTCCCGAGGACGTGCGCACCCCGGCGGTCGCCTCTCCGCTCAAGCGCCTGCTGCCCGTGGGCCTGGGCGCCGTCGCGCTGGCGGCCGTCGGTGGCATCGTGTTCGCCCTGCGCGAGCCACCGCCCACTCCTCCGCCCCAGGTCACCGTCACGCAGCCGAAGCCCCAGCCCGCGCCGGAGGTCCAGCCCTCCACGGGGACGACCCAGGCCCAGCAGGGCACTCCGGCCACGCCCCCCGACGCGGGCACCGGCCTGGCCGTGACGCAGCCGGAGAAGCCCGCGGACAACGCGGTGCAGCCGGTGGCCCATCACGAGACCTCGGACACGCCAACGGTGGTGCCCAAGGCCCGCCCGGCCCCTACCCAGGCCGCGCTCCTGCGCCGCATCGAGCAGCTCGAGCGCCAGGTGGCCACCGGATTCGGCAGGGACGGCCAGAAGCTGAGCCCGGCCACGCACTCCACCCTCGAGAAGCTCCGCAGGAAGGCCGAGACGGCGGGGACTCCGGAACAGCGCCGCGAGATGGCCTCGCAGCTGGACAGCTGGGAGAAGCTGTTCCTGCGCCGCAAGTGAAGCGGGCCCGGCCCCTGGCCAGGCCCCTTCGCCTCCTCAGCGCACGCAGTCCACCGGCTGGGACCGGGCGTTGGACGCCCGCTCCTCGGTGACGAGCTTGTAGGCCGCCAGGTCGTCCAGCAGCACGTCCCGGTTCTGCCGGATGAGGCTCGCGTTCCGGCAGAAGACGGCGTCCTGGTAGAAGGAGTGGGGCGGCAGGGTGAGCGCCAGCTCGGCCAGCTCCGGCAACTGGAGCGTGTCCAGCTCGCGCCTGAACACCTTGAACGCCGCGTCCTCCACCCCGACGATGCCCCGGTCGAAGTAGAGGGCCGACAGGTCATAGGCGATGAGCTGATCCTTCTGCAGGAAGGAATGCAGGCGGTGGGTGGCCACCGTCAGCTCCACGTTGCCCTGGATGCCGAGAGCCATGGCCAGCCGCGTGGCGATGAGCCGCTCGCAGGCGCCGTCTCCCGGTGGCTCGGAGCCGAAGGTGAGCAGGGAGAAGAGACGCCAGGCCCAGGCGGGGCCGTCCTCGCGCGGCGTCTGGAAGTAGGTGGGGCACCCGAGCTGCGCGATGTAGAGGGCCACCAGGTCCTTGGGCAGGCGCGCGAACTCCGGCCGCTTGTATTCGATGGAGCGCGAGCGGTCGAACGTGCCCGCGCGCAGGCTCATGCGCTCGCCCTCGATGGAGTTGCGCAGCTGCTTCTCCAGGTCGAACTCCGTCTCCAGCTGGGGCAGCTTGCTGGCGGCATGGAGGTACACGGCCGGCAGCGCCACGCCCGCCAGCCCGATGAGGAACAGCACCAACCAGAGCAGGGTCTTCACGCCCCCCAGGTTATCAAAGGGCGACGCCGGGCCGGGTCCGGGTTAAATCTCCCCCTGACATGAACGACTGGCACCCCACCACCGTGGCGGCCGTGCTCCCCGCCGCGGAGGGCCTCACCGAGCTCGTCCTGGACATCGGCGGCACCCCTCTGGTGGGTACCCACCGCACCCCGGGGCAGTACGTGCGCCTGGCCCTGCCCGAGGTGGGCGAGAGCATGTTCGCCATCGCCTCGCCGCCCGAGCCCTTCAGCACCCGCTGGGAGTTCCTCCTCAAGGGAGGCAGCCCGCTGCCGGACGCCCTCGTGCGGCTGGAGCCCGGGGCGAAGGTGCACAGCAAGCGTCCCGAGGGCCGTGGCTTTCCCCTCCCCCAGGCGCGAGGGAGGGATCTGCTCCTCTTCGCCACCGGCTCGGGCATCTCCCCCATCCGCTCCGTCATCGAGAGCATCCGCCAGGAGCGGGGCTCCTACGGGCAGGTGACGCTCTACTTCGGGGCGCGCACCCCGCAGGCCTTCGCCTACGAGAAGGAGCTGCACCATTGGGAGGCAGCGGGCATCCGCGTGGTGCGCACGGTGAGCCAGCCGGGCGCGAGCGGCTGGCAGGGCCTCACCGGCTACGTGCAGACCCACCTGGGCGAGCAGCCGGCGGCGGACACCCTGGCCTTCTTGTGCGGCCAGTCCGGCATGGTGCAGGAAGTCATCGAGGCGCTGCGCACCCTCGGGCTGCCCCGCGAGGCCATCCACCTCAACTACTGACGCCACTCCACGGTGGGAGCGGCGTAGCGCACGGTGAAGAGGGCCGCGGCCGGCTCGCTCTCCTGATTGCCCGTGGCCTTCTGCGGCGTCCACGCGGCCACGCCCACCCACTGCCCATCCGGGCTGAAGCGCACCCGGCGCACGGACCAGCCGAACGTCCGCTCCGCCACCGGATTCTCCGCACCGTCACGCCACACGTAGAGCTGCTTGTCCCAGCCGCCGCTCGCCAACGCGCGCCCGTCCGGCGAGATGCCCGCGGTGGCCACCACGCCCCGGTGCCGCGTCCACTTGCGCAGCACCTGCCCGTTCCTCGCGTCCACCAGCGCCACGGCGTTCTGCTCGGAGAACGGCTCCACGAGGCCCTTCTTCTCGCGCTCGTAGATGGTGCGGGTGCGCTCGGCCTTGCCCTCGGAGAGCGCCACGCCCAGGCGCTTGCCGGCCGCGTCCACGGTGACGTCGTTGACGTGGGCCTCGTACGTGAAGGTGGCGCGCGGCGCGAACACCAGCCCCCGCTCCTCCTCCTGCGTCCCCGCGGCCGGTGCCTTCAGCGTGAGGACGACCTCGCCCGTGGACTCGTCGAAGGCCACGTCGACGCGCTCGGAGAAGGGCGCGCCCAGCACGCCCGCCACGTTCTGCGGCAGACACGCGTCACACACCGCCACGTCCACCTCCAACTCCAGGCCCTTGAGGCGCAGGTGCTGGCCCCGCGCCACGCGCGCCAGGTTGGAGCCGAGCGCCGAGGGCAGCGTCACCGAGTCCTGAAGGAAGGCCGTGTCGATGCCCGCCGCCGCCGCCGCCTGCGTGCCCAGCACGATGGCGGGAGTGCGCGCATCCAGCGCGAAGGCCACCGGGGACTTCCCGTTGACGGTGCCTCCCACCACGGCATGGCCCCCGCGCCGCTCGAAGCGCAGCCGCGTCTGGTCCCTCCGCAGCGTCTCCTCGCGGGTGTCGAAGACCCGGATGTGCTTGTCCCAGCTCCCCGAGTACAGCGTCCCGTCCGCCGCGAAGGCGAGCGCGCTCACCCTGTCCTGGTGGGGCCGCACCTCGAAGGAGAACCCCAGGTCCGCCACGCGCAGCGCGGTGACGAGCCCCAGGGCGCTGCCCACCACGAGGTAGCGCCCAGCCGGGTGGAAGGCCACCGTGGTGAGGGGCTCCTCGGTGCGCAGGCTGGCCTTCTGCGCGCCCGTGACCGCGTCATACAGGCGCACCATGCCGTCCCAGCCCGCGCTCGCCAGCAGCGTGCCGTCCGGCGAGAAGGCCAGCGCCTCCAGGTCGAACTCGGCGGGGTTGACGCCCGCGTTCACCACGGGCGCCAGCACCGGCTTCAACGTCCACAGCGCGAGCTGGTACTCGCGAGCACCCAGGTGCGAGTAAGCCACCCGCGAGGACTCCGGCGAGAAGGCCAGCGTCCAGACGAAGTCCTTCCGGTCGAGCACGGTGGAGTCATCCAGGCCCGCCACCTCGCCCGCCAGGTACGCTCCCGGCTTGGACTCCAGCCGCGAAACGATCTCCGGAGCCAGGGCCGGCGCGGCGTGCTCACAGCCCGCCAGCGCCAGCAGTCCCACCACGGCCAGCGCGCGCGGCGCGACGGTCCTCACGAGCCCCCCAGCGCCGCCGTCTTCTCCGGTGGCACCTCGGTGACGCCCTTGTTGTCCACCGCGAGCAGGAACAGGGGCTTGCGCGCCTCCCGCTTCTCGTCGAAGGCCGTCTTGCCGGTGGCGCCGTCGAAGTCCTTCAGGGTGGCCAGGGCCTCGCGGAACTCGCCGCGGCTCCGCGGCGCCTGCTTCGACTCGAGGATCTGCCTCACCATGCGCGCCGAGTCGTAGCCGTAGGCCTCCAGCAGGCTCGGGTCCTGGTTGCCGTTGGCCTGGCGGTAGGCCTTCACGAAGCGCTGCGTGGCCGGCCGCTGCGAGTCCACGAAGAAGCCGTCCACGTACACCGAGCAGGTGACGAACTTGCCCCCGCGCTCGACGAGCTCGGGCAGGCCGCTGGCCCCCTTGGTGCTGCTCCACGCGTTGGTGCCCAGCAGCATCACCGTCTTGAGGTCCTTCTTGCCCGTCGTCTTGCGGATGCGCTCCAGGTCGCGTGAGTCGCACGCGTTGGTGACGATGTCCTCCACCGCCAGCGCCGGAGCCACCAGGCTCACCCGCTTCCACTCGTCGGGGATGAAGATGGCCTCGAAGTCGATGATGGGCTCCACGCCGCCCTTCATCTTCTCCATCGCCTTGCGCTTGCGGAACGCGTCCTGGCCGCTCGTCTGCTGCTGCACCTCGCGCACGCCCTCGATGTAGTCGAGCCGGTCCTCCAGGTAGTAGCGGCCCACCAGCTTCTTGGCCTCGTTGGTGAACGTGGTCTGGTCGTGGTCGTACGACTCGGCGCCCCGCACCTGCCCCCCGCTCTCCACCACGTGGTCCCAGAAGTCGTTGGCCAGCTCCACGCCGTAGGGGAGGTTCGGGTAGAGCACCGCGAAGCTCTTGAAGCCCTTCTGCTTCATCGCGAAGTCGGCGATGGCCCGCGCCTGCGCCGAGTTCGTCAGCATGTTGCGGAAGACGTAGGCACCGATGTCGGTGATGTCTTCCTGGCGCGTGAGGGTGAGCAGCGGCACCTGCAGCTCCTCGGCCACCAGCGCCGCGCGGCGCGACTCATCCGAGGTGATGGGGCCCAGCACCGCGATGGCCCCCTCGTCGAAGGCCAGCTGCTCCATCACCTGGCCGGTGGTGTTCACGTCGCCCTGGGTGTCCTTGACGACCAGCTCGATGTCGCTGCCGGCCAGCCCCAGCTTCACACCCCGCAGCACCGCCTCGCCCACGGCCTTGTACTTGCCGGACATGGGCAGCACCAGGCCCACCGTCTTCGGCTGCACCTCCACGCGGCGGGTGGCACGCGCGAGCAGCTCGCGGGCCTGTCCGGCGAACGGGTGGTTGGGCGCCTCCGCCAGGAAGCGGTTGAGCGTCTCCTCCAGCCGCGTCCAGTCCCGCAGGTGGTAGTAGACGCGCGCCAGCTTGAACGTCAGCACCGGCCAGGCGGGGTTGGACGTGGACAGCCCCTCCATCACCCGGGCGATGTCCATGAAGCCCGCGCGGCCCTCCACCAACTGCTGCACCCGCGCCGCCGCGGCCTGCTGCGCCTCGGGCGTCTGCGCGTTGCCGGCCAGGTCCACGGCGATCTGCAACGACTGTCCGAAGAGGCCCGCCTTCTCGGCGGCCTTCGCGGAGTCCTCGAGCAGCTGCGTGCGCTCGGCGCCCTCGGCACGCTCGGCGAGGCTGTAGAGCGTCTGGTACGCGTCGCGGTAGGCCCCCACCTCCAGCGCGGCCCGGCCCAGGCGGCGCTTGGCGTCCTGCGCCTGCGGATGCAGCGGGTTCTCGAAGAGCAGCTCGTTGAAGCTCTTGCGCGCGTTGACGTAGTCCTGGGAGTCGTAGAAGAGCACGCCCGCCCGGTAGAGGGCCTCCTGGCCCGCCGTCGTCTCCGGGTACGACTTGCGCACCGCGAGGAAGGACTCGGCGGCCTGCTTGCGCGGCGCCGTCTCCGACTGCTGGATGGCCTGGGCCAGCGCCTGGTCCGCCCGCGCGTCCTTGCGCGCCTCGACGGAGGGCTTCGTCGGGAACGGGTCCCCCCGGGGGACGTCGTCCTGGTTGGAGCCGGAAGAAGAGCCGGAGGAAGAGCCATGCGAGGAGCCACCGCCCACGGCGGTAGGCGTCTTGCACGCGGTCATCAGCAGCACCAGCGCGAACAGCAGCGCGCGGCGCGGAGAAGGGCGGACGTCCATGGTGTGGGGGTGCATAGCAGTGGGGCGCGCCTCCGTCGACAGTCGAGCGGGGGGTGGGTCTCCCTCCTTCGCCCGATGGGTCCTGCACCAGACGTGCCGCCCTGGAGCCCCGAGCGCCCACCCCGGACATGGAAGGCCGTGGGCCCCGAAGCCCGTGGGCCCCGAGCCACGGTCGTGTGGGCCCGGGTACTCGCCCGCCTGCTCGGGGGACGGCGAGGAGGGCGCTCCCAGGGAGGGGCCCCCGATTGCGGCCCCCACCCCCCATCCCAACCGTTGAGGCTTGGACCTTCACCGAGGAGCTGGCGATGGCGGGCACGAGGAAGCTGAGGGAGGGCTACGGAAGCACGAGCGAGCAGCGGCAGCGCAACCTGGAAGGCGACGCCTTCGAGGAGCGGGCGCCGCACACTCCGGAGGAGAGCGAGGCGGCCCGGGGCTCGCCGGACAAGGGAGGGCACGTGGTGCACGTGGATGCCCTGCCGGAGCCGCTCGACCTGGACGACCCCCCCGAGAAGTGAAGGACCCATCCGGAGCCAGCCATGTCCCAGCCCAAACGGATTCGTGCAGGAATGGTGGTGAAGAGCCGCGCCGGAGAGCCCCTCGGGCGGGTGCTCAGCGTGGATGACGAGGGCTTCGTCCTGGAGCGCAGGGTGGTCATCACCCGGGAGCACCGGGTACGGCTCGACGAGGTCCACGCGTTGGAGGCCGACGGCGTGGTCATCCACCACGACCGGACGCCCCCGCTCCACGCGGATGCGAAGGACCTCACCGAGGTCTTCTGGTCCGCCCGGCGCGCACGTGACGAACAGAAGCCCCTGGACGAGCGGGAGACCCGGTGGAGCGGGGTGCCGCAGCGCATCGTCGCGGTGACCGAGCACGCCGAGGCCTACCCCGTCCAGGTGGAGCGGGGCACCGTCAGCAACCCCCGCTACGTGCCCATGTCCGAGGAGCGGTTGCCCCTGCCCCCCACTCCGGACGAGGAGGAGCCGCGCCCCTTCCGGAGCCAGGAGGAGACGCCGAGAGCCCCTCCACCGAAGCGCTCGTCACGCTCGCGCTGGAATCGCGGAGTGCTGCAGCTGACCGAGGGGCTCGTGGCGCGCTACGCCGCCCGGCCCTTCATCGCAGCCACCTCGCTGTTCGAGCGGCTGCGCGGCGCGTGGTCCTTCGCGGAGCACTGAGCGCCCTCAGCCCTCGGATGCGGGGACCGGGCGGCGTCCCACCGCCAGGTCCCTCATCCCGCGCGCGCCGTTGAAGAAGAGGCGGATGTCCGACAGGCCCGCGGTCCGGAGCATCCCCTCCATCTCCTCCGGCGTGAAGTTGTCGCCCCCCGTGCTGAGCAGCATGAACAGCGACAGGAGCGCGGGCAGCAACGGCCCCCTCCGCTCGGGATGGAACAGCGTCTCGCTGACGAGCAGCAGCCCCCCCGGACGCAGCAGGGACACCGCCCGGGAGAGGATGCGCGCGCGCTCCTCCGCCACGAAGTCGCCAATCACTCCCGACAGCAGGAGGGCATCGGCCGGCTCCAGGGTGCCCCCCAGGTCCTCGCGCAGGTCCGCCACCGTGCAGCGGATGCGGCCGGTGAGCCCGGCACGCGCGATGCGCTCGGCGGCGTACGCCCGCGCGGGCGGCGTGTCGACGAGCTCGATGGACAGGTGCGGCACCGCCTGGGCCAGCTCGATGGCCACCTGCCCTCCCCCGCCCCCGAGGTCCACCAGCCGGCGCACCCCGGTGAAGTCCACCTGCTCGGCGATGAGCCCGCCCACCCCACGGCTCGCGATGTCCATGGCCCGCATGAGGAGCGCGTACTCGTCCGGGTGCCGGGCCAGCTCCGTGTACGCCTCACCGGCATGACGCGCGGGGTCGACGAAGGGCCAGTGCTCGAACTGGGATTGACCACTTCGCACCGCCGCGCCCAGGTGCGCGAACAGCGAGTCCACGTGACGGCGCTGGTGCTGGAGGAACGGCACGAGCGAGTCCTCTCCGTCCGAGGTGAGCACCGCCGCCGCCAGGGGTCCATTGCGGAAGCGCGGGCCCACCTCCTGCTCGACGAGCCCGAGCGCCACCAGCGCCGTGAGGAGCCGCCTCGCTCCCTCCCCGGAGATACCCGCCCGGGCCGCCAGCTCCTGGGCATCGAGAGGACCCGCGGCCAGGTGGTCGAAGAGCCGCAGGTCCAGCGCCGCGCCGAGCACCGAGCCCAGTATCGGAGCGCAGGAGAGGAGCTGAAGGGTGGCCGGCGTGCACGGCACCGGCTCGCCTCGAAAGCCGAGCGTCGCGTCTCCACTCATCGCCGGGACAGACGTGCGAGCTCGTCGATGACGCGATCGCACTCCTCCTCCGTGTTGCACGGGTGGGGCGAGACGCGGACTCCCGCCCCCGGCCGGGTGTCGATGTCGATGCCAAGCGCCGCCATCCGCTCGACGAGCACCGCCCCGTCCTCCATGTCGAAGCAGAGCATCCCACCGCGCCGCTCGGGCTCGCGCGGCGTCTTCACCGGGAGCCCCGCGTCGTGCGCCCGGGCCATCATCCGCGTGGTGAGCGCCACGCTGCGCTCCCTCAGCCGCTCCACGCCCGTCTCCAGCACGAAGCGCAGGCCCGCGCGGCCGGTGTAGATGGGCTCGATGGCGGGCGTCCCCTGCTGGAAGCGCGCGCTCCCCGGCGCGGGCTCGTACGTCTCCGCGAATCCCACCATCTCCCGATGGCCGATCCACCCCGGGAAGGCCGGCTCGAGCCGCTCGGCCAGCGCGGGCCGCACGTACAGGAAGGCCAGCCCCAGACCGCCGCCTCCCAGCCACTTGTGGGTGCCCCCCACCACGACATCCGCGCCGAGCCGCCGCACGTCCACCGGCACCACGCCCACCGCCTGGTACGCGTCCAGCACCACGAGGGCCCCCGCGTCGTGCGCCGCCTTCACCACCGGCGCGACCTCCAGGAGCGCCCCGGTGCGCGGCGACACCAGCGACAGCGCCACGATGGCCACCCGCTCGTCCAGGTGCCGCAGCACCTCCTCCGGCCGCAGCAACACCCCGTCCTCCGGCCGCAGCTCCTCGACGGAGAAGCCCCGGCGCGCCTGCGCGGACCACAGGTAGCGCGAGGAGTGGAAGTCGATGGCGCTATAGAGGATGCGGTGACGCTCCGGACGCGGCGACACCGCGGAGGCGATGGCCGCCTGCGCCGCGGTGACGCTGTCGCGGAGCGCCACCGAGCCCGGCTCGGCCCCGAGCAGCTGCTCGAGCAGCCGGGAGAACTCGCCCATGCGCTCGATCCACACCGGAAGGGAGCGGTTGCGCAACCCCAGCGTCCGGGCGTACTCGAGCAGGTCCACGTACATCTCCGAGGGCGTGGGGCCGAGGCACTGCGTGGCGAAGTAGGTGCGCTCGGAGAACAGCGGGAAGCGGGCGCGCAGCGCGGCGAAGTCCGAGGCGCTCATGGGTAGCACTGGCGGTACAGCGCGTCGAAGAAGGCGCGCGACGCGGTGGCCACCGCCTTCGCGCCACGCCAGGCGGCCTCGCTCGCCGGGCCCGTGGGGATGAGCCGCGCCATGTCCATGGACTCGCTGGCGTGCTCCACCTCCAGGTGCTCGTGCAGGTGCAGCCACTCGAGCGCGGAGGGAGGAATCTGCGTCTGGCGGCGGAACTGGTCCGCGACGAACGTGTCCACCTGCTTGCCGTACACCTCGACCACCAGGCTCGCCCCCACCCCTTCGTAGGGCTCGGCGCTCACGTAGCAGCGCTCCAGCTCCGCGCCGAGCGCGTGACCCGGCGCGAGCACCTCCTGTGTCTCCGGTGGCGCCCAGGGCGCGAGCACCTCGAACATCCGCTCGAAGAGTCCCCGGTGGGCGCGCGTGAAGTCGCCATCGCCCAGCTCGTCGTTGAGCTGCTTCGCCAGCACGCTTCGGATGCGCTCGTCCGTCGCTCGGGCGGTGAGCCACGCCAGCCGGCGAGGAAACTCCCGGGTGATGCCCACGCGAAAGTTGGCCAGCAGGCGGGCCAGCACCTCCAGGCGCACCGGCTCGCGCTGCATCCGCGTGAAGAACGGGTGGTCCGCCACCGAGTGCGTCTCGAAGTGGTCGACGATCTCCGTCGCCGGCCGTGCCACCTCCACCGCGGGTGGCTCGCGCGACGGCTGCCGCATCATCCCGTACGTCTCCGGTGAGAAGTAGACCGTCACCCGGGGCCGCCCCTGCCACCGCACCGCGGCATAGGTGTGGATGCCCGTACCGGCCTCCAGCGGACGGTGGGCCGAGGCCTCCAGCGCTCCCAGGTACGGCCCGGTGGCCAGCCCCTGGCTGTCGAGATAGCCGGTGATGCGCTGGCGGATCTCCCGGTCGTCACGCGCGTGGTGCGACATGGGGAAGTACACCGTCACGGCCTGGGGTCGCGCATCGGAGGGGTCCGTGAAGCTCAGGCATGTCACCAGCCCCTTGCCACCATAGGGGCCCTCGCCGCCACCGGCCATCTGCCGGCAGAACTCGGCGGCGACTCCCGGCTGGTGGTGACGCCCCAGCGCGCACACCTCTTCGAGGAACGACGCGGTCGCGCGGTGGTGGCGGAAGTAGAGCTTCGCCCGGGCATCGGCACGCGGCGACAGGTCGAGCGCGAAGTAGACGGGCTCGTCCATTCCCACCTCGCGGCGCCCCATCACCTCGGCCACCGAGGACCAGGCCGCGTGGAAGCCGATGCGGTGCAGCGCCTCCTCGGTGAGCCGGGCCGCCCGTCCCGGACCCTGGGCCAGGAGGTTGAAGTACGCCTTGAAGTCCACCGGGTGCCCCGGGCTGAACGCGGCCGAGTACCACGCGACGAACCGGCCCCGCGCGTCCTCCGGCATCAACAGCCCCTCCAGCGCGCGCAGCCGCTCGAGGTGCAGGCCCTGGGTCCGCGCGAGTTCCTCGTGCAGGCGCAGGCTCGCGGCGCGGTTGGCGCTCAGCGAGAACGGCGCGTCCATGGGCTCCACCAACACGCGCAGCTGCGGCCCCTCGGCGTCGATGGCCACCGACAGTTCGAAGGGCGAATGGTCGTCACACACGTCCGAGGGCCAGGGCGGAGCCTCTCCCACCGGCAGCGCGCCCCAGCTCGAGGCCAGCGTCAGGAAGATGTCCCGCATCGCCTGGGTGGAGGGCTCGTCGAACCCCAGCGCCCGGGCGAGCGCCGTCATCCGTTCACTCCCCGAGGCGATGAGCGTTCCAGCGAGAAGACCGTGCTCCCGCATGTGACTCCTCCTCAAAAGAGTGAGGGAGGGCGCCGCGTTCCAGGCGGAACGCCGTCCCTCCCCCCTCAGGTGACTCAATTTCTCGAAAAGTAAACGTTGGCTCGTGTGGCTGTCTATGAGCGGGGGTCGCACCACCGCAATCGCTCGCACGCACCGTGAGAGCGCGAGGAGGGGATGCGCGAAAGGAGCCAACGTCGCGCGCGGCTCACCGCACACACGCAGCGGAATCCCCCGCCGGCATCTCCCGAGCGGGTGAGGAGGGACCCACCGGGAGTGGTCTCCGACACCTGTCTGACCGTCACCACGACCCGAGAGGAGGACCCTCCGGGCGCGGTTTCCGCCAACTGGTCCGACTGTCGGACCAGTTGGCGCGAAGCGGGCCCGGAAGGCTCAGGCGCTCACGGAGGCGGAGGCGAGCACCACCGGGGCGGGCACCACGGCCGCGCGGCGAGGCTGAAGCGCGCGCCGCAGCTTCGCCACCAGCACGTCCGGATTGACCGGGTACATGAGGACATCGTCCGCGCCCGCGTCCAGCCCGGCCTCCACCAACCCGGGGTCCTCCGGAGGGGCCAGCACGAAGATGGGCAGGGAGGCGGTGTCCGCCGAGGAGCGCAGCGAGCGCGTGAGCGCGGCGCCGTCCCCATCCGGCAGTTGAGAGGCCACCACCAGCGCCTGACTGCCCTGCGCCAGCAGCGTGCGGGCCCGCGCCGCGGAGTCGGCGAGCACCACCCGCACCCCGTCCGCCAGGAAGCGCGCCTGGAGGGCCGAGGCCCGCGCCGTGTTGGGCTCGGCGAGCACCACCGTGTGCGCGGCGCTCTCGCCCAGCACCAGCTCCATCACCTCCGCGGAGAGGGCCTCCAGGGCCACCGCGGGCAGGCGGTTCTCGGTGCGCAGCTTGACGAGCGACTGCGACGCGGCCGAGGCCACCGGCGTGGCCGTCCCCGCCACCTCCAGCAGCGACACCGCCGCGGCCAGGGCCAGCGTGGCCCGGTTGGCGTTGTCGGACAGCGGCGGAGCGTCCCGGGTGCAGGCGCCGATGAGCCCCGCCAGCTCGCCCGCGTCACGGCCGAGGATGGCGCGCACCGACTCGCGCGAGGGCCGGGAGAAGCGCTCCTCCGACTCCTGGCAGGCCGCGAGCGCCAGCGCATAGGCCACCGCGGAAGCCCGCTCGGCCTCCGCGCGCCCCGCGCCCAGCCGCCGGGCCACGCGCCGCGCCAGCTTGGCGAGCGCCGCGCCCTGCACTCCCACCCCACCGAGCTCCGCGAGCGCCGCGTCCACCACGCGCGCGTGCAACCGCGCCGCGCGGCCGAGCGGACCGGCCTCTCCTCCGAGCGCCTCGGCCAGCGAGGGCAGCACGCGCACCTCCATCGAGGGCGCCACCGTCATCAACCTCGCCACCAACGACGGCGCGTCCGGCACCGTGTCCGCGGCCACCAGCGCCACCTCCGTACCGCCGAGGGCCACCGCCTTCTCCACGTCCGCGGCGCTGCTGCCGGAGGCCGCCACGCCCTGGCGCGTGAGCAGCCGCACCGCCGCCTCGCGCAGCTCCTCGTCGTCCGACACCACCAGCATGGTGCGCGCCAGCGAGGCGGGCGCGAGCGTCGGCGGAGGCCGCGGCGCCGGCTCGGGCACGGGCGGTGGCGGCAGGGGCGGCGGCGCGGGGACGGCGGAGACCTCCTCGAAGGCGGACTCGTCCAGCAGGCGCTCGCGCGTGCGGGTGTGCTTGTCGGCGTAGGGCGTGACGCCCGCCTGCGTCTCCGAGCCCGCCAGCGGCATCATGTTGGACCAGTCATCCATCTGGTCCGGGTCATCTCCCCGGTAGAAGCGGCCGATGGCGCGGCGGATGGCTCCCTCGGTGGCGTAGATGCCGCGCACGGGACAGCCGGTGATGAACTTGAGCTCGTCCAGGCGCGCCAGGTCGCGAGGCTCGCGCATGGCGCACACCAGCTCCTTGGACTGCTGGGCCACCGGCACCGCCTCGAGCCGCTCGGCCTTCTCCAGCGGCAGCAGCGCCAGCAGGCCCTTGGGCACCGGCATGGTGCGCAGCACCTTGTCCGACACGAACGCGATGCCTCCCTGCTCGCTGAGGGCTCGCACCACGTCCTCGTCGGTGAGGATGCCCTCGGCCACGAGCAGCTCGCCGATGCGCCCGCCGGTGCGCTTCTGCCGCTCCAGCGCGCCCTTGAGCTGCGACTCCGACAGCTTGCCGGCCGCCACCAGCATCTCCCCCAGCTTGCGGCGCCCCGTGCGCATCACACGCGTGGGCACCTGCATGGCCACGGAGGAGCCCACCGCGCTCATCGTCATCGAGCGCGCGCCGGTCGGCGACACATGTGGAATGGATGAAGGGCCCACCCCGCTCAGCGTCATCGCGCGGGCGCCGGCCGGCGGAGGCACCTGCATCGTGACGGAGGTGCCCGCGCGCGCCTCGGGCGGCGGGGGCGGAGGCTGCGTCCGGCCCGCGTCCCCCACGCTGCGCATGGAGGGAATCGACGGCGTGCCCGGGCGCGGGCCTCCGGGAAACGGCGGGCGCGAGCGCACCGAGGTGAGCGTCGGCGGCCGCTGCATCCCCGCGTCCGAGCCCAGGCGGATCTCCTCGCCCCGCACCTCGCCCGAGCCCTCCAGCGGCGAGTGGCGGTCGGGGAAGCAGCGCGAGAAGAGCGCCGCCACGTCCTGCGGGCCCACGCGCAGCCGGTGGTCGAAGAGGAAGTTCTGCAGCGCGTCCGAGATGTCGCGCGCCCGCTGGAAGCGCGCCGTCGGGTTCTCCGCCAGCGCCCGGGTGACGATGCTCCACAGCGCCGGCGGCACGCCCGGCAGCGGCGACAGCGCCTTCACGTCGAACTGGGCGATGTTGCGCAGCGTCTGGAAGTAGTCCGTCCCCCCGAAGAGCTGCTTGCCGGCGAGCAGCTCGTACAGCATCAGCCCGATGAGGAAGAGGTCCGCGCGCTGGTCCACCTCGGCGCCCTTCACCTGCTCCGGCGCCAGGTACCCCGCCTTGCCCTTCACCACGCCCACCTGCGTGCCGTTCTGCGCGTTGGCCGCCTTGGCGATGCCGAAGTCCGCCAGCTTCACCTCGCCGCTGCTGGCCACCATCACGTTGGACGGGTTCACGTCCCGGTGGATGATGTTGAGCGGCCGGCCCGCCGCGTCCGAGCGCCCGTGCGCGTACGCCAGCCCCTCGGTCACCTGCTGGACGATGAAGCACACCTCGCGCAGCCCCAGCGGCACCTGGTGGGACGCCGAGCCCCGCTGCACCGCCCGCAGGTTCTCCCCGTCCACGAACTCCATCACCATGTAGTACTGCCCGTTGATGGCCCCCAGGTCGAACACCTGCACCACGTTGGCGTGCTGCAGGCACACCGTCAGCTTCGCCTCGCGCAGGAACAGCTCCACGAACTCCCGGTCCTGGGCGAGCGACGGAAGGATGCGCTTCACGGCCACCGGCTTCTCGAAGCCCTCGGCTCCGACCACCTTGGCCAGGAACACCTCCGCCATCCCGCCGGCCGCGAGCTTGCGGATGAGTCGGTATGTGGCCATGCCGGCACCTCCCCCATCTCCCTAGGTTGCGTGCTCGGTATGCTCACGGGAGGGCGTCTTGGTGAGTCCCCTTCGCCCCGGGACGCCAGGAACGTCCACCCGCGGGCACTCCCATGACGCATCGCGCCCCTACCTCGTTCACCGGTGGTCAGCGGCCTACGACTCCAGGGAAGGTGGGGCGCTCTGCGGCACGGGAGGAGCTGGCGGCACATGCCCCTTCACCCCCGGGGCGCCGCGTCTCGTTGGATCAGAAAATTCGACGAGGACAACAGGTGAAGTGCGAGGGACGCGGCGGGTAGGGCGTGGTAGCGTGTCCTTCCGTGGCGCAGCCGTACGACGACGACGACGAGCAGCAGGACGAGCAGACAGCAACCCTGCACAGGGCCGAGTCCGGCCGGGTGCGGCTGAAGCTGGTGGTGCTGTCGGGGCCCAGTGCCGGACGCAGCCAGGTGCTCGAGCCTGGGGAGTACCTGGTGGGCAAGGCCCCCACGTGCGACATCGTCCTGAGCGACAAGACCATCTCGCGGCAGCACCTGAAGCTGGTGGTGCGCCAGGATGGCGTGCAGGCGGTCGACATGGAGTCGCACAACGGCTCCTTCTGCGAGGGGCTGCGCTTCTCCGAGCTGGAGCTGCGCCCTGGAACCGTCATCACCCTGGGCACCACCGAGCTCAAGTTCGTCCCGGAGGACACGCGGGAGCGCTCGGTGACGCTCTCCTCGCGCACCCAGTTCGGCGCCCTGGTGGGCAGCAGCCGCAAGATGCGCGAGGTGTTCACCCTGCTGGAGCGCATGGCGCCCGGCGGCTCGGACGTGCTCATCCAGGGTGAGACGGGCACGGGCAAGGAGCTGTGCGCCGAGGCGCTCCACCAGGAGAGCCCGCGCGGCAAGGGGCCCTTCGTCATCGTGGACCTGGCGGGCATCGCCCCCTCGCTCATCGAGTCGGAGCTGTTCGGCCATGTGAAGGGAGCCTTCACCGGCGCCCAGAGCGACCGCGCGGGCGCCTTCGAGCGCGCGAGCGGGGGCACCGTCTTCCTCGACGAGGTGGGCGAGCTGCCGCTGGAGCTGCAACCGAGGCTGCTGCGCGTGCTGGAGCGGCGCCAGGTGAAGCGGGTGGGCGCCAACGACTACCGCACCGTGGACATGCGGGTGGTGGCGGCCACGCACGTGGACCTCGAGGGCGCGGTGAAGGCCGGGAAGTTCCGCCGCGACTTGTTCCACCGGCTCGCGGTGCTGCGCGTCACGCTGCCGCCCCTGCGCGAGCGGCCCGATGACATCGCCCTGCTCATCGACACGGTGCTCAAGCGGATGGGCCGGCCGCCCAGCGCGCTGTCGGACCAGACGCGGGCGCTGCTCACCCAGTACCCGTGGCCGGGCAACGTGCGCGAGCTGCGCAACGTGGTGGAGCAGGTGGTGAACCTGGGCGAGGAGGCCCTGCCGGAGCTGGAGCCGCTGCCCGGCGAGTCCCTCACGGGCGACGCGCACTCCGGCGCCGGAACGCCCGAGTTGGATCTGCCCTTCAAGGAGGCCAAGGAGCGGCTCATCGAGGGCTTCGAGCGGGACTACCTCAAGGGTCTGATCGAGCGCTGCGAGGGCAACATCTCCCGCGCCTCGCGCGAGGCCGGCATCGACCGGGTGTACCTGCGCAAGCTGCTGAAGAAGCACGGTCTGGAGGACCGGAGCGGCGCCAGGGAGGCATGACGGCAGTCACCGGAAAGAGGCGCCCGGTAGTTGGATCGCCTCTTGCAGTGGGTTGGGGACGTCTCCATCGCGGGAAGGGTCCCCATGAACGTCGGCAGGCTGGCGCAGGCAGTGGTTGCTCGGGCGGGAACGCAGGGCCAGCGGCTCGAGCAGGGTCCCCGGCGCGAGTCGGCGAAGCCTGAGCAGGCCCGGAAGTCCTCGCCGGGCGGCGCTCCCGCGGGCAAGTCCGCTCCCGGCGGCGACGCCGGAGCCGCCCGGGGCGCGCGGCGCCAGGAGGGGATGGAGGTCCGCGGTGATGCCGCCGGGGCGTCCCAGGGTGGCTTCGAGGGCGTGGCGGACAAGCACGGCGTGGCCGACAAGCAGAAGGCCCCGTGGAAGCCCCAGACCGACCCGGCCCGTTTCGCGTCCCAGGGCCAGGCGCCCCTCGCGCGCGAGACGCCGGCCCCGGCGACCCCCGAGCTCTCCCGGGAGCAGGCCGCCGTCGACAAGGATGCCCCTGGCGCCGAGCGCCGGGCCGTCATGGGCCGCGCGCAGCTGCGCGCCGCGGTGGTGGATCGCCTCGTCCGGGGCCTGACGGACCTCCAGGTCCGGCTGAGCGACTTCCTGAAGAGCCCCGCCCGCCGGCAGGGTGTCGTCAGCCTGTCGCTGGTGTTGAGCGAGAGCTCCGTCACCCACGAGCTGTGGCAGGAGCCGATGTCCACGCCCGAGGGCCGGATGCGCCTGATCCAGATGCTGGGCCTTCCGCTGGAGACGGACGACGGCTCGGTGGCGCGGGTGCTGGTGGACGAGGTGCGTCAGGCCTTCAAGGACTTCCACGCCAGTGTCGCGGGCCGCAAGTGCCGGCAGGAGTACGCGGAGCTGATGCGGCGCTTCGAGGAGGCGAACGTGCTGCCCGTGGTGGCCGGCCACGACACCGGGCCGATGGTGGCCGAGCTCACCCGGCTGGGCGTGCGGCTCGAGAGGGACTTCACCCTGTCACTGCTGGTGGACCCGCACACCATCGCGGTGGGGTTCCTCCCCGACGAGGGCTCCGCCACCCAGGTCATGGTCACCGGCCTGAACGCGCAACAGCTCGGCGCGCTCATCGCCCAGATGCGCCGTCTCAACAACCGGCTCTCCAACCGGCAGGTGCGCATCCTCCTGCACCGCCTCACCTTCGACGTGGTGAAGGAGTGCCGCAGGAGCCTGGGACAGGCCGAGGTGCGCCACGCCCAGGAGTTGGCGCTCCAGCACCTGCGGCTCCAGGCCTACGAGTACTGCCTGCCCTGACTCCAGAGTGGTGACGGTCGTCACCAGGTGATGACAGCCGTCACCCGGGTCCCCCCCGGTTTCGATGGTGACAGCCGTCACCAGTCTCACTGGAAGAGCCCCCGTCAGCGGGCAAAACCCCGTCTCTTCGGGCACTTTTCGATGACGCGGCGCGTGGCACACATCCTGCTCTAGTCTGTGCGCAACAACCACTCAGTGGGTGCGGGACACCCATCCAACCACAGCGAGCACACCATGCAGATCCCCACGCAGTTCCAGAAGCCCTCCCTGCCCCCCACCACCGCGCCGTCCCTCTCCCGCGCCCCCGAGGCGAAGCTCCAGACGCCCTCGGCGAGGGCCACGGACCGCGCCACCTCCGGCTTCGAGGCGCGCTCGAGCTTCGCTCCGGCCAGCAAGTCCCCGGTGGCGCTCACGGACACCCCCGCTCCCACGAGCAAGGGCGCCCTGCCCCTGAACAGCCCGCAGGCCCAGGCCGCCATCCAGAAGACGCTCGACTTCGTCCAGCGGGGGCAGCCGGGTGCGGCGAGCCGGGGCCTGGTGCCCACCACGGATGCCTCCAAGACCCTGTCGCCCCGCGCCGTCGAGCGTGACGCGTTGGGTATGACGCATGTGCGCATGGATCGCGTGCACGAGGGCGTGAAGGTCTTCGGCGAGCAGGTCATCGGCCACCTCGACCGCGAGGGCAAGGTGGCGGGCCTCACCGGCAATGTCTCCTCCATCCCGGCCGGGCTGGGCAAGACGGAGCCGAAGCTGTCGGCCAAGGAGGCCCTGGCGGTGGCCCAGAAGGACTTCGCGGGCCGGACGGACCGGGAGCCCTCGGTGCAGCGCGCCATCTACCAGGCGAAGGATGGCAGCTACCACTCGGCCTTCCACGTGGAGCTCACCAACACCTCGAAGCTCCAGGGGAGCGAGCGCCCGCGGCGGATGAACTACCTGGTCGACGCCAACTCGGGCGAGCTGCTCGAGAAGTTCAACCAGATCGGCGGCATCGAGCTACCCCACAAGGGGGGCGCCCAGGCCGCGTCCGCGAAGAGCGCCACGCCGGCCCCGGCGTCGGGCAAGGTCTCCACGCCGGACACCGAGCCCACGAGCAAGGCGGATGACACCACGCTCTACAGCGGCAAGGTGGACCTCTCCACCACGAAGAACAAGGACGGCACCTACAGCCTGGAGGACAGCACGCGCGGCAAGGGCGTGGTGACGTACGACGCGCAGAACAAGGAGGAGGCCAGCAACCCGGTGAAGATCACCGACAAGAACAACGTGTGGGGCGAGTCGGCGGACCCCACGCGCAACCGCTCCGCGGTGGACGCGCACTACGGCGCGGAGATGACGTACGACTTCCTCAAGAACGTGCTGGGCCGCGACTCGCTGGATGGCAAGGGCGAGAAGCTCGTGTCCAACGTGCACATCGGCACCGACTTCGTGAACGCGTACTGGGACGGCAAGCAGATGAACTACGGCGATGGAGACGGGAAGGACGCGGGCCCGCTCACCACGCTGGACATCGCCGGCCATGAAATCGCCCACGGCCTGACCGAGCGCACCGCCGGCCTCATCTACAGCGGCGAGTCCGGGGGCCTCAACGAGGCGATGAGCGACATCATCGGCACGGGCGTGGAGTGGTACGCCAGCCAGAAGAACAAGGCGGTGGAGTTCGACTGGAAGATGGGCGAGGACGCGTGGACGCCGGCCAATGGCGACGGGGACGCGCTGCGCTACATGGATGACCCGACGAAGGACGGCTACTCCATCGACAACTACAAGAACTTCCCGAAGCAGACGGAGGTGCACGGCTCGAGCGGCATCGCCAACAACGCCTTCTATCTGCTGGTCAACGGCGGCACCAACCGCACCTCGGGCCAGCAGGTGAAGGAGGGCCTCGGGATGGAGAAGGGCCTCCAGGTCTACTACCGGGCCCTGGAGCACTACATGACGCCGAAGACCACCTTCGCCCAGGCGCGTCAGGCGACCGTCCAGGCCGCGACGGACCTCTTCGGGGCCAACTCCGCGGAGCTGCAGAAGGTGAAGGACAGCTGGAGCGCGGTGGGCGTGAACTGAACGGGTGCCGATGACCCGAAAAATCGGGCACCGCTCTCCTGGGTGGGTGGCAACGGTCCGCTGCACAGGAGAGCCCATGAAACGTTCGATTCGCTCCGCCGCCTTCCTCGCGGCCATCCAGCTGTTTGGCACTGCTTGCGGTGGGCAGGACACGCTTCCTCTGGAGCTGGAGGAAGGGACCCTGACCGCCGCCGCCTGCTCCGAGTGGGCGGAAGGCAATACCTACACGGCCGGGCAGGCCGTCACCTATCAGGGCGCGGCGTACACGGCGCTGGTCACCCACACCGCCTATGTCGGTACCAACTGGAACCCCAGGGACACCCCGTCCCTGTGGTCGCCCGGGGGCAACTGCGGCACGCCCGCGTTCACCGTGAGCCTGTCGGCGAGCCCGACCACGCTCACCGCGGCGGGCAGCATCGGCCTGACGGCGCAGCTGAGCGGCGGCACGGGCACGAAGGTGGAGTTCTACCGGGGCAGCACGCTGCTGGGCACGGACACCAACGGCGCGGATGGCTGGAAGGCCTCGGACGCGTTCAGCGCGTCGACGCAGAACGGCACCTACAGCTACACGGCCAAGGCGTACACCTCCACCACCAACGCGACCAGCTCGGCGGTGAGCGTGACGGTCAACATCGGCGGGCAGCCGCCGCCCAGCAGCATTCCGAAGCACGCGCTCATCGGCTACTGGCAGAACTTCGACAACGGCGCCAAGACGCTGCGCATCCGCGACGTGCCGGCCGCCTACGACGTCATCATCGTGGCCTTCGCCGAGCAGACCGCCATCCCCGGCCAGGTCACCTTCGCCGTGGATCCGGGCCTCTCCAACGCCCTGGGCGGCTACTCCAAGGCGGACTTCATCGCCGACGTCCGCGCCAAGCAGGCCGCGGGCAAGAAGGTCGTCCTCTCCATCGGCGGCGAGCGTGGCAACGTCACCATCAACAGCTCGGCGACCGTCACCGCCTTCGTCGACAGCTTCTACGCGCTGATGAACGAGTACGGCTTCGACGGGCTCGACATCGACCTGGAGCACGGCATCGACGCCGCCAACCTGAGCACCGCCTCGCGGCAGCTCGCCAATAAGGTCGGCTCGCGCTTCGTGCTTACCATGGCCCCCCAGACGCTCGATGTGCAGACGGGCGGCCGGTACATGCCGCTCATCAACAACACCAAGGACATCATCACCATCGTCCACACCCAGTACTACAACTCGGGCGCCATGCTGGGCCGCGATGGCAAGGTGTACAGCCAGGGCACGGTGGACTTCATCACCGCGCAGGCGGACCTGCTCCTGGCCACCCTGCGCGCCGACCAGGTCGCGCTCGGCGTGCCGGCCACCGCGCAGGGCGCTGGCAGCGGCTACGTGAGCCCCTCGGTGGTCAACGCGGCCCTGAGCTGCCTGGCCCTGGGCACCAACTGCGGCAGCTACAAGCCCGTGGCGAAGTACGAGGCCATCCGCGGCGTGATGGACTGGTCCATCAGCTGGGACGGCACCAGCAACTGGGCCTTCTCCAACGCCGTGGAGCCGCACCTGAACTCGCTGCCCTGAGTGGCGGCACGAGGGCCCGGTGGCGGTTGCACCGGGCCTGTTTCACCCCGGCGGCGCGGCTCGTGGTAGGCAGGGGAGGCAATGAACCCTGCACAGACAGCGCCCCGGGTCCTCGTCGTCGGCTGTGGTGGAATCGGCGGCGTGCTCCTCTCGCGCATGGTGGAGGCGGGCCAGCGGGTGGCCGCGGTGGCGCGGCGCGAGGAGATCGCCAGCGTGCTGCGGACGCGCGGCCCGGTGCTGCGTGACGAGAAGGGCGAGCGCACCGTCCGAGGCGACCTGGAGGTCTTCGTCCAGCCGCCCCGGGAAGGCGCCTACGACTTCATCCTGCTCGCCACGCCACCGAATGGGGTGGAGGCGGCGGCCCGGGACACGGCGCACCTGCTCGCGCCGGACGGAGCCATGGTGGTGCTGCAGAACGGGCTCTGTGAGGAGCTGGTGGCCCAGGTGGTGGGCGAGACGCGAGTGCTCGGCGCCATCGTGGCCTGGGGCGCGTCGTCACCGGAGACGGGCGTCTACGAACGGACCTCCTCGGGGGGGTTCATGCTCGGCGCGCTCTCCGGCGAGCAGGACCCGAGGCTGCCGCGGCTGGCCGAGGTGCTGGGCGCGGTGAGCCAGGTGGCCTTCACGGGGAACCTGCGCGGAGCGCGCTGGAGCAAGCTGGCCATCAACTGCGCCATCTCCACGCTGGGCACGGTGGGAGGAAGCCGCGTGGGGCCGCTCCTGCGGCACCGCTTCGTCCGACGGCTCGCGATGGAGGTCTTCACCGAGGTGTTCCAGGTGGCCCGGGCGGAGGGCGTGAAGGTGGAGAAGGTGGCCTCCACGGTGGACCTTGAGTGGCTCACGCTGGGCGAGTCGGAGCGGCACGCATCGGGCTCCCCTTCCCTGCTCCTCAAGCACGCGATGCTGCTGGCCATCGGCGCGCGCTACCGCCGGCTCCGCTCGTCCATGCTGGCGGCCATCGAGCGGGGACGCGAGCCGCCGGTGGACTTCCTGAATGGCGAGGTGGTCCGGCGCGGGAAGGCGCATGGCATCCCGGTGCCGGTGAACGAGCGCTTGCTGGAAGCGGTCCACGCCATGGCCCGGCGCGAGCTGGCGCCCGGCGTGGAGACGCTCCGCCGCATCCACGAGCAGACCCGACCCCAGGGCCGCTGACCCGGGCGCGCGCCGCGCGAACTGGTCTGACTGTCAGACCAGTTGGTGAAAAACGCGCCCGGGAGGCGCTCCGGTCACGGCAACTTCCGGGAGCGAAGCCGTCAGGGGATGGGGTAGCTCAACCCGTACCCGATGGGGTAGAGGCTCGAGGAGGGCTTGCCCGCCTCCGGGATGTTCACGGGCAGCAGGCCGGTGGGGTTGATCACCCCCAGCAGAACCTTGGCGAGCGCCCGCATGGAGACGGGACGGTAGCCATAGGTGGCCACGACGGTGGGCGCGTCTCCCAGGTAGCCCACGTCGTAGGGCTCGCGCACCGAGACGACCACCACCGGCTTCTGCGTGGAGCGCAGCGCGCTGACCAGCTGCAACTGGGACGGGTTCTCCCAGGCCCGCGAGGTCAACACCACGACGACATCCACCTGCTCGGCCGCCGCCACCGCCTGGTCGATGGCCGACTGGGCCGGGGCGATGCCCGTCTGCAGCACCTGCGCGGAGACCCACCGCTTCGACAACTCCTCCCCCAGCGCCGCGGTGGTCGCCACGCCCCAGCCGGTGACCAGCACCTTGCTCACCGGCGCCTTCAGCGGCAGCACCCGCGCGTCGTTGCGCAGCAGGGTGATGGAGCGGGCCGTGATGGACTCGGCCGCGTCCAGGTGGCTGGCGGCTCCCACCTGCGCCAGAGCCGCCTCATCGACCAGGGGCTCGGCCAGCAGACCGCGCTTCTGCTTGAGGGCGAGGATGCGGCCCACGGCCTCGTCCAGCCGCTCCTGACTGAGCTCGCCCCCGCGCACCGCCGCCAGCACGGCGTTGTAGGCCACGTCGATCTTCGGCGGCATGAGGAGCAGGTCCACGCCGGCCTTGAGGGCCTCCACCGGCACGCGCGCGTCGCTCTCGTCACCGAAGGGCCGCGCGCCCGCCATGGCGAGCGAATCGCTGACCACCACGCCCGTGTAGCCCAGCTGGCCGCGCAGCAGGTCCGTCAGGATGGGCCGGCTCAGCGTCGCGGGCAGCCCCGAGGCATCCAACGAGGGCACCACGATGTGGGCGCTCATGATGGCATCCACCCCCGCGTCGATGGCCGCCACGAACGGCGGCAGGTCCACCGCGTCGAGCTGCTGCGTGCTGCGGGAGATGATGGGCAGCCCGAAGTGGCTGTCGACATCGGTGTCCCCATGACCGGGGAAGTGCTTGGCGGAGGCGGCGATGCCCCCGGCCTGCATGCCGCGGATCTGCGTCTGGACGAAGCCGGACACCAGCGCGGGGTCCACCCCGAAGGAGCGCACGCCGATGACGGGGTTGAGCGGGTTGCTG
Organism: Archangium violaceum; assembly: GCF_016887565.1. NCBI lineage: Bacteria > Pseudomonadati > Myxococcota > Myxococcia > Myxococcales > Archangiaceae > Archangium > Archangium violaceum. The sequence goes on from NZ_CP069396.1 coordinate 11,489,813, forward strand.
TTGACGTCCGCGACCGGACCGAAGTTCTGGTTGATGCCCAGGGCGCGCAGCTCGCGCCCGGTGATGCGCGCGGCCTCGTGGGCGTCCTGGAGGCGGCGGGTCGCTCCGAGCGCCATGCTGCCCGGGAACTGGGTGACCGGCTCACCCACGCGCGTCACCACGCCGTGCTCCTGGTCCGTGGCGATGAGCAGCGGAATGCCCGGCGCCTGGCGCATCGCCACCTGCTGGAGCCCCCTGGAGAGCGCGGAGATCTGCCGGGGGTTGTTCAGGTTGTTGGACCAGGTGAAGTAGATGATGCCGCCCAGGTGGTAGCGCGAGATGAGCTGCTCGGCGTTGTCCACCCCGTGGTCCTTCTGGTTGGACGCGATCATGCTCGCGTTCGGATCCGCGGCCTGCTCTCCGTAGGCGTACGTCATGAAGAGCTGACCCACCTTCTCCTCGAGGGTCATGTCCTTCAGCCGGCAGGGCACCCAGTCCGCCGCATGGATGTCGTCCTTCTGCTGGCAGGGCGTGGGGGGCGGGGTGACTTCATCCTTGCCACAACCCGTGCTTCCGAATGACAGACAGACGAGTGCCGCCGTCAGCAGCACGTGCTTCCGCTGATGCTCCACCATTCCTCGTTCCTCTTCTCGCAGGGCCGCTGACCGTCCACGGCCGGGGGGCCGGAAAGATGCCTCACCGCGCTGACAAGAAGGAGGGGGAAGGAGTCCCGCTCACTTCCTATTGTTGGAGGACTTACCGGAGCCCTTGCGCAGCCGCGCCGTGACAGTGACCAGCGAGTCCCGAGGGCACGGGGTGCGGTGCGTCGCCTTCTGGAAGCCCCGCAGGGTGAACTCGACGACGAGCGTCCTGCCCGGCACGCAGTCGAGCCCCACCGTCACGGGGGTGTCGCCCTGGTCCACGCCATTCACCCGGACGTTGGCACCGGAAGGTTGCGACTCGAGCGACAGGAGGGCCCCCTTGAAGGCGGTGCGCTCCTCCCGGGTCGGCTTCTCCGTCTCCGGGGGTGGCTCCCCCTCGGAGGCGGCGGGCTCGTCCCCGCCCGGCTTCGAGGCAGGAGTGGGCTCGGAGCTCGAAGAGGCGGAGGTGGGCGAGAGGGTGATGAGGCGAGGCGTGGAGGACACCTCCCCCCTCAGCAACGGGAGGACGAACAACCCGGCCGCGGCCAGCCCGCAGAGCGCGGAGGCCAGCTTCAGCACCGCGGCCACCAGCTCCCCCGCCGAGGCCGTCGGCCTGGGGGGCTTCCCCACCGGACCGACGGAAGACCGCGGCGAGCCCGCCTGGACCGCGCCAGTCTCCTCGGGCCGAGAGCCCGGCTGCATCGCGCCGTTCACGTGTCCACCTCCGACGCCCGGGTTTCAGCCGACCACACGGAAGACCTCGCGCAGGGTCGTGGCCCCGGCCCGCGCACGCTCCAGGCCCGCCGCGAGCAGCGGCACCATGCCCTCCTTCACGGCGGCATCGTGCGTCTGGGACGTGGGCACCTTGGTGTTGATGCACTCGCGGATGGTCGGGGTGACGGTCAGCACCTCGTAGAGGGCGGTGCGTCCCAGGAAGCCCGAGCCGCCGCACTTCGCGCACCCCGACGCCCCGTAGAACGGGCCCGCGGTGGGCAGCCCCGCCGCGTTGAGCCGGAGGACCTCCTCGTGCTCGGGCTGGAAGGGGACGCGGCAATGCGGGCACAGCGTGCGCACCAGCCGCTGCGAGATGCTGGCCACCGAGGCGGACGCGAGCAGGAAGGGCTCCACCCCCATCTCGATGAGCCGGTTGAAGACGCCCGCCGCCGAGTTCGCATGCACCGTCGTCAGCAGCAGGTGTCCGCTCAACCCCGCCTGGATGGCCGTGCGCGCCGTCTCCGCGTCGCGAATCTCTCCCACCATGATGACGTTGGGATCCTGCCGGAGCACGGACCGCAGGCCCTGGGCGAAGGTGAAGCCCTGCTCGGTGTTCACCTGCGTCTGGGAGAAGAGCGGCACATCGAACTCCACCGGATCCTCGATGGTGGCGATGCGCGTCATGTCACCGCGCGTCCGCTTGATGTAGCCCAGCGAGGCATACAGCGTCGTCGTCTTGCCGCTGCCCGTGGCTCCCGCCACGAAGATGACGCCCTGCGGCCGGTCGAGCACCCGCTGGTAGGGCCCGAGGATGGCCGGCGGGAAGCCCAGGTTGGACAGCTCCGGCAGCCGCACGCTGCTGCGCGCGATGCGCAGCGCCACCGACTCGCCGTGGTTGGTGGGCAGCAGCGACACGCGGATGTCCGCGGGGCCGTCCGGCGTGCCGAAGGCGAAGTGGCCGTCCTGGGGCCGATCGCTGCGGAAGAGCACCACCTTGGCCAGCACCTTGAAGCGGTTGATGAGGCGCGGGTGGTGCTCCCGCGGAATCATCATCACCTCCTCGAGCACGCCGTGGATGCGGTAGGCGATGCGCGTGCCCGTCTCCAGCGGGTGGACGTGCACATCGCTCGCGCCGATGCTGATGGCCCCCTCCATCAGGACATCCACGAAGGCGATCATGTCCGGCTCGGAGCGGGCGATGTAGCCGCGCAGGGACTGCCGCAGCTCCTCCAGCATCTCGCGCACCACGGACGCCACGTCCGCGTCCACCACCGCCAGCGGCGACAGGGCCTGCCGCTGGGGGAGGGAACGCTCGGAGCGCCGGGAGCGGGCCTCCACGAACGCGCCCGCCGTCCCCAGCGCGAGCGCCAGACCCACGCTGCCCAGCAGGGCCGGCGTGAGCGCCAGCCCGAGGAACTGGAGCCCCACCCGGCGCGCGACCTCCACGTCCTGGATGGGATTCTGGAACCACCACAGGCCCACGCCGCCCAGGAGCAACAGCAGGGCCAGGACCCAGGCCGCTCGAGCGGCTCTGCGCAAAGGCTGGAGCATTCGGGCCACGAGGCTAACAGAACCCGTGGCCCGTCACACCCTCACCCCGTCCCTCTCCCAGAGGGAGAGGGTCAGCCGAAGAGCTCACGCACCTTGTCGAAGAAGTTCTTCGACTGCGGGTGCGCCTCCTCACCGCTCAGCTCGGCGAACTTCTCGAGCAGCTCGCGCTGCTTGCCCGACAGCCCCGTCGGCGTCTCCACGATGACCCGCACGTGCTGGTCCCCGCGCTGCCCGCTGTGCAGGTGCGGAATCCCCTTGCCCTTCAGCCGGAACACCTTCCCCGACTGCGAGCCCTCGGGAATCGTCATCTTCACCTTCCCGTCCAGCGTGGGCACGTCGATCTTGGCTCCCAACGCCGCCTGCGTGAACGAGATGGGCACCTCGCAGAAGACGTCGTAGTCCTCGCGCTGGAAGAGCGGGTGCTCGCGCACGATGACCGTCACGTACAGGTCGCCCGGAGGTCCTCCCCGGTCTCCCGGCTCGCCCAGGCCTCCCAGCCTCACCCGCGTGCCATTGTCCACACCCGCCGGGATGTTGACCTCGATGACCTCCTCGGAGGGCACCTTGCCCGAGCCCCGGCACTTGGCGCACGGGTCCGGCACCACCGCGCCCGTGCCGCCGCAGTCACTGCACGGCCGGGACACCGCGAAGAAGCCCTGCGTGAAGCGCAGCTCGCCCGAGCCTCCGCACGTCCCGCACGCCTTGGGCCCCGCGCCGCTCTTGCTGCCCGAGCCGCTGCACGTCTCGCACTTCTTCGGCCGCGGAATCGGCACCTTCGGACGGCAGCCGAACGCCGCCTCCTCGAAGGAAATCTCCAGGTTGAAGCGCAGGTCCGCGCCCCGGTTGTTCACCCGGCCGCGTCCTCCCCTCCCACCGAAGATGTCCCCGAAAATCTCCCCGAAGATGTCGTTGATGTTGACGCCCTGGAACCCGCCGAACGGGTCTCCGCCTCCGGCGCCACCCACGCCCGCGTGGCCGAACCGGTCATACCGGGCCCGCCGCTCCGGGTCGCTCAGCACCTCATAGGCTTCCGAGGCCTCCTTGAACTTCTCCTCGGCCTCCTTGTTTCCGGGGTTCCGGTCCGGGTGGAACTGCAGGGCCACCTTGCGAAAAGCGCTTTTCAGCTCTTGCGCCGAGACGTTCTTCTGGACGCCCAGTACCTCGTAGTAGTCGCGTTTCTGTCCCGCCGCCGCTGGCATTGCGTCAAACCCCTGGATTTATTGAACTTTCTACGCTCGCGTAGTCTTCGAAGTCACTATAACGCAGGCGAGAGGTCCGGCAATCCGGGCCCGCCCCGCTGAGCGGGGCGGGCCCTCGGGTCCACGCGTGAAACGTCGGGCTCAGACAGTCCAGACCCGATTGGCCGTCAGCTCCATGCGAGCAAGCCGCCGCTTGAGCACCGGATCCACCGCTCCCCGGGGGGCCCACTTGGGGACCACGAAGTGAAGCTCCGCGTTGTAGAGCTTCGCGGCGCTGGACAGCAGGCTCCAGCGATTCTCCGTCGTGGGGTCCTCCACCATGCCCGGCGTGACGATCTCCAGGATGATGGGGGTGCGCGCCGAGTCGGACTGCCGACAGGTGAAGTCCGGCCGGTGGTCCTCGATGGTGCCCGAGAGGATGGGCGGAGGCATGAAGCCGGGCAACCTGGCTTTGATGTCCGTGCAGCCGATGGTGCGGAAGTACTCCGCCATCAGCCACAGGAGCCGACGACGCTCTTCGTTATCGACCACGGGCTCACAGCCCGGACTGAACAGCGTCTCTTTCCCAGTGTTGTTGGTGTCCATGGCTAGCGAAAAGCTGTCCGCCCCTTCCCGGCGGAGCAATGAAAGGGCCAACCCGGATTGAGTGCCGGGCAGCAGGGCGGGCGGGGAGGCACGCGGTGCTGTCGTACAGTGGGCTTTGCCCGGCAGCGGACAGGATGCGAAGGTGCGCACCTCCGTGGCCCCCCGTCCTCCTCCGCACGTCTACCGCCGTCTGCTGGGCTACCTCCGGCCCTACCGGGGCCTGCTGCTCGCGGGCCTGGGCGCCTCGCTCGTGGCCGCCGCCGCCACCTCCGCCTACGCCTGGTTGGTGGGGCCGCTGCTGCGCGCCGTCCTCACCGGCGCCCCCGTGGAGCTCGCGGGCATGACGCTGCCCGGAGAGCGCCTGCTGCGCGTGCTCCCCCTCATGGTGGTGGCCGTGGCCGTGGTGAAGGCGACGGCCAGCTTCCTCCAGGGTGGGTGGATGCAGCGGCTGGGCCAGCGGGTGATGGCGGACCTGCGCGCCTTCCTCTACTCGCGGCTGCTCGCCCAGCCCCCCGCGTTCTTCGAGCGGCGGCACTCGGGCGAGCTCCTCACCCGCTTCACCGCGGACGTGCCCCTGGTGGAGTTCTCCGTCACCCAGGCGCTCTCCTCCTATTTGAAGGACGGGTTGCAGATCCTCTCGCTGCTCACCGCCTGCTTCCTCATCGACGCGAAGCTCTTCCTCCTCACCTTCGTGGTGATGCCCCTCACGGTGCTGCCGGTGCGCAGCTTCGCGCGCTCGCTCAAGAAGGTGGCCAACCGCTCGCAGAACAGCCTCGGCGCGCTCACCGCGCTCGCCGCGGAGCAGCTACAGGCCCTGCCCGTGGTGCAGGCCCATGACGGCGCGCCCCGGGCGCTGAAGGCCTTCGAGGCCGAGTCGGAGCGCTACCTCGGGGAGATGCGCCGCTCGCTCTTCCTGCGCGGCGCGTACAGCCCCACGGTGGAGGTGATGGGCATCCTCGGCGTGGCGCTGGCGGTGGCCTGGGGCGCCCGCGCGGTGGCGGCGGACCCGGCGCTCTCCGGGCGGCTGCTCTCCTTCATCGCCGCGGTGCTCCTGCTCTACCAGCCGGTGAAGTCGCTCAGCGGCACGCTCTCCCAGGTGCTCACGGGCCTGGTGGCGGCCGAGCGGCTCTTCTCGCTGGCGGACTCGCCGGTGCCCCCGGACGAGGGTCAGGAGGCCGCGCCCCTCGGCCGCGCGCTGACGCTGGAGGGGGTGCGCGCCACCTACGCGGATGGCCGCGAGGCGCTGCGCGGGGTGGACCTCACCGTGCCGGCGGGCGCCCGGGTGGCGGTGGTGGGCGCCTCGGGCGCGGGCAAGACGACACTCTTCTCCGTGCTGCTGGGCTTCCTGCCGCCGAGCGGTGGCACGGTGCGTTGGGACGGCACGCCGCTGTCCCAGCTCAAGCCCTCCAGCGTGCGCGCCCAGATGGCATGGGTGCCCCAGGAGCCGGTGCTCTTCTCCGGCAGCGTGCGGCACAACCTGCTGCTGGGCCGCCCCGAGGCCACCGACGCCGAGCTGTGGGAGGCGCTGCGGCTGGCGCACGCGGAGGACTTCGTGCGCGCCCTGCCCGGCGGCATGGACGAGCCGGTGGGCGAGCGCGGTGCGCGCCTGTCCGGTGGACAGCGGCAGCGGCTCGTCCTGGCGCGGGCCTTCCTGCGCCAACCCTCGGTGCTGCTGCTCGACGAGCCCACCAGCGCCCTGGACGCCCAGAGCGAGGCCGCGGTGGGCGCGGGGCTGGCGGCACTGATGAAGGGCCGCACGGTGCTCGTCATCGCCCACCGCCTGTCCACGGTGCGAGACGCCGACCTCATCGTCGTCCTGGAGGCCGGCCAGGTGGTGGAGGCGGGCACCCACACCGAGCTTGTCGCCAGAGGTGGGCGTTACACCCAGCTCCTGGGTGAAGGCGCCGTCGCCGCCTGATAGCGGACACGGTTGTCCGCCTTCCTGTCAGCGCTTCAACCCAATGCCCCGTGGATACGTTCACGGCCAGGCAGGGAAACCAGATTCTTGCCCCAATTCTGGAATTCCTGGCGGATGCCGTATAGTCTTACAGCATGTTGGTCCCCGCGAAGCTGAACACCGTCTCCGGCCTGCTCGTCGCCACGCTCCCCGCGGTGGCGGTGGTGGGCTTCGGTTCCGCCCTCCTGTCGTTCGTCGGTGGTCGCACCGAGGTGTGGCGCATGGCGGACACAGCGGGGCCGTACAGCCTGTTGATGGCGGCGGCGGTGCTGGGAGTGATGGTGGTGCTGTCGATGCTGCTGAGCATGGGCTTGACGGGACGGCACGCGCCGCTGGTGGTGCTGGTGGGCATCGCCACGCTGCCGTGGTTCCTGGGCATCGCCGGCACGGACGAGGCGATGGAGCGGGTGCTGGCGGCACTGCCGGACGTGGGCAGCGGAGACGCGCTGAGCGTGCTGGTGGCGGGCACCGGCGAGGCCATGGTGACGCGGCTGCTGGGGGCGTGGGCGAGCGCGGCGCTGCTGGTGGGGGTGGCGGTGGGGCTCGTGCTGCTGCGCGGGCGCGCGGCGCTGGTGGGCGAGGGCGCCGGACAGCTGCTGGGCGCCGCGCTGAGCCTGGCGCTGGGGAGCATCGCGCTGCTGGTGGCGCTCGAGGCGCACCAGCTCTTCCAGATGCTCACGACGATCGCCACGCAGGCCCCGGAGGCGCGCGCTGGCTTCATCACCTCGGGCACCGAGCGGCTGGCCCACCTGGAGGATCTGCGCTCGGCGGCGCTGGTGGTCCTGGCCATCCTGGCGCTCTCGCTGGTGTCGTGGCAGTTCTACCTCCGCCCCCAGGCGGTGTCCCAGTGGGCGGGCAGCCTCATGCTCGCGGGGCTCTCCGCCGCCGTGCTGCTGCTGGACGCGCGCCCGCTGGAGCTGGCCGCCCGGGGCGCTCGGGAGGCCGGCCTGTCGCGCACCCTTCTTCCCCTGCTGGTGCGCAGCAGCTCGGCGAACGCGCTCGGTACCCTGCCCTCCGGCACCCTGCCGTCGCTCGGTGGCATCCGGACGTCGCGGTGAGCACGCGGCCCACCCGGGCCAGCGAGGTACTCAGACGAGCCAGAGGAGCAGCACCACGCCCAGCACGAACCCCAGCCCGAGGACGATGAGCATCGTCAGGCCCTCCGTCTTCTGCCTGCGCAGCATGACGGGGTCGACGGGCGGAACGTTGGGGAGCCGGATGGGGGCGGGCGGGGCCGGCGCGGCGGGAGGAGCCGGAGCGTGAGCCTGGGCACTGGACGCGGCTTGCGCGGCGGGAGCGGGCGCGACGGGAGCGGAAGACGCGGCCTGGGCGCCCCCGGCGAGCACGAGTCCCTGGCGCGCGAGCGCGAGCACGCGCTGGATGTGTTGGATGTAGCGATCCTCGCCCTGGTAGTCCTCGAGGGCGAGCGCGGCGCGCAGCAGCCGCGCGGGGACGGGCTCGGCGTCCGGGTGGACGACACTGGCCGCGGCGCGCGCGGCCCCATCCTGCTCCACCCGTCCGGTGCGCAGGCCCACGCCGCTCATCCACACGCAGTGCTCGCCCAGCAGCGTCAACTCCTGGCGCTGCACCTTCCCCTCGCTGTCCACGAAGGAGAGCAGCTCCGCGCCCTGGGGCGACAGGTGCCACACGGAGCGCTGTCCACCGTCTCCGGGAGGCCCCTCCACCGGGCGCGCCTGGTACAGCGCCAGGACGGCGGCCTTCATTCTCTCCGACGACGATTCGCTCATGGACGGGGCGTCAGCCTAGGGTGGGATGGACGGAAACGGAAGGCCGGGCATGCCTCTGGCTCCCCGCTCGGCCTACCCGGGGAGGCCCGGGCCATGGCCCCCAGGCATTCCTATGGTTGCCCTGGAGGAACCCACACATGGCCATCATCCTGCCCGAGACACCCATCCAGGCGCCCTTCGTGGTGCCCGCCAACCGCACGGAGGTGACGGGCGAGCCGGAGCGGAAGGGAGGGGGATATGACCCGCGCTTTCCGGACGTGAGCTGGGACGGCACGGCCCAGCACGGAGGCGGCCACGTGCCGGAGGACTACCAGTGGCCCAGCAACCCCAAGCAGCACCAGGACGACCTGATGGGCGAGTAGTGGAAACGACCGCACGGAGTCACGTGCCTCCCCGCCGTCCGGGCGCTACGGTGTGCACCTCATGAGTCGCTCCCGCTCCAAGCGAATGGATTTCGTCCACCACTTCGAGGGCGCGCAGGTGCTCGACGGGCTGATGGAGCTCGCGGGCACGGCGCACGACAGCCTCACGGTGCTGGCGCACATGCGGCAGGCCCACGCGGAGGGGCGCCCCTCGGGGGAGGCCATCTCCGGCCTCTTCGAGCGCGAGCCGCGCTTCGAGTCCCCGGAGCTGGCGCGCCGGCTCTTCCAGAACCTGCTGGGCCTGTGGGACCTGGTGGAGGAAGGCAAGTCGGTGCGGCTGGAGGAGGAGCCACGGGCGCCGAGGCCCAAGAAGCAGAAGACGGAGGCGCCCCGGCCCTTCGCCCCGGGCGAGCCGGACACGGCATTCGTGGAGGCGGCCTGGCGTTATCTGGAAGACGACGAGCGGGGGCGGACGCGGCTGCACGATGCGTTCGAAAACAAGCAGGACGCGCTGCTGGGTGCCCTTGACGGGGCGGGGCTCACGGACGAAGGATATGCCGTCGCCCGACACCTGCTGTTCGAGCTGCATGCCATGCTGGAGCTCGGTTGGCCGCAAGGGCTGGCGAGCGTGGCCGCCAGGGCGATGGAAGAACCGGGCACGGAGAATCCGCCAGTGCCCGCGGCCCTCACCGCGTACGCGGACGAGGCGCTGTTCGAGGCGGAGCAGGACGAGGAGCACCCCCTGACACCCGAGGAGCTGACGAAGGTCCGCACCCTGGTGAAGCGCGGCACGGTGGCGCTGTGGAGTGCTCGGAAGGGAAAGTGAAGAATGGCACGTGACAAGGACGACGATCGGGGCGGAGGGGGCTTCTCCGGCAAGCGGACGAAGTCGTGGAGGGAGATCGACGCGTCGCGAGGCAAGGGCCGCGGGCACACGTCCCGGCAGGACGATCCGGCGCAGCAGCGAATCGAGCGCAGCGCGTCGTACCAGAAGTACAAGGCGGCGGCGGACGCGCTGTTCACGGGGGGCGAGCTGCCGGAGGGTCTGGCGAAGACCTTCGACCCGGAGGGCAAGCGCAAGGCGCAGAAGCAGGCGATGCAGAAGCTGATGGAGTCCGCGGAGGATCCGCGAGCCTGGGCGCAGGGCGTGCTGGACTACCTGGAGAAGTACCCGGAGCTGCCGGAGGACCCGTACTTCCTGGACAGCCTGCTGGGACATCCGCGGGAGCGGATCGTGGACAAGGCGCTGGCGAGGCTGGAGGGGCTGGAGGCGGAGGGCAAGCTGGTGAAGACGAAGGTGCCCAAGAGCCTGGATCAGCGGCTGAAGGGAATCGAGCTGACGAGCCTGGACCCGGACATGCAGGGTCGGGCGAAGACGTTGCGAGAAAAGCTGCGAGTCTGACGCGCGCCCCACCCCACCCCATCCCGCCCACCACTCCCACTCCCACTCCCTCTCCCTCTGGGAGAGGGTCGGGGTGAGGGTATACGCGCCTCGGGTTCCTACCCCACGAGAGGCAACGCGAGCGGCACGAGGGCCGTGGGAGGGTCGACCATGTGGAGCACGCGCATCATGCGCTGATGAGCATCCGGGTCGTAGGTGGCGCGGAGCGTGACACGGTCGACCAGGAGGCTGCTGAGTGACATGGCGAGGCGGCGGGTGGCGCTCACGTTCTCCAAAGAGCACCCGGGCACGCGGAGATCCTCACTGGCGGCGGAGAGCCAGGGGCCCTCGACGAGCTCATTGAAGGCCTTCTGAGAGGTGCGCCCGTCGCGAGCCAGTTGCCGTCCGAGCTCGAGCGCGGACAGCATGCCCACGGTCATGCCCTGCCCATAAACGGGATTGAAGGCGCACAGAGCATCCCCGAGCATGACGAGGTTGTCGGCCTGGAGCGACGAGCTCAGGACGCGAGTGCCGGCCATCCTGCGGAAGCAGTGGATGGGACCGAGGAACTCGGCGTCGGGGAGGACCTGTGCGAGGGCGGGGTCCCGCAAGGAGCGCGCGTAGTCGAGGAAGCCCTCGCGGTCGCCCGGGGGCAGCTCGTTGCCGGAGCCGACCAGCAGCGCCAGGAACAACCCGTTCTCGATGGGAACGAGCCCGCCGCCGCGGAGGAACCGAGGGGGACACACCTGCACGTAGATCTGCCGGAACGGCAGCCGCTCGGCGTGGGGGACACGCACCACGCAGGTGGAGTAGCTCGCCCGGGCATCCACCTTCTCGAGCACGGCCTGGGAGCGGAAGGGGCCGTTGCGGCCCGAGGCATCGACGAAGAGCGAGGCCTCCAGCTCGCGACCATCGCCAGCCTTCACGGCCAGGATGCGGCGCCGCGAGGAGTCCCAGCGGAACGTCCCGGCCTCGAAGCGCTCGACGAGCTCGATGCGAGGGTTGCTGGCGACGCGAGCACGAACCGTCTTCTCCAGGAGCCCGCGGCTGCACGAGCGCGAGGTGATTTCGGAGGGAGGACGCGGGAAGGCGCCGAAGCGACCGACCCAGTAGCAACCGGGGCCCCAATCCAGCCACGCGGCGCCGGCGCGGGTCAGGTCGTCGTCGATGCCCGGGAAGAGCTCGCCGAGCGCCATCCAACCGCGCCGCAGCAACACGTGGACGTGGTCCACCTGGGGCACGCCCCGGCGCGCGTGCTGGACGTCCTGACCATCCTTGTCCACCAGCAGGACGCGCTCGAAGTGCCGGGACAGCACGGTCGCCGCCGACAGACCCGCGATCCCACCGCCAATCACCACTGCTCTCGACATGTACAGGGCCCCCAGGGTGCTCCCATTCAGGGAGACAGCGTCTGGGGGCCGGACGATAGCCGATCCGCGTGGGAGCGCGGAGGCTCAGCGGTTGATGACGAAGCCGCAGGCGGAGTCGAGCACCACCTTCGCGCCCGCCAGTGCCGTCAACAAACGCTCGTAGTGCGTGCGCTCGGCGGAGAGCTGCGCCTCCACGGCCTTCTCCTCCAGCCCCTGGTGCGTGAGCGACAGCCGCATCCGCTCCAGCGCCGCGTCACGCTCGGACTCGATGGCCTTGCGCGCCCGCGCCTGCAGCTTGGCCAGGTCGGCCTCGGCGGCCTTCTGCGCCACGGGCACGCCCTTCTCCACGAAGGCACCGAAGCCCGGGAAGAGCCGCAGCCACTCGTCCCCCTTGAGCGACTTGCCGTCGGCCTCCAGCGCGGACAGCACCGCCGCGTCGGCCTTGGGGCCCGTGGGGCCCTCCACCACCGCCACGTGCACCAGCGTGCGCTCCAGGAAGCGGGCGATCTGCCGGCTGGGCACCCGCGCGCCCGGCGAGGTGTCCTCGGGCTCCGGCATCTGCACGTGGTAGAGCAGCTCCACGCCCCGGGCCTTCATCGGCCCACGCTTCTCGATGAAGCGCGCCCCGCTGCGCCCATAGGGCCCGTCGCGAAGGAAGCCGAACAGCGCCTCGACGATGGGATGGCCGGTGGCGAAGTACTCCAGCTCCTCGGCTTCCACGGCCGTGTCGCGCCAGAAGGAGCCCAGCACCGTCCGGTCCTCGGTGATGTCGATGCCCGGAAGCCCCTCCACCTTCAGCGCGTGGCCGAACTGCAAGGCGCACTGGAAGGCATCCACCTGCTCGTCCGTGTCCACGCCGATGCCCACCCGGCGCGCCAGCTCCGTCACCGTCTCCTCGAGCTTCTCGTCCAGGTCGCGCGCCACGCTCCACAGGCCCTCGTCGAGGCTCTGCTCCTCCTCCTCGTCGGGCTCCACGCCCATGCGCTCCTGGGCGCGCGTCACCAGCCGAGCCACGGCCTCGCGGTCGAACGAGCGGATGTCCAGCAGCGGGTCATACGCGCGCTTCACCTGCGCCCGCGCCGCCTCCACCTTCTCCTTCAGCTCGGCGGCGTACGCCACGCGAGACTCGCGCGGCAGCAGGGCCAGCTCCGTGAGCCGCTCCTCCACCTCCTCCAGCACGGCGTCCAGGCCGCCCACCGTCTCGCCGAACACGCCCACCGCGTCCGCCAGCAGCATCAGCACGTCCGCCGCCAGCGTGCCCACCGGGTCGAAGACGTGAATCTCCACGGGGTGGTTCTGCCCGATGCGGTCCAGGCGGCCGATGCGCTGCTCCACCGTGGACGGGCTCCACGGCAGGTCGTAGTGCACCAGGTGGTGCGCGAACTGGAAGTTGCGGCCCTCGCCGCCCACCTCGGTGCACAGCAGCACCTTGGGGCCCTCGGGGTCGCGGAAGCGCGCCACCTGCCGGTCCCGCTCCACCATGGGCAGGTCGCCATGGTACGCGAGCGCTTCGATGCCCTCGCGGCCCAGCTCCGAGCGCAGGGCCTCCAGGGTGTCGCGGCTCTCGGTGAACACGAGCACCTTGGCGTTGGGCTCCGAGCCCCAGATGCGGCCGCGCAGCACGTCCAGGAAGGCGCCGAACTTCGCGTCGCGCGCGGGCAGCTTGAGGCTGCCGGCCACGCCCGCCAGGGCCTTGTTGGTGCGCAGGGCCTCGCCGAAGGCGGCGGGGCTCGACTCCAGGCGGCGCAGCAGGTTGCCCAGCGGCGCGCCGCGCAGGTTGGAGGACGCGAGCGCGGCCAGCGCGGCGTCCCGCGTCTTGAGCTCGTCCGCGGACAGCTTCACCGGGTGGCGGTGCAGGCGGCGCGTGGAGAAACCACCCACCACCGCGCGCCGGTTGCGCACCAGCCGGTCCGACAGGCTGTACGTCTCCGCCAGGTGCTGCATCAGCGCGTCCCGATCCTTCTCCGTCTTCAGCTTCGGGTCATCCGGGAAGCGCGCCGCCAGGGCCTTCACCGCGCCCGCCGCGTCCTTGCCCTCCAGCAGCCCGCGCACCGCCGCGCTCAGCTCCTCCTGGCGCGCCAGCCGCTGCTCGAAGCCCTTCACCGTGGGCGCCGTGGACGCATCAATCAACGTGAGCAGCCCGTGGTACTCGGCGGGGTCCAACTGCATGGGCGTCGCCGTGAGCAGCAGCAGGCCCCAGCTGTTGGCCGCCAGGCCCTCCGCGGCCTCGAAGGCCTTCTCGCCCTTGAGGTGGTGCGCCTCGTCGATGATGACCAGGTCCCAGAAGGCGCCCTCGTCGGCCACGGCCTCGCGGTGCTCCTCGCCGCGCGCCAGCATCTCCAGGCTCGTCACCACCAGCGGGAAGCGCGCCCACGGGGACACGCCCGGCATCTCCTTGAGCGACTGCGCGTACCGGTCCGAGTCCATCAGCGTGAAGAGCTGGTTGAACTTGTGGAACAGCTCCACCAGCCACTGCACGGTGAGGTGGCTGGGGGCCACCACCAGCACGCGCCGCGCCAGGCCCGACAGGCGCAGGGCGCTGAACACCATGCCCGCTTCGATCGTCTTGCCCAGGCCCACCTCGTCGGCGAGCACGAAGCGGGGCCGGCGCGCGCTCAGCACGCGCTGCACCACGCCCACCTGGTGGGGCTTCACCATCACCCGGCTGGCCAGCAGCGCGCCCAGCGCGTCACAGCGCCGCTCGTCATCCAGCACCAGCGCCTGCTTGCGCAGGGTGAAGGCGCGCGCGTCCCCCACCCGCCCCTCGCGCAGCGTACTGAGCAGGTCCGAGCGCGGCGCGAGCGCATGCACCTCGGACTCCGGCAGCTCGTCCTCCTCGCCCGTGTCCGCGTAGCGGATGACGTAGCGGCGCAGGCCCCGGCCGCCCTCCTCCTCGCCCAGCACGGTGGCGCGCCGGCCCTTGGCCGTCTGCACCGGCTCGCCCTTCGTCAGGGCGTAGTGCACCAGGGCGCCACCCTTGGTGGACACCAGCACCGGCTCTCCCTCCCGGGCGGGGAAGAGGACGAGCGCCTTGGCGCCCTCGTCCTGCATCGACAGCAGATGTCCCACGCCCCACTCGGGCTGGGGGAGGTAGCGGACCTTGTTGCCAGGAACGAACGACATGGTCGGAAACGGACCCTCACGGAATGAAAAGAAGGGGGTTCGCTCATAACCTCGCGAGCCCTTCCCGGCCATCCCGCGAACCCCTCGGATTTCGGTCCGGCCTCGTACTCCGGGGTGATGCCGCTGTCATCTAATGGACTCGCCCCTGCCCGGGAGGGCCATTCCTCCACAGACCCTCTACAGGCAAGGTGGAACGTGCCTGCGACCCTGCACGAAGGGGGGTTGCTGGGGGGGAGAGCCACATGCCGCTGCATCATCACCTCACCGCGCCGCGCGCGCGCGTGGGCCTGCTCGCGTCCGCCCTGTTGATGTTCACCCTGCTGACGGTGCCACTGCTGGCGCCGGGCTCCCTCCCAGGCGAAGGGACACCAGGCCCGCTGCTGCCGCTGCTCACGGGCCTGGGCGGGCTGGCCCTGGGGAGCGCGCTGAGCTGGAGGCTGCGCCTGACGCGGGACAACGCGCGGCTGCGCGCCCAGGTGCAGGGCGCCTTCGAGCTGGTGGGCGTGGCCGCGCACGACCTGGGCAACCCCCTGCTGGCGCTCCAGCTGCGCCTGTACCGGTTGCGCGGCCACCTCCCGCCGGACTCCCGGGCCCAGGAGGGCCTGGCCATCGCCGAGCGGGAGACACGCCGCATGGGCCTGCTGGTGCATGACCTGCTGGACCTCTCCCGGCTGTCGGCCGGCCGACTCTCCCTGGAGCGAGAGGAGCTGGACCTGGCCGCGCTCGCCCGCGAGGTGACCGAGCGCTTCGCCGACCAGGCCGCCGCCATGGGCAGCCCCCTGCGGCTCCACGCCCGGGGGCCGGTGCGCGGCCAGTGGGACCGCGAGCGCCTGGACCGGGTGGCCACCAACCTGCTGAGCAACGCCCTCAAGTTCGGCCAGGGCCAACCCATCGAAGTGGAGGTGCTCGCCGACGGGCCCCGCGCCCGGTTCGCGGTGCGCGACCATGGCGTGGGCATCCCTCCCGAGGCCCAGCAGCGCCTCTTCGGCCGCTTCGAGCGCCTGGGCGACACCGGCCGCCCCGGCTCCGGGCTCGGCCTCTACATCGTCCGCCAGCTCGTCGAGGCCCACGGCGGCACCATCCACGTCTCCAGCCTCCCCGGCCAGGGCTCCACCTTCACCGTCGAGCTGCCCCAGGCCCACGCCTGACGTGGCTGGACGTGGTGCGCCCTCCCACGCCCGAACCCCTCCGCCCACACGTGACGTGGTGAGTCCTCCCACGTCCGTCCACCGCGGGCCCACACCTGACGCGATGCGTCCTGTCAGAACCGCACAGTCAGGCGGGCTTTCGAGGGTAAATAATTACTCTCGAAGTTGAAATTCCAGGCAGAAACCCTCTATTCTGTCGTTGCTTGAAAAAAGCCGTTCCCTGGGAAACAGGGAATAGCCCAAGCGCTTCGACTCCCCACCTGGTAGGTAGGAAAGAGGAGTCGGAGTCACGACACACGGCGGGGCGCGAGCGAGCCCGCCACCACGACAGCAATGGAGGGCCGCCATGAGCGGATTTGGAGCGCTTTGTGTGCCGTCGCACTCGTCCGTCCGTGTCCCCGGGATGAAGGGGATCCGCCGCGGCGTGTGGCTCGCGGCCCTGGCCCTGCTCGGGACGGGCTGCGGTGAGCGCGAGGCGCTCGAGCTGGCCCCCGGCCTCGTGGCCCAGGCCCAGGCGCAGACCGAGGAGGCCCAGGCCGACACGCAGACCGAGGACCTGATGAAGCCCCGGCCGGTGGCGAAGCCGGTGGGCCTGGCGCTCGAGGTGGACAACGGCGTGGGCACGCCCCTGCGGGTGCGGGCCGGGCAGACCTTCTTCATCAATCAGATCGACCTGCGCGCCGCGATAACGGCCACGGAGGACCGGGGCGTGGACGGTCTGCGCCGCACGGGCGACTTCGCGTCGCTGGCCTGGCAGGGCACGGCGCTGGCCGACGCGGACCCCACCTTCTCGCTCAACGCGGACCAGACAACCTACACCCGCCGCCGCTTCTACCGCTCCTCACATTGGATGCAGAAGCCCAGCATCATCACCGTGATGCCCGTGGACGCCCGGGGCCGCCCCACCGGCCGCGTCATCCCCCTGAACCTGGGCAGCGAGGACCGGCGCAAGTTCAGCGACGACTTCTTCATCCGCCGCATGCGCGCCATCCAGTGGACGCGTGACTGCGGCTCGGCCACCTCCTGCGCCGGCGCGCACGCCTTCGAGGAGGAGGCACTGGTGGAGGTGCGCAACGCTCGCACCGGGGCCACCACCTTCAGCCTCTCGCCGGATACCCGCGCCCTGCTGGTGGACTGGACGGCGCGCTCGGGCGCCCCCTACCGCATCCCCGTGGAGCAGGTGCAGAGCTCCACCTGGTCCTACGGCTTCAACATCGACATCACGCCCGTCACCCCCCCGCGCGCGGATGGCACCTACGCCCCCGGCTCGGAGGTGACCTTCCGGATGACCTTCAGGGACGGAGCGGGCAAGCGCCTGCACCCGGAGGGCAGCCTGCCGACCTACAACGAGTTCCTCTCGGGCCAGGTCGAGTCCGGCCTCCAGTACTACCGGGGCTTCTCGGACGCCGCCACGACGTACTATCGTCGCAAGCACCGCGAGTGCAATTTGTCGGCGTCCATCATCGGGCCTGCCCAGAGCATCCAGCCCCTGCGCAACATCGTCGAGATGGAGGACTTCCTCGGTCCCGAGGAGTCCATCTCCATCGGTACGCCCGAGCGGGATGGAGTGTACGCACAGGCCATGACGGTGCCGCCGGCCAACAAGCTCTTCGGTGGCGCGTACGACCCGACGCACGCGGGCTGGGACGCGCCGGTGCGGGACACCTTCACCAACAAGCTGCCGCTCAACGCGGAGCCCGGCACCTACCTGGTGACGGTGAAGGCCCGCCGCATCTACCTGGGCGAGGACGTCGCCGCCAGCCGCACCATCGAGATTCAAGTGGGCACCCGCCAGCACACCGAGGTGGAGCTCACCACGGGCAAGTGCGCCACCTGCCACACCGAGGGCGGCGAGCTGGGCAAGGTGCTGCATGCCCTGGACAACCGCGCCACGTGCGCCACCTGCCACGCCCCGCTCGCCTTCGAGCTGGAGGGGCCCATCGCGGTGCGCACCCACTTCGTCCACTCGCGCGGCCGCTTCGACGCCCCGCTGCAGCAGTGCTCCTCCTGCCACGTGAAGCAGGAGACCACCCAGCGCACCAGCAAGTCCGCCTGCCTCTCGTGCCACACCAGCTACCCCGAGTCGCACGTGCAGAAGTTCGGGCCCATCCAGCACATGTACGTGGGCGGCGGGCGCGAGTCCTTCCAGCAGTGCACCGGCGCCTGCCACAAAACACACCCGGGCAGCGGCTTCTAGCGCCGCCGCCCATCCCCCCGGAGGTCCTCCTTGGCAATCGTGAAGATGCAGACGGCTCGCACCACACTGTCCGACCCGCTCGCGGCCGCCGAGGACCTCGTCAAACAGCTGGAGGGAGTCAACCCCAAGCTCGTCACCCTCTTCGCCTCGAGAGACAGGGATCAGCAGGCGCTCAACCGCGCGGTGCGTGAGCGCCTGCCCGCTGGCACCCGCCTGGTGGGCGCCACCACCAACGGCGAGCTGGACAACCACGGCATCTACCGCGGCAACGTGGTGCTGGGCGCGCTCTACGGCGACTTCGAGGTGGGCCTGGGCCTGGGCACCGGCCTCACCCTGGACGCGGTGGGCGCCGGCGCCATGGCCATGAAGCGCGCCGCGCAGGACCTGGGCGTGCGCCAGCAGGACATCGACTCGCGCAAGTTCGTCGGCCTCGTCATCGACGACGGCTTCCGTTACAAGAAGGAGGAGCTGCTGCTGGGCATCCTCGAGAAGAACCCCGCCCTCATCCTCGTGGGCGGTGGCGCTTCCGACCACGAGTTGGACCCCGCCAAGCAGTCCGCCCTGCTCCACGTGGACGGCGAGGTGGCCACCGACTGCGTGCTGGTGGCCCTCTTCAAGACGAACGCTCCCTGGGCGGCCCTGCGCTCGCACTGGTACGTGCCCACCGGCGAGCGGCTCGTCATCACCAAGGTGGACGAGAGCGCCCAGCGCGCCCTGGAGATCGACGGCAAGCCCGCCGCCCTGCGCTACTCGGAGCTGCTCGGCATCCCCGTGGAGGAGCTGGAGTACGGCAAGCCCCGGGGCTTCGCCGCCCAGCCCACCGCCCTCAAGGTGGGCCGCGAGTACTTCATCCGCTCCCCCTGGAAGGCCCTGCCCGACCACTCCATCCTCTTCGCCAACCTCCTGGAGGAGGGCACCGAGCTGGAGCTCATGAAGCTGGGCGACATGGCCGGCCTCACCCGCTCCTTCTTCCAGGACGAGCTGCCCCGCCGCGTCCAGAATCCCCAGGCCGCCCTCCTCTTCCACTGCGGCGGCCGCATGTACTATTCCCACGTGGTTGGAACCACGGCCCAACTGGCCGACACCTTGCGTCACGCTCCCCCGGCGGCTGGAATGAACGTGAACTTCGAAATCTACTCGGGGTTCCACATCAACACGACGCTGACGGTTCTCGCGTTCGGGGGTAACTGACCGATGACCACCACACCGGCTCCCGCGATGTCGGGCCAGGATACGCCCCGGCTGCTCCTCGTGCTGGGCGAGGGCGAGGCTACCCAGGTGCTGGAGGTGCTGCGGCGCGCGGACGTGACGGTCGCCTCCGAGCGCGTGTCCACCCCCGAGGAACTGAAGACCGCGCTGGAGAAGCCGTGGGAGCTGATCCTCTGCGCCGCGGAGGCGCCGGGGCTGGGATTGCGCGAGGTGGTGCCGCTGCTGCGCGACAAGGCCCCCGAGCGCCCCTTCATCGTCCTCTCCTCCCGCTTCGACGAGGAAGAGATGCGCGCCGTCATGGAGGAGGCCGGCGCCAGCAGCTACCTGCAGATGGACCGGCTGCCCATGCTGGTGCCGGTGGTGCGCCGCGAGCTCAAGCGCATCGTCGAGCGCCGCCAGCACCAGCAGGCCGAGACGCAACAGCAGCACTCGCGCTGGCTGCTGGAGAAGATCGTCGACAACCTCCCCTTCGTCCTCTTCGCCAAGGACGCCGAGAAGCGGCAGCTCCAGGTGGTGAACAAGACGCTGGCGGACATGTTCCAGATGTCCAAGGAGTGGCTGCTCGGCAAGACGGACCGGGACTACATGCCCCCGGAGATCGCCGAGTCCTTCATCGCCATCGACACGGAGATCATCACCACCAAGAAGATGAAGGTCTTCGAGGAGGTGGCGCGGGTGGGCACGGTGGACCGCATCTTCGCCACCCGCAAGCTGCCGCTCCTGGATGACACCGGTGAGGTCCGCTACGTGCTGGGCATCACCGACGACATCACCGAGCACAAGCTGGCCGAGGAGAACCTGCGCAAGTCCCAGGCCGAGCTGCAGGAGGCCAACAAGCGCCTGGCGGAGAACCTGGAGGAGCTCAAGCGCAGCCGCGCCGTGTCCGCGCGCACGCTGGCCAGCTACCAGCAGCGCGCCCTGCAGATGGAGATCATCCGTCAGCAGAACGAGGACCTGGACCGGCTGGCCACGGAGCTGGCCATCGCCAAGCGCAACGAGGAGGAGCGCGCGCGCGAGGCCGAGGCCGCCGCCCGCCTCAAGAGCGAGTTCCTCGCCAACTTCAGCCACGAGATCCGCACGCCGCTCAACGGCATCATCGGCTACTGCGACCTGCTGGCGCGCGAGGAGGGCAGCCGGCTCACGGCGCACGGCCGGCGCGACCTCAACGTGGTGAAGAAGAACGCGCAGACGCTGCTGGCGCTCATCAACGACATCCTCGACCTGTCGAAGATCGAAGCCGGCCGCGCGGAGATCGTCGTCGAGCGCGTGGACATGCAGGAGCTGGGCGAGGACTGCACCTCCACCGTGAAGGAGTACCTCAAGGGCAAGGACGTCGAGCTCACCCTGCACATCGACCCGCAGGTGCAGTACGTGCGCACGGACGCGCTCAAGCTGCGGCAGATCCTCCTCAACCTGCTGTCCAACGCGGCCAAGTTCACCGAGTCCGGTGAGGTGGCGCTCAGCGTGCGCGCGGAGGGCACCGAGGCCGTCTTCACCGTGGAGGACACGGGCATCGGCATCCCGCCGGACCAGCTGCCCTTCATCTTCGAGAAGTTCCGCCAGGTGGACGGCTCCACCACGCGCAAGGTGGGCGGCACCGGGCTGGGGCTGGCCATCGTCCGGGAGCTGAGCAAGCTGCTGGGCGGCAACGTGTCCGTGCAGAGCACCCTGGGCCGCGGCACCACCTTCACCGTGCGGCTGGCCGGCATCCTCGAGGGCGAGGTGATGGGCGAGTCGCGCGAGCTGGACAAGCCCGTGGCCGTGCAGGACGTGGCCGCCTCGCTCGCGGCGGTGGCCCAGGGCGGCACCGTGCTGGTGGTGGATGACGACGTGCTCGTGCAGCAGCTGGTGGCCGGGCAGCTCACCCCCGCGGGCTTCGAGGTGGTGACGGCCTCCGATGGCCTGGAGGCGCTCAAGAAGGCCCGCGAGCTGCGCCCGCAGGCCATCGTCCTGGACATCTACCTGCCCCGCCTGGACGGCTGGAGCGTGCTGTCCACCCTCAAGAGCGAGCCGGACCTGGCCCGCATCCCCGTCATCATCATCTCCGTGGAGGAGCAGCGGGCGCGCGGCTTCTCCCTGGGCGCGTGCGAGTACCTCGTCAAACCCATCGAGCCCGAGCACCTGGTGGAGGTGGTGCGCCGCAGCATCGGCACCACCACCGGCGTGGGCGAGGTGCTGGTGGTGGACGACGACGCCTCCACCCGCGAGCTCGTCAGCCGCTCCCTGCGCCGCGCCGGCTTCTCCACCACCGAGGCCCACAGCGGCGAGGACGCCCTGCTCAAGGCGCGCGTCTCCCCGCCCACCCTCGTGGTCCTCGACTTGATGATGCCCAACCTGGACGGCTTCGAGGTGCTGCGCCGCCTGCGCGCCGAGAAGCTCCACGTCCCGGTGGTGGTCCTCACCGGCAAGACGCTCTCCGGCGAGGAACAGTCCGTGCTGCGCGACGGCTTCGCCGGCTTCGTCCAGAAGGGCGGCCACGCGCTCGAGGACGTCATCGGCCAGGCCAAGGGCCTGCTGCTCAAGCAGAGCGCGCAGCGCGCCGGCCGGCTGCCGCGCATCCTCTACGTCGAGGACAACCCACAGAACCGCGACATCGTCCGCCGCTACCTCGGCGGTCTGTACGAGGTGCTGGAGGCCGAGGACGGGGAGCTGGGCGTGGAGCGCGCCACGCGTGACTCACCGGACCTCATCCTGATGGACCTGTCGCTGCCTCGAGTGGACGGCTGGGAGGCCACCCGGCGCCTGCGCCAGATGCCCGCCGCGGCCTCCATCCCCGTCATCGCCGTCACCGCCCACGCCGGGCGCGAGTACCAGGAGAAGGCCACGGCCGCCGGCTGCAACGCCTACCTCACGAAACCCCTGGATCGCGACCAGTTGCTGGATACCATCCGCAAGTATATTGGGAGAAATCATGCCTGACGTCGCGGCCCCCAAGGTCCGCATCCTCGTGGTGGACGATGATCCGGATCAGCTGGATCTCGTCCGCCGTACCTTGAGCTCGCACGGCGGCTTCGAGGTGCAGACGCACAACTCGGCCCTGGGCGTATCCAATCTGGTGCGCAACGGAGAGCCGGATCTCGTCCTGCTGGACGTGAACTTCCCCGCGCTCAAGGGCGACCAGGTCGTCAGCCTGGCCCGCCGCTATGCGCCCCAGGGCACCAAGTTCATCCTCTACTCGGCCTCGGATGAGTCCCGGCTGCGCGCGCTCGCCCTGGCCTCGGGCGCGGACGGCTACCTCTCCAAGAGTGTCCAGGGGGCGGAGCTCATCCAGAAGCTCACCGCCTTCCGCAAGAAGCCGGGCGGCAGCACGCTGCTCGTCTGAAAGCGCCAGTCAAGGACCGGGGCGGAGTGGGAAGACCCCGCTCCGGCCCTGGGGACTACGCGTGCTGCGCGTCCGCGGGGCGGGCGAGCCCCAGCTGACACGCCACCATCGCCATCTCCACGCGGTTCTGTACCCCCAGCTTGCGGTAGAGGTTGGAGACGTGTGCCTTCACCGTGCGCTCGGTGATGCCGAGCCGGGCGGAGATCTGCAGGTTGTCCGTACCGGCCGCCACCAACGTGAGCACTTCGCGCTCGCGCTCGGTGATGCGCCCGAGCAGCGCCGCGCGCGCGTCCCGCTCGGGAGACCGGGTCGCCGGAACCACGAACTCCGGCGGCACGAGCCACTCTCCACGCGCCACCTGCTCGACGGCGGCGAGCACCTCGTCGCAGCCCACGTTGAGCTTGCACAGATAGCCGACCGCCCCCGCCTGGAAGCAGCGCTCCACCAGCGGCATGTCACGGAAGGCCGAGAGCACGAGCGAGCGCGTGTTCGGATACTGGTCGCGCAGCTTCTCCACCAGCTCCAGGCCGTTGCCTACCTCCTCGGTATCCGAGCGCTCGAGCCGGAGGTCGACGATCGCCACGTCCGGCGCCTGCTGCTGGAGCTGCGCGAGGAAGCCCTCCACGTCCGCACCGCGCGCGACCACTTCCATCCCAGAGCTCTCGAACAGAGCGATCAAGCTCTCCCGGAAGACGCGCTGATCCTCCAGGATTCCCACTCGAATCCGTTCCGTCGGCACGAGGAACTCCTTTCCCGCGGACATCCCACCCGCACACCCATGCATGACCAGCGGAGTCTAGTCGTGCAATGGAAGAGGAGCCTTTCCATGCCCCGGTACTGTCCGCCAGGCGGCATTGCAACCGCCTCTCGGGGACCACCCGGACCTGGGAAGCATGCGGGATGAACAGGGGAAGCGAGCGGGCTCATACCGGGAGCGAGGGGGGCAAGCAGACGGACACGCGCACGCGGCCGATCTGCTCCACTCGCACCTGCCGCCTGTCGGGCAGCAGGTGGAGGCGGACACAGCAGCCCGCGACATAGGTCCGCAAGCCATCCCCATCCCGTTGGGCAAGCTCCATCCAACGCGGGTCCGCGGGAGGCAGGTACTCGGCCACCTCGGCGATGCGCTGGAGGTGGGCCTGGAGCGAGACGCGAACGGGAGAGGGAAGCTCTTCCAGCAAGGGGGTCAGTGGCTTGTCGATTCGTATGGTGAAAGGCATTTGCCTTCACAGTCGACAGCAGGACCCTGGAAGGGAATTGTACCCGTGGACAGCCCTCCGCTCCCGCTTCCTCTCCACCTCTGACTGGCTGGGCCACGGCCATCCACGAAATGGGACGGCACTGACTGCGCAGGTAGTATCGCGAAGGTGTCCGCGGAAGTAGAGTCCACCAAGGCTCTACCCCCCGCGAGATGCTTCCCATGCTTCCTGCCACGCATTCCGGCTCCCGACACGTCCGCGCCCCGCCGAGGTATGCCCGGCGGCTGCTCGACGCGCTCACGCCCCGGCGGCCTCCCGTCGCCTGCCTGGCGCTGATGGCCGTCAACTTCGCCGTCTTCCTCGTCGCTCAGGCGTGCGGCGGCGCGGAGTCCTACGTCATGCTGAAGCGGATGGGGGCGGGACTCAGCCCGGCCGCGCTCGGCCCCGAGCCCTGGCGCCTGCTGAGCGCGAGCTACCTGCACCAGGGGTGGCGGCACCTGCTGCTCAACTTCACCTCGCTGCTGCTGTGCGGCGTGTACCTGGAGGGGCTGATCGGCCGCTGGCGCCTGCTGCTGCTGTACACGGTGACCCTCCTGGTCTCCAACACCCTGATGATGGGCTTCTACCCGCAGATGCTGTCGTTGGGCGCCTCTGGCGGCATCTGCGGCTTGTTGGGAGCGATGCTGGTGCTCTGCTACCGCCCGGGCCCGTGCGCGTGGTGGTGGCCCTGGTACTACCGGCTCGCGCCCGCCGCGTGCTGTCTCGGCGTCCTGGCCTCCACCCTCTACGGCGCATACGAGTGCGCACAACCGGGCACGAACTTCGCGCATCTGGCGGGAGGCACGGTGGGTGCGGTGCTCGCGCTGTCGGGCGCGTTGACGTGGGAGCTGATGCCGCCGGCCTTCAAGGAGGTACGGCGCGTGCGGGAGAGCGCGCGCATCTCGTGGTGGGTGACGCTGGCCTGCCTCTTCGTTGGAACCATGGCGGGGCGCCCCTGGCAGCTGCGGGAGAAGCAGCCCCTGGTGCGCGTGCAGGTGCCCGGGACACCCGTCTCCGTCGCCGTGCCCTCCGGGGCCGCGGCCCATGTCTCGACCGAGCGCTCCGAGGAGGACGACTCCTGGGTGAGGCTCACGTTCGGCGAGCCGATGACGGAGCCGGTGCTGGTGGAGGTGACCGTCGAGAGGATGGACGAGACGGTGACCGAGGAGGAACACGAGAAGAAGACATGGGAGCTGCAGGAGGAGCTCTACAAGGAGGTGGAGGAGTCACGGGACGAGCTCGAGAAACCGTGGTTCCGTCCCATGGTGACCAGGCTGTACACGAAGCGGGTGGTGTACTCGGCGAGCTACTGGAACGAACTGTATTGGGTGCAGCGGTGGGTGATGCTCCGGGGAGAGTGGCGCATCACCCTGCTGACGGTGAGGGCGCCCGGGATGCCCGCGAACTGGGAGGGCACGGAAGAGGACGTGTCCTCGAGCCTGGTGGTGGAGGAGCCGGGCGCGCCGCGTTGGGACACGTGCCAGGCGTGGAACACGGTCTGGGGCGGGGTGTGTCCTCGCCAGCCGTGAGAAGTCCCGCCTACGGGAACACCACGCCGCGCACGGTGACGGCGCGCGGCCCGTCCGCCTCCGTCAACGCGAGGAGGAAGGTTCCCCGGGACTGTGCTTGCGTGGCCTCCGCCTCCACCACGATACGGCCCAGTTTTCCCGGAGGAATGGGCTCGCGAGACCAGACCCTCAGCACGGGCAGCCGCGCACCTTCCTTGCTCACCAGCTCCGCCACCTCACCCACCGTCCAGGGCTGGGTGCCCGTGTTGTTCATCTTCAATTCCACCGCGACCCGAGCCACCGCCTCGGCGCGGTAGCTGTAGGCACTTCGTACCAGGAGGGCATCACCCGGGTGCTGGGTGATGTCCTTCTTGAGATTCCGCACCAAGAGAGTCTTGCCCTCTTTCACCAGCCCGGCGTCAAACAGGTCCGTGAGGCTCTCGTGACACCGAGGTTCCATCTGGGTGCGCGCCAGTTGGGCTTCACATCGCTCGGCTCGCTCGCGCTCCTGCCGTGCCTCCTGCTGAAAGGACCCTGCGGAACGAGGCCGACGGTCCACCCGCACCTCCTGCTCAGCCCGGGTGGGACGTGCCACCAACCGGAAGGTGACGCTCTCCGGCACCTCCCCGTCCGCGAAGCGCACCGTCAGCCACAACGGCCTGTCCAGCTGCACATCCGAGGGCAGAAGCATGACCATGCCGCGCGCCTCGTTCACCGCCACCGCGACCAGCCGCTCGTCCTCCACCGCCACCCCACCTCGTAAGAGCGGCGCGTTGAACACCAGGGAAGTGGAGTGGTGGGGACTGATGCCCACCTCGTACACCTGCCCGGCGTTGTCCGCCGTCAGCTCGAGGTGACGCACGCCCTCCGTGTCCCAATCCGTCGACACGGGCTGCGCCAAGGCGGGCGCACCAGCGAGGACCGCGAGCAGCAAGGAGATGGCGGAGAGAGGAGTGGACATGGGCGGGAGAACCTCCGGAGTGGTGCAGAATATCACTCACCCCTGACGTCATCTCCTGCTTCGTCTCCTGTCCACCCGTGTCCGGCCTGCTCGGGACCTACTCGAAGCGCTCCACCGGAACGAGGCCCACGACCCCCCGGATACGGGCGGTATCCGCCCCACCGCCGGGCTCCCTGAACACGCCGCGCTTGTCATCCGTCTGCACGTCATAGAACTCCAGACACACGGGCCAGGCGTGCCCATCCGGCGTATGGGCTTCCGTGAAGCGGCCGTACACGCGCGTCTCCCCGACGAAGAGCACCCCGGAGAACACCGTGCCGTCCGGCAGCTTTCCCCAGTCCTCTCCGCGCAGGTTCAACTTGGCGCCCGGACCCGAGCGCACGGTGAACACCTCGTCTGGGTTCTTGAGACCGGGGAGGTCCACATCCTGTCGGTCACCGAAGCGCAGGCCCAGTTCCTTCATGGTCTGCACGGAGTTGGCGGGGCACTCGGCTGGCGCGGGCGTGGGCCGCACCGCGGAGGAGGTGGTGGGGCCGGGACAACCCGCGGCGAGAGAGCAGAGGAGCAGGGCCGAGCCCGCCCTGGAGGCCGTGGAGCCCGAGTCCTTCGGCTGCGGTGTGTCGCTCTGGGGAGTGGGAGCCTTGCGGAGTGGAGTCTTCACGCGCCTGTCTTCCTCATGACTCGTCGCGCGGGCGACGGGCGCGGGGGTTGGGGCCTCGGAGGGCTCCGCGCCGCCGTCACCTTCGGGTGGCTTCCACGGGGGCGCCACTTCCTGACCCAGGCGGAACCAGACCTCCGGCATGGGAAGCAGCGAGGCCACCGGGGGCGTCATCCATGACTCCTCCGCAACCGGGGCCGGATCCGGGGGTGGATGCGAGCGCCGCGTGATGATGAAGAGGGCCGACACGGCCAGCATCAGCGCGAGGGCCGCGCAAACCATCACCGCACGCCGGGGAAGGGCGCGTGCTGGCGGCGGCGTGGATGCGACGCGTGCCTCCACGCGCGGCGACTCGTGGACGGGCGGTGCCTCTTCCCCTGGCGCCTCTTCTTGTGGAGGCCGTGGCTCCGAGAGTGGCGCGGCCACGGTGGACGGCTCCCGTGGTGGGGGCGGCTCGCCGCGCCTTGGGTGGAGCCGCGCGCGCTCCTCCAGCCGCCGCGACAGTGCCTCCGCTTCTTCTTCCTCCAGTTCCACCTCCGCCACGGTGGTGGCGCTGTCCGGGCCCCACGCCTCGCACAGCGGCTCGTCCCAAGTGGCGTCCGCTCCCCCCAGCGCAGCCTCCAGCGCGGCCTCCACCGCGAGGGCGTCCGGGTAGCGCTCCTCGGGTTGCTTCTCGAGCATGCGCTGGCACACCTCGCCCAGCGCCCGGGGCACGCGCCCATTGCGTACATGAGGCGGCTCGGGCGAGTGGTGCAGGATGGCCTCGCCCAGGGCCCGCCCGTCCTCCAGCGAGTCCCCCGACTCCTCCACCTGGAAGGGGTAGGTGCCCGTCAGCAGCCAGTAGAGCAGCACGCCCAGCGCCCACGTGTCGTCCCGGGCGCTCGCCTCGTAGCGCTGGCCGGAGTGGAGCCGCTGGTGCGCGGCGGCCTCGGGACTGCGGTAGAGCGCGGTGCCCACCACCAGCGGACCCGTCACGTGGTGGGCCCCGGGGAAGGTGCCCACGCCGAAGTCCACCAGCACCGGCAGCCCGTCCTTGTCGCGCACCACCACGTTGGCGCACTTGACGTCCCGGTGCACCACCTGCGCCCGGTGCACCGCCGCCAGCTGCCGGGCCAGCGCCCGCACCACCTGCGCCACCTGCCGCGCCGTGGGGTTGCACTGCCGGGCCCACTCGTGCAGCGCCCGTCCCCACACGTACTCCATGACGAGGTAGACGAAGCGCGGCGCCGTGTCCGGCCACTCGCCGTGCCCGCGCACCGCCACCCAGCCCAGGCGCCGCAAGCGCAGCAGCACCTCCAGCTCGCGCCACGCCCACGCCGCCGAGCGGGGCAGGTAGATGAACTTCACCGCGTACAACCTGCCGCTCCTGCTGCGGGCGCGGAACACGGCGCCCTGGCTGCCGGTGCCCAGCCTCGCCTCCAGGAGCAGTCCGCCCACCTCCGTGCCGGGCAGGGGCAGCTGCGGCTCCACGGGTGCGTTGGCCGCCTGGCGCCACAGCCTGTGCCGTTGCGCCCTGAGCCACCTGTCGTCGGCTCGTCCGGATTCCACCCCGTTCATGCGCTGAACCTCATAGGTGAGGCAGCGTAACATGACCTGATGACACAGTCCCGCCCGGCAGCAGCCCCTCGGACACGAGCAATGCGTCCAGCCCATCGAGCAGGGCATGGAGGTTGGGCAGCAGCTCCTGTTCGGGATGACCCACCGCGCGAATCACCGCCTCCACCTGGGGCTCCAGCCCGGGTGGCCGCTTCGGGCACAACCGCCTCGCGTGCGCCAACAGCCGCTTCTCGCCCGGGTGCGGGACGCGGTTCACCGCGAACAGGATGTCGAAGTAGCTCGCCAACACCGCCGTCACCCGGTGTTGCACGCTCACCGGGTCCGCCCGGCGCAGCGCGAGCTCGATCTGCTCCAGGTACGACGACAGCTTGCTGCGCAGCACCGGATGGTTCTTCGCCACGATGGAGCGGCGCAGGGGCTCCGGGTAGGGTCCCCGGGCCCGCTCCTGGAGCCGAGCGAGCCATCCCGTGCGATCGAAGAGGACGCGGGAGTTGCGCAGCGTGTGCCAGAAGCTGGTGGTGTAGCCGAGCGACGCCTCGAAGCGCACGAGGACGCGATCCAGCTGGTCTTCCATCCACTCCGGGCTCCACCAAGCGGCGTCCACGCCCTGGCCGCTCGTGTCGAGCCACTCGTCGCCGGTGCCGAAGAAGGTGTTGTCGATTTCGGCGCGGCGGGCGGTGGGGAGGATGAGGGCGCGCCGCGCCTCGGCGGGAGGCGGAGGGCTCGCGTAGACGATCAGGTCCAGGTCCGAGAGGGGATCGGCGGAACCCGTCACCCAGGAACCGCCGAGCGCCACCGCGCGAACCTGCTCGAAGGTGGAGAAGCGCGCCGCCCACTCACTGGCCAGCGGAGGGACATCCGAATCCGGTGCGGTCATGGGAGACGCTCAGCGCAGGGAGCGGATGACGCGGCAGGGGTTACCCGCGGCGAAGACATAAGGAGGGATGTCGCGCGGAGCCTGCGCGCGCGGGCGCGTTCGGCCATCAGCTGCGGGTCCGTGGCGAGGTACAGCTCGCCCGCGAGCATCTTCTCTTTCTCGGTCCGTGCCATGCCCGGAAGGTGACACGGCCCCGCGGCACCCGACACGACGGTTTCGGGCAATCACCCACTGGCGAACGGACCCGAAGCACCGGCGGCACCCTGCCGCTGTACGGAGTGAGCAACATCCAGACGCTCAGCCCGAGCAGGCCAGGGGCCACCAACGGAGAGGCTGTCAGAGGCATCGGTAAGGTGGAGGACACGTCTCTCCTGGGAGACTCGCCATGCTCGTGCAGCCCCATTGCCTCCGCGGACGCGGGTGGAGGCACCTTCCAGCTCTGCTGCCCCTGGCGGCCCTGCTGATGCTGGCCGGGTGCGCCACCGTCACGCCTCGCACTTCTCGGGGTTGGCTACTGCCCGGCCTGAGTCACCGCTCCCTGGCACCTACGCCCTTCCCCAGCACGAGCGCCCAACCCGTTGTGGCGGCCCCCCTGCCCTCCTCCACCCTCGTACAGGGCGCCACGAGCACCGCCGCCGAAGACGATGACGAGGAGGATGACGTTGAAGCGCAGGAGCGCGCGCCGGGAGACGTGACGGGCGCACCCGAGACGTCCTCACACGCGAGGGCGGGCCACCTCGTGGCGGGTGGGGACGAGCCATTGGAGGACTGGGGCGAGGGCTGGACGGGCTGGCCCGACGGCGTGGGCGATGGGCGCCCCCACACCGTGCCCATGAGCCTGGACTACTTCCAGGGCTTCCTGGCGCACGTGGGCGTGCCCACCGACGCACTGCCCGACGACGGGCGCACCCTCTCTCCCGAGCAAGCTCTGCGGCTGCTGCCGCACCTGCTCTCCTCTCCAGTGACATTGGGCAACTTCGCCCAGCGCCGCATGGCGGCCTGGCTGCTGCTGGAGGTGGCCACGGGCGAGCGGCCCGTGTCGCGCGAGGAGTTGCACGCGCGCATGGAACGCTTCCACCGGCTGCTGGTGCTGCGGCCGGACGGCTATCTGGTGCTGGCCGTCACGGGCGAGGCCAAACAGAAGGTGGGCGAGGTGCAGGTGGCACAGGACGGCACGCTGCGTGCCGGCCGCTACGAGGTGGGCCCCTTCTACGCCCTCGAGAGCAGACGCCTGTGGCCAGTGGATGCCGCGCTGGAGGTGCCACGTGGGGCGCTACCACTGGGTGCCTACGAGCCGGATGACGGTGTGCTGCTGCCCGCGTTGCACGGGGCGGCCCTGGCGCTGGCGGACACGGTGGAAGGGCTCTACCGAATCACCTTCCATCCCATCGAAACCGTGGAGGGACTCATCCGGTTGCCGGGCGCGGTGCGTGAGTTGGTGCGCAACGCCCCCGAGTATTGGGAGTCCTTCCGGCACAAGCCCTCCGGCGAGCAGGTGCGGGGCGTGTCGCGCGTGGCCACCGGCGTGGTGCTGATGGTGGGTACCGCGGGGGAAGGCGCGGTGCAGGCCGCCACGTGGGGGAGTCGGATGGGACGACTCGCCGTGCCCGTCTTCTCACTCACGGGAGAAGGCGTGCTGGCGCTGCGGCTGGTGGCGGTACCCGGCCGGGTCATCGCCGTGGCGGGCCAGGCACTCAGCGCCACGTACGTGCTGCACATGGCCAGCATGGGCGTGGCCGCGGCGGGCGGTGGCGCATGGACACCGCCCGTGGGCGGGCCGGGCCAGTGGGTGCCCAAGAACGAGAGCATGTCGGCCCGCTCACGCAAGTTCCAGAACAAGGTGACGAAGGCGCCAGCGGGCTGGGTGTACCGCGTCCTGTTCGGTGGCGAGAAGGCGGACTTCGACGGCTTCGCGGAAGGCGTCCTGCTGGAGACCAAGGGCCTGGGCTACGACAAACACTTCGACGCGAGCCTCAAGGCCAGGCGGTACTTCAAGGGTGCCAAGAGACTCGTCAGACAAGCCCAGAGACAGGAGAGGGTCGCCAATGGTGTCCCCATCCGCTGGCATGTGGCGGAACCCCGTATGGTCGCCATTCTCAGAACGCTTTTCAAAAACGCCAACATCAAAGGAGTTGACGTGGTCTACACTCCACCGTAGCCCCTCGAAACGCCCATGAAGGAGACCTTCTACGCAGGTGTTTATTGGCCGGCTCGCAAGGAGTCGGCCGAGGAGTGCGCTCGGCGCGCGGAGCTCTTCATCCACCTTCTCGCCCCATGCGATCCCATCTATGCCCGCTGGTTCGAACAGGCGAACTCCCTCAAGAAGGCGCTCCAGCTCCAGTTCGAGCCCACCTACGAAACGTTCCTGCGCTTCTTCAAAAGCAAGAAGTACAACGAGGGTTCGTTCGGGTTCAGCTTCAGTGCTTGGACGGGACACAAGGAGGATGGGCACGGTGGCGTGGTGATGCTCAGCTGTGGCTCTGCGGTCGCGCCCCCTCCGAATTCTTGTCTTCTCGAGCTTCCCCATGCGGGGCCAGAAGAGCAGCGCGTCCTCACCGCACCAGTTCTGACTGGAGTGCTGCGCGCCCTGGTGCTGGCCTGGGAACCGGACTGGGGCGGAGTCATTTCCGAGAGATACCGGGACCTGCGCGACGAGCCCGTAGGTCCCCCCTACACGGGCTGGCTCATGTACCTCTCGCGCCGCCGGGGAGAGGTGCCTCCCCTGCCCGCGCCCGTGCGTGTCGAGCCCGTGGAGGACAAGGGCTCGCTCGTCATCCTCACTCCCGAGCGCTTCACCGTGGACGACCCGGCTCATGTCGCCCTGGCCGATGAAGTGCGCGCATTGCTCGACCGGGCGGGCCTGCTGAAGGAGTCCAGCGCATACTCCTCCACCCCGTCGTAATCCACGTTCCCGGACGGCGCGTTCCCCCCGAGCAGGCCAGGGGCCACCAACGGAGAGGCTGTCAGAGGCATCGGTAAGGTGGAGGACACGTCTCTCCTGGGAGACTCGCCATGCTCGTGCAGCCCCATTGCCTCCGCGGACGCGGGTGGAGGCACCTTCCAGCTCTGCTGCCCCTGGCGGCCCTGCTGATGCTGGCCGGGTGCGCCACCGTCACGCCTCGCACTTCTCGGGGTTGGCTACTGCCCGGCCTGAGTCACCGCTCCCTGGCACCTACGCCCTTCCCCAGCACGAGCGCCCAACCCGTTGTGGCGGCCCCCCTGCCCTCCTCCACCCTCGTACAGGGCGCCACGAGCACCGCCGCCGAAGACGATGACGAGGAGGATGACGTTGAAGCGCAGGAGCGCGCGCCGGGAGACGTGACGGGCGCACCCGAGACGTCCTCACACGCGAGGGCGGGCCACCTCGTGGCGGGTGGGGACGAGCCATTGGAGGACTGGGGCGAGGGCTGGACGGGCTGGCCCGACGGCGTGGGCGATGGGCGCCCCCACACCGTGCCCATGAGCCTGGACTACTTCCAGGGCTTCCTGGCGCACGTGGGCGTGCCCACCGACGCACTGCCCGACGACGGGCGCACCCTCTCTCCCGAGCAAGCTCTGCGGCTGCTGCCGCACCTGCTCTCCTCTCCAGTGACATTGGGCAACTTCGCCCAGCGCCGCATGGCGGCCTGGCTGCTGCTGGAGGTGGCCACGGGCGAGCGGCCCGTGTCGCGCGAGGAGTTGCACGCGCGCATGGAACGCTTCCACCGGCTGCTGGTGCTGCGGCCGGACGGCTATCTGGTGCTGGCCGTCACGGGCGAGGCCAAACAGAAGGTGGGCGAGGTGCAGGTGGCACAGGACGGCACGCTGCGTGCCGGCCGCTACGAGGTGGGCCCCTTCTACGCCCTCGAGAGCAGACGCCTGTGGCCAGTGGATGCCGCGCTGGAGGTGCCACGTGGGGCGCTACCACTGGGTGCCTACGAGCCGGATGACGGTGTGCTGCTGCCCGCGTTGCACGGGGCGGCCCTGGCGCTGGCGGACACGGTGGAAGGGCTCTACCGAATCACCTTCCATCCCATCGAAACCGTGGAGGGACTCATCCGGTTGCCGGGCGCGGTGCGTGAGTTGGTGCGCAACGCCCCCGAGTATTGGGAGTCCTTCCGGCACAAGCCCTCCGGCGAGCAGGTGCGGGGCGTGTCGCGCGTGGCCACCGGCGTGGTGCTGATGGTGGGCACCGCCGGAGAAGGCGCGGTGCAGGCCGCCACGTGGGGGAGTCGGATGGGACGACTCGCCGTGCCCGTCTTCTCGCTGACAGGCGAAGGCGTGCTGGCGCTGCGGCTGGTGGCGGTGCCCGGCCGGGCCATCGCCGTGGCGGGCCAGGCGCTCGGCGCCACGTACGTGCTGCACATGGCCAGCATGGGCGTGGCCGCGGCGGGCGGTGGCGCATGGACACCGCCCGTGGGCGGGCCGGGCCAGTGGGTACAGGTCAAAGAGTCCATGTCCGAAGCCGCGCGCAACTACCAATCCCAGGTGACGCGAGCACCACCCGGCTGGGTGTACCGCATCTTCCTCAATGGCGAGAAAGCTGACTTCGACGGGTACGACCCCCAGGCCGGTGTCCTGCTGGATGCCAAGGGCACGGGGTACGACAAATGGTTCGACAAGGACTTCAAACACAAACCTTACTACCAGGGTGCCGATGAGCTCGTGGAGCGGGCCCGGAGACAACTCGAGTTCGCGCGGGGAGTGACAGTCCGTTGGCACGTGGCAGAACCCCGGATGGTGGGCATCATCAAGAAGCTCTTCGCGACCACGGGAATCAACGGTATTGAAGTGGTCCACACTGCGCCGTTGCCACCCCGAGGCATGTGATTCATGAGGGAGACCTACGCTGCTGGAGTCTACTGGCCAGCTCGCGCGGAAACCGCCGAGCAGTGTGCCCGGCGCGCGGAGACCTTCTTCCGTCTGCTCTCGCGTTGCGACACCAGCTATACGCGCTGGTTCGAGAAGGCGCACTCGCTCGAGAAAGCGCTCCAGCTCCAATTCGAGCCCACCTACGAAACGTTCCTACGCTTCTTCGGAGAGAAGAAGTATCGCCGGGGGAAGACAGACAAGGATGGGTTCAACTTTGGAGCCTGGAATGGGGATGAGGAAGGTAGCAACATCATGCTCACCTGCGGCACCAGCTCTCGCTACTTCCCCAACACATGCATTCTCCATCTGCCCTCGGTGGATACAGAGGCGGGGCGGATACTTTCCGCGCCCGTGATGACGGAAGTAGTACGCGCCCTGGTGCTGGCCTGGGAGCCGGAGGATGGCGGTGTCTTCTCGGACGCCTACCAGGAATCAAGAAACGAGCCCGTGGGGCCCCCGCGCACGGGCTGGCTCATGTACCTCTCGCGCCGCCGGGGAGAGGTGCCTCCCCTGCCCGCGCCCGTGCGTGTCGAGCCCGTGGAGGACAAGGGCTCGCTCGTCATCCTCACTCCCGAGCGCTTCACCGTGGACGACCCGGCTCATGTCGCCCTGGCCGATGAAGTGCGCGCATTGCTCGACCGGGCGGGCCTGCTGAAGGAGTCCAGCGCATACTCCTCCACCCCGTCGTAATCCACGTTCTCGGACGGCGCGCTACGGGTCAACCCTCCGGCAGCGCGCATCCCGTGCTGGCCAGGAGGTCGCCATCGTGCCTATCTCCACCTCATGGGCGCACTGGCCGACCTCCTCACCACGCGGCGGGAGGACATCCTGCAGCGGTTCGAGCGCACGGTGCGGGCCCACCTCCCGGCCGAGCAGCTGACACGCTCCGCCATCATCGACACGATTCCGGGTCTGCTCGATGAGATGCGCACGCTCCTCCGAGGCCTCGACGGGGGAGAGGCCTCGCCCACCGACAGCCTCCACGTGAGCCAGCGGGTCGAGGAGCACCGGGCCCAGCGGCAGGATCTCGGCTACAGCGTCACCCAGCTCGTCCACGAGTACGGTCTGCTGCGCGACTGCATCCTCGAGCTGATGGAGGAGACCGGCGGCGTGCTCGACATGAAGGAGCAGAGGGCCTTCCACCGCTGCCTGGACCTCGCGATGACCGATGCCGTCACCGAGTCCGGTCGCATGCGGGACGAGGAACGCCGCGCGGCGGAGGAGGAGCGGTCGGCGCTGCTGCACCGCGAGCGCGCCGCCCGGGCCGAGGCCGAGGAGCAGCGGGCCCTGCTGGAGGGCATCATCTCCCAGAGCGGTGACGGCATCCTGGTGGCGGACGCCCAGGGCGTGCTGCGCCTCTTCAACCCGGAGGCCGAGCGGCAACACGGCATGTCCCTCAGCGAGGTGCACGTCGCGCGCTGGGGGGAGCAATACGGGCTGGTCGACGAGGAGGGCCATCCCCTCCCCCTGGATCGGGTACCCCTCTATCGCGCGCTCCAGGGCGAGTACATCCGGGACGAGTCCATCTGGCTGCGCCGGCCGGATGGGACGCGGCTGCCCGTCACCATCACCGCCCGGCCCCTGCGGCGGCCCGACGGCTCCCCGGGTGGGGCGGTGGCCTCCACCCGCGACGTGGCGATGCGGCGGGCCATGGCCCAGGAGCGGGAGGAGGCGCTGGCGCTGCTGGACATCCTGCTGGCCACCGCGCCGGTGGGCCTGTCCTTCCTGGACAGGGACCTGCGCTACGTGCGCATCAACAACGCGCTCGCCGCCATCAACGGCGTGCCCGTGGAACAGTCACTCGGACGGACCCCGCGCGAGATCATCCCGAAGATCGCTCCCCTCAACGAGCCCCACTACCGGCGCGTTCTGGAGACTGGCGAGCCGGTGCTCAACGTGGAGATCTCCGGCTCCACGGCGGGCCGGGGGGGCCAGGTCGGCCACTACCTGGTGAGCTACTACCCGGTGAAGGACCACGAGGGCCGCGTCTCCATGGTGGGCACGGTGGTGGTGGACATCACCGACCGCAAGCGCATCGAGGAGCGATTGCGCCAGACGTCCGAGTTCCGCGAGCGCTTCCTCGGCATCGTCAGCCACGACCTGCGCAACCCCCTGGGCGTCATCACCCTGTCGGCCAACATGCTGCTGCGCCAGGAGACGCTGCCCGAGCGAGCCCTGCGACTCTCCCAGCGCATCGCCCTCAACGCGGAGCTGATGGGGCGGATGATCGGCGACCTGTTGGACCTCACGCGCGGGCGGCTGGGGGGCGGCATCCCCATCGCCCCCGCTCCGGTGGACCTGGGCTTGTTGGGCCGGCGCGTCCTGGGCGAGCTGGAGGTGACCCACCCGGCGCGCGAGCTGCGGTTGGAGGCGCGGGGCGACCTCCAGGGCGAGTGGGACCAGGACCGGCTGGCCCAGCTGCTCGGCAACCTGTTGCGCAACGCCCTGGACTACAGCCCCGAGGACACGCCCGTCACGCTGACCCTCCAGGACGAGGGCGCGGGCATCCGCATCGAGGTGGGCAACCGGGGCGAGCCCATCCCCGCCGAGCTGCTCCCCGTCCTCTTCGAGCCCTTCCGCCGCGGGGAGCTGCGCGGCCACAGGCGCTCGTCGGGACTGGGGTTGGGGCTCTACATCGTCCAGCAGATCGCCCTGGCGCACGCGGGCACCATCGAGGCGCGCTCGACGCGCGAGGAGGGCACGGTGTTCACCGTGCGGCTGCCCCGGCTCGCGCCGCGTCAGGGGTGAGTCCACTGTCGGCAACACCCCGGCGGCCGGCCTCATGGGAGCGCCTGCCCGCCCGCCCGTGTCGTCTTCCTGGATGTTGTCTTCCTGGCTTTGCGCGGCTCGCTGGACTCCTGCCCGCAGGCTCTTCCTTGCTTTGCACAGAACCCCGGGCTGTGGACGTCGGATTTGTGGCCTCCGGACACGGTTCCGGTGGGGGAGGGCCTCCCACTGTGGGGCCGAGACGGTATTCTTGGGCCCCGCAGCCATTGGCTGCCTCTGTCGAAAACCATCTCTGCCCATCCTCCAAGAGGAGCCCCCATGTCCGAGAGCGAGAACAAGATTCGTGTCCTCGTGGTGGACGACGATGTGGATCAGCTCATGCTGTTGGAGCGGACGCTCAACGCATATGGCTTCGAGGTCCGCACCCACCGTTCGTCGCTGGGCGTATCCAACCTGGTCCGCAACGCCCTGCCGGACCTCGTGCTGTTGGACGTGAACATCCCGGCGCTCAGCGGGGACAAGGTGCTGGCGCTGGCGCGCAACCAGGCGCCGGCCACCACGCGCTTCATCCTCTATTCGGCCTCGGACGAGTCCAAGCTGCGCGCGCTGGCGCTGGCCTCGGGGGCGGACGGCTACATCTCCAAGAGCGTCCAGGGCGAGGCGCTGGCCCGCAAGCTCATCAGCATCTACAAGAAGAGCCGGCTGCCGGCGGCGAGCGCCCGCTAACGGCGCTCACAGCAGGGCGGCGACCTCCTGGAAGACACTCCGGAAGTCGCCCCGCGCGCCGATGAGCCGCAGGTTCTGCGCCAGGCCTCCGGTGGAGCGGAAGAACATCACCGCCTCGGCGGGTGGGCGGATTTTGAGAAAACGAGCGGCGTTGCGCGCGAAGTGCAGCTTCATGTCGCGCGTGATGGAGCACGTGGCGTAGTCGTACGAGGTGGCGCGCATGGGCCGTCCGGCGATGTGCAGCACCTCCTGGATGAGCTCGCTGGCCTCCGCGTCCGGCAGCTCCGAGGTGAAGCCCACCTCGCGGCTCAGGCCCATCACGTCCATGGACTCCAGCCGCACGGCGTGGAGGAACATGCGCCGGTTGGCGTCCACGAAGTGAGGGCTGAAGCGCTTGATGGAGCCGAAGTCGAGCAGCCCCAACCGCCCGTCCTCCAGCACCATGAAGTTGCCCGGGTGCGGGTCGGCGTGCATCTCCCCGACGGTGAAGAAGGGCCCGTAGATGGCGAGGATGAGCTGGCGCGCCACGCGGAAGCGCTCCTCGGCGGAGGGCTCGGAGACGACCCAGTCCTTGAGGGTGCGGCCCTGGAGCAGCTCCAGGGTGAGCACGCGCCGGGTGGTGCGCTCGGAGATGACGGCGGGCACCTCGAGCTCCGGCAGGCGCGCCACGCCGCGGGCGAAGGCGGTGCACAACCCGGCCTCTCGCAGATAGTCCGTCTCCAGGAGCATCTCCTCGCGCAGCTCCTGGAAGTAGGCGGTGCCATCCGTGAGGCGCGAGGCCTTGGAGAGGGTGTTCACCACCAGGCCCAGGTTGTCCATGTCCCCGCTCAGCGTCGCGGCGATGCCGGGGTACTGCACCTTCACCGCCACCGGGCGGCCGTCCTGCAGCACGGCGCGGTGTACCTGGCCCAGCGAGGCGGCGGCGAGCGGCGTCTTGTCGAACTCGCGGAAGAGGGCCTCGGGGGAATCGCCCAGCTCCTCGCGCAGCACGCGCGCCACCACCTCGTACGGCATGGGCGGGGCCTCGTTCTGCAGGCGGGCGATGACCTGGCGCACCTCGGGGGAGAGGAACTCCGTGTCCATGGACACGACCTGGCCGAGCTTCATGGCCGCGCCCTTGAGCTCTCCCAACGTGGTGACGAGCTTCTCGGCGGCGGCCCTGCTGAGCAGCTCCGGCTCCTGGCCGACGAGCCGTTTGGCGCCACTCTTGAGGACGTCCGCGCCGAGTTGGGCGGAGAGGCCGGCGAGCTTGCGGAAGCGGGTGAAGCGCCCCTGGGTGGGGAGCTTGTCGTCGAGGTCGGAAGGGTCGGAGGGCATGCGCGCGGGCCGATACTACTAACGGTCCGCGGTGGGGTTCGCACCGGCACGCAGCCTCACCCGGAGGGCATGCCAGCGCTTGAGGGCTTCCAGGTGGAGCGGATCCACCTTCAGGGCGGCCTCGTAGGAGGAGAGGGCTTCCGAGAAGCGGCCCGCGGCCCGGAAGGCGTCGCCGGAGGCGAGGTGTAGGACGGAGTGGCCCTCGGTGGCCGGGTGGCGGGCGAGGTAGCGCCGGCGGCACTCCTCCAGGGCGGTGACGGTGAGGCCGGCGGCGAGGCAGCGCAGCACGCCGTCCAGGTTGCGCAGCTCCGCGTCGTACTCCACGCGCCGCTCGGGGTGGCCGAGCACGAGGAGCGCCTCGGCCACCTTGGAGAGGGCGCGCTGCACGAGGGCGCGCTGGCCGGGGGACAGGGGCAGCGCGAGCAGCTGCTCGAGCCGGTTGCGGGCCTCGCGGGTATGCGCGCGCACCGTGTCGGCGTCGGCGTCCCGGGAGACGCCGAGCACCGTGTAGTGGTCGCCCCCGAGACGCCGGCGGAACTCGCGCAGCACGGGCTCGGCGCGGGCGTCGTCCTGGGGCGCGGGGGGAGGCGTGGACGCCTCGGGCTTCTCCCCCGCGAGCAGCCGGGCGAAGCTCTGCTGGAAGGTGACGGACGTGTCACGCAGCTCCACGCCGAAGCCCGGGGCCATATTCCACGCGCGGGCCTGCTCGGCCGTCACGTGGCGCACCACCTGACCGGTGCAGGGCAGCTCGCCGCCGGGCAGCCGCAGCAGCAGGGACACGTCGGAGAGCAGCGCTGGCGGCTCCTCGTTGGTGCGGAGGAAGAGGCCGGTGCGGCCCACGCGCTCGCACGGGTACTCGCGCACGCCCAGCGAGCCATGCACCGGCACGCGCGCGGTGAAGCCGGAGGCGGGAATGGGCGCGGGCGTGCGCGCCGGGGAGATGGAGGCCTCCAGCGCGGCGCGCAGCTCGGCGGCGGTGGAGAAGCGCGCCTCGGGACGCTTGGCGAGCGCGCGCAGCAGCACCGCGGAGAGCGCGGGCGGAATCCCCGGGCGCACCTCGTGGGGCGGGCGCGGGGCCTGCTGGAGGTGGGCCACGAGGACCTCGGCGGCGCTGCGCCCGGAGAAGGGCGTGCCGCCGGTGAGCAGCAGGTAGCCGAGCACCCCCACCGCGTACAGGTCGGTGCGCGCGTCCACGTCGTTGCCACCGCACTGCTCGGGGGCCATGAACTCGGGGGTGCCCATGAGCACGCCGGTGCGCGTGGGCGTCTCCCCCTCGAGCCGGACGAGCCGCTTGGCGATGCCGAAGTCGAGCAGCTTCACCCGGTGGCGGCCGTTGGGCCCTGGCACGAGGAAGACATTGGCGGGCTTGAGGTCGCGGTGGATGATGCCGTGCGCATGGGCGGCGCCGAGCGCCTCGCACACCTGGGCAAGCAGCTCCACCACCAGGCGAGGCTCGAGCGGCCCGCGCGCGAAGGCGGCCAGACTCTGCCCCTCCAGGTGCTCCATGACGAAGTAGGGGCGGCCGTCACGGGTGTCGAGGTCATACACGGTGACGACGTTCTCGTGCTGCACGAGGCTCATGGCGCGCGCCTCGGCGAGGAAGCGGCTGACGAGCTCCGGCTCCTCGGCGAGGTGGCGGTGGAGGACCTTCACGGCGACGCGCTTGGGGATGAGGACGTGCTCGGCCAGGAGCACCGTGCCCATGCCACCGCGGCCCAGCTCGCGCAGGGCGATGAAGCTGCCGAAGCGCTGACCCACGAGCCGCTCACCCCGCTCACCCGAGGGCGGCAGGGTGACGGAGTTGAGCGGGCCCGCTTCTCGGGCGCGCAGAACGGTGGGGCACTCCGCCAGTTCCGGATGCGGGTTCTGGCAGGAGCAGCGCGGGCGGGTGTCGGGTTCCACGGCACTTTTGAATCCTTGCCATCTTCGTGCCGACAGGCCGGCGAGCGGTTCTCGGACTTGGGGAGTCGCGAAGTGGTTGAAGCGCCCTGTCTGTAGGCCACTATCGGCGGGCATCCTCTCATTCCGTGGGACGATGCGGCGCCGAGGGGCTGTAAAAAGCGCCGAAGACGGGCTGAAAATCCTACCGATTCCTGCCTCGAGGAGGGCGTGCCCGGGCCACCGTGCTCACCGGGGAAACGGGAGCGCCGACGGGAGCGGAAGAAGACGGAGGAGGCTGAAGCCAGGGTGGGTGCGGGGCATCATCGCCGAGGGAGGGTCGATGACGACGAACGGCAACCAGCGCACCGGGTGAAACAATCTCCCCTCTCCCTTCGGGAGAGGGACGGGGTGAGGGTATCGCGCGCCGTGGGTTCAACCCCACGTCGCCCCCGTCTCAGTGACGACCGTTGGCGGCCAGCAGCTCCGAGGCGAGCGTGGGAGCTGCGTCCTCCTCCTCGACGTCGAGGACGGAGATGGTGCGGCAGGAGGTATCGACCTCATAGAGGACGACGTACCCATCGACGACGCAGCGCAGCAGGGGCAGGTCGGTGGCGCCGAGCTTCAACCAGAGGGGGTTGAGGGGAGGAGCCATCTCCGCCAGGCGCGAGATGTCGTCGATGCGGCGGTGCAATCGTTCGACGAGCGCTGGGGGAAGTGACTTCAAAGTACTCCACAGCTCCACTGGGATATGGACGCGGTAGGCCATTGAGGGCGAGGTGGCCATTGTCCTTTGGCCCGACAAGTGGGGGGTTGCGCATTGCCGGACAGGGGGTGGCCCCCAGCGTTCAGGCGTCGACGGAAACGATGAGTCCACGAGGTTTGGAGTGTGGGCTTTCGGTCAGGGGAGAGGCGCTGGGGCCGGGAGGGGCGGAGAGGGATTTCTCGGAAGGCGGGCTGTGCCGTGTTGAGATGTGGGGGGAGCCGTACGCGTCCCTGCCCCCGCATCGGAGCCAGAAGCCACGTGGAAACACTCGTTCGGATCGCGGAGGCGTTGGGTCGCTTCTCCGCGCGCTTCGTGCCCAGCTCGTTCGCCATCGCGGTGCTGCTGTCGCTGCTCACCCTGGCGCTGGCGCTGGGGTGGACGGACGCACCGGCGCCGAGGGTGCTGGACGCGTGGGGAGGAGGCTTCTGGGAGCTGCTGACCTTCTCCATGCAGATGGCGCTGGTGATGTTCACCGGCTACCTGCTGGCGCTGACGGGCCCGGTGAAGGCGCTGCTGGAGCACCTGGCGAGGCTGGCGCGAGGCCCGCGCAGCGCGGTGGTGCTGATGGCGGCCGTGTCGATGGGGCTGGCCTACATCAACTGGGGCCTGTCGCTGGTGGCGAGCGCCATGCTGGTGCGCTTCGTGGTGAGGCGGCAACCGGACGTGGACTACCGGCTGCTGGTGGCGTGCGCCTACTTCGGACTGGGGGCCACGTGGCATGCGGGCCTGTCGGCCTCCGCGCCGCTGCTGGTGGCCACGCCGGGCCACTTCCTGGAGAAGCAGCTCGGCCTCATCCCCATCGACCGGACGCTCTTCTCGCCCTTCAACATCGGGCTCACGGTGGGGGTGGTGGGCGTGCTGACGCTGCTGGCGTGGGCGCTGCATCCGCGGCCCGAGCGCGCGGTGCGGGTGGACCCGGCCATCCTGGAGCAGCTGAAGGACTTCGAGCCGCCCGCGCGGCCGGCGGACAAGAGCCCCGCGGCGTGGATGGACTTCTCGCCGCTGCTCAACGTCCTCTTCGGCGCGCTGGGGGTGCTGTGGTTCGGCCGGCACCTGTGGCTCAACGGAGGCTGGAAGGCCATCAACCTCAACGTGGTGAACTTCCTGTTCCTGATGCTGGCGGTGCTGCTGCATGGAACGCCCGCGCGGCTGCTCAAGGCGAGCGAGGAGGCCGCGAGCGTGCTGCACGGCATCGTGCTGCAGTTCCCGCTGTACGCGGGCATCTACGGCATCTTCAAGGCCACGGGGCTCACCGAGCGCATCGGGCAGCTCTTCGTGTCGGTGTCCACGCCCACGACCTTCCCGGCCATCATCTACCTGTACAGCGGGGTGGTGAACTACTTCGTGCCCTCGGGCGGCTCCAAGTGGGCCATCGAAGCGCCCTACCTGCTGGAGGCGGCGAGGACCCTGGGGGTGGAGCCGGAGAAGGTGGTGATGGC
Source organism: Archangium violaceum (assembly GCF_016887565.1). NCBI lineage: Bacteria > Pseudomonadati > Myxococcota > Myxococcia > Myxococcales > Archangiaceae > Archangium > Archangium violaceum. The sequence continues at coordinate 11,532,802 of NZ_CP069396.1, forward strand.
GTACGCGTGGGGGGACATGGCCACGGACCTCATCCAGCCCTTCTGGGCGCTGCCGCTGCTGGCGGTGGCGCGGTTGGACTTCAAGGACATTCTCGGGTTCCTGCTGGTGGCCTTCTTCGTGTACCTGCCGCTGGTGACACTGGCCTTCCTGCTGTGGGGGTGAAGGGGTGGCCCGCCCCCGGGTGCCCTGTGGTAGACATCGGCCTGGAACAAGCCCAATCGAGGGGGATGAACTCATGGCGGGAAATCTGAAGAAGCTGGCGGTGTGCGCGGTGGTGGCGTTCGGCGGCGTGGCGATGGCGCAGGATCAGGCCGCGGCCCCGGAGGCTCCGGCGCGCGAGCCGGTGAAGGTGCCGTCGGGCGACGCGGTGAAGACCACCTGGGAGTATTTCTACAAGGGCCAGGGCCAGGGTCCGGTGCTGGTGGAGGCGAAGCTGTGCACCGAGGTGGCCAAGGACGGCCCCAACAAGTTCGAGTGCATCACGGAGGTGGCGCCGGAGGGAGTGAAGGCGAACACGAGCGTGATGGTGTGGCAGTCGTACCTGGTGCCGCAGGGGGACAGCATCGAGGACCTGATGGTTCAGGTGAAGCAGGGCAACGTGGTGCGTGAGACGAAGGACGTGAAGGTGAAGGGGGACGGCTGGCGTGCGCGGCAGTGGACGGGCGTGCGGCTGAGCAAGCCGGGCGACTGGAGCGTGGTCATCATGCGCGGCGAGCAGGTGCTCAAGACGCTCAACGTGAAGGTGCTGTAGCCAAGAACCCCTCTCCCTCCGGGAGAGGGACGGGGTGAGGGTATCCGCCCCCGACGCGCCCGCCTGGAGGCCCCCCGAGGCCCTGGACGGGCGCGCTTCTTTTCCCGGGCCCCATCGAGAGGACCCATCCTTTCACGTCTCGTAAGCCAGACTTACCCGGTGGATAAGAGTCACGTGAAACGGGCCCTCAATACCCTCACCCCGTCCCTCTCCCAGGGGGAGAGGGCTGAACCCGGGTCCTCCCATTACCCTCACCCCGTCCCTCTCCCGGAGGGAGAGGGGTTGTGGGCTGTCGTCAAGGGGTTGGCCTGACACTCCGTCTTCCCGGAATTCGACTTCCCTACCGGGGCCGTGGTACACGCGGGCCGCCTTCAGGCGCACTCTCTGGCCCTGAAGGGCGAGGCTGTGCTGAAGCGTCGGCGAGCGGACCCCCTCTCGCAGACGGCCAACCCCTCGACACTCTTTCTGAGGAGTTGCACTCCATGAAATCCATTTCGCGGCTGGATGCTCTGTCGAGCATCACCGGCAAGCTCGCGGGAGTCCTCGGACTCCTGACGCTGCTCGTCGGCAGCACCGCCCGCGCGAGCGAGGCGGACCTCGTCCTGCCGGACTTCCGTTCGGTCACCTTCGTGGGCGGCCTCAACGGCCACTCGCTGCTGCTGGCCGGCATCGCCGTGGCCATCTTCGGCCTCATCTTCGGCTTCATGCAGTACACGGCGCTGCGCCAGCTGCCCGTGCACAAGTCGATGCTCGAGATCTCCGAGCTCATCTACGAGACCTGCAAGACGTACCTCGTCACCCAGGGCAAGTTCATCCTCATCCTCGAGGTGCTCATTGGCGCGGTGATGGTGGTGTACTTCGGCTTCCTGCGGCACATGGAGGCCATCAAGGTCATCACCATCCTCATCTTCAGCCTCGTCGGCATCGCGGGCAGCTACGGCGTGGCCTGGTTCGGCATCCGGGTGAACACCTTCGCCAACAGCCGCACGGCCTTCGCGTCGCTGCGTGGCAAGCCCTACCCCACCTACGCCATCCCCCTGCAGGCCGGTATGTCCATCGGCATGGTGCTCATCTCCACCGAGCTCCTGCTGATGCTCATCATCCTCCTGTTCGTCCCGGCCGACTTCGCGGGCCCGTGCTTCATCGGCTTCGCCATCGGTGAGTCGCTGGGCGCCTCGGTGCTGCGCATCGCGGGCGGTATCTTCACGAAGATCGCCGACATCGGCTCGGACCTGATGAAGATCGTCTTCAAGATCAAGGAAGACGACGCGCGCAACCCGGGCGTCATCGCCGACTGCACGGGTGACAACGCGGGTGACTCGGTGGGCCCCTCGGCCGACGGCTTCGAGACCTACGGCGTGACGGGCGTGGCGCTCATCACCTTCATCCTCCTGGCGGTGCCGGGCGCGGAGTACCAGGTCCAGCTGCTCGTGTGGATCTTCATGATGCGCATCGTGATGGTGCTGGCCTCGCTGGGCTCCTACGGCCTCAACGGCATCATCCAGGGCGGCAAGTACAAGACGGCGGACCACATGAACTTCGAGCACCCGCTCACGTTCCTGGTGTGGCTGACGTCCATCGTGTCCGTGGCGCTGACGTTCCTGGTGTCCTACCTGCTCATCCCGAACCTGGCCGGTGACCCGACGCTGTGGTGGAAGATGTCGGCCATCATCACCTGCGGCACGCTGGCGGGCGCCATCATCCCCGAGGCCATCAAGGTCTTCACCTCCACCGAGAGCCGCCACGTGCGCGAGGTCGTCACGGCCTCCCGCGAGGGTGGTGCGTCGCTCAACGTCATCTCGGGCCTGGTCGCCGGTAACTTCTCCGCCTACTGGATGGGCATCATCATCGCGGCGCTGATGGGTGGGGCCTACTTCTTCAGCCTCGACATCCCCAACACGCTGATGATCGCCCCGGCGGTGTTCGCCTTCGGTCTGGTGGCCTTCGGCTTCCTGGGCATGGGCCCTGTGACCATCGCGGTGGACTCGTACGGCCCGGTGACGGACAACGCGCAGAGCGTGTACGAGCTGTCGCTCATCGAGAACGTCCCCAACGTGAAGGCGGAGGTCCAGAAGGACTTCGGCTTCACCCCGGACTTCGAGAAGGGCAAGGAGTACCTCGAGGAGAACGACGGCGCGGGCAACACCTTCAAGGCCACGGCCAAGCCGGTGCTCATCGGCACCGCGGTGGTGGGCGCCACGACGATGATCTTCTCCATCATCGTCATCCTGGTGGGCATCACGGTGGGCCCGGACGGCTTCCGCTCGCTGAACGCGGCCAACGCGGCCAACCTGTCGCTGCTGCACGCCCCGTTCCTGCTCGGCCTCGTCACCGGCGGCGCCATCATCTACTGGTTCTCCGGCGCGTCGATGCAGGCGGTGTCCACGGGCGCGTACCGCGCGGTGGAGTTCATCAAGGCCAACATCAAGCTGGAGGGCGTGGAGAAGGCGAGCGTGAGCGACTCCAAGCGCGTGGTGGAGATCTGCACCCAGTACGCGCAGAAGGGCATGCTCAACATCTTCCTGGGTGTGTTCTTCAGCACCCTGGCGTTCGCGTTCCTCGAGCCGTACTTCTTCGTGGGCTACCTCATCTCCATCGCGGTGTTCGGCCTGTACCAGGCCGTCTTCATGGCGAACGCCGGTGGCGCGTGGGACAACGCGAAGAAGCTGGTGGAGACGGAGCTGAAGGCCAAGGGCACGGACCTGCACGCGGCCACGGTCGTGGGCGACACGGTGGGCGACCCGTTCAAGGACACCTCGTCCGTGGCGCTCAACCCGGTCATCAAGTTCACCACGCTCTTCGGCCTGCTGGCGGTGGAGCTGTCGGTGGAGCTGAGCGCGGCCGGCCAGGGCACCATCACCCGGGTGTTCGCGGGCATCTTCTTCATCGCCTCGATGGTGTTCGTGTACCGCTCCTTCTACGGCATGCGCATCGAGACCCCGATGGCCGCCATCGCCGGTGAGGGCAGCAAGCCGGGCGTGAAGCCGGCCTAGTCAGTTACCCGGGGGCCCTCGCGGCCCCCTCGGGACACACGAGCGGCGGGGAGCCTCCGGGCTTCCCGCCGCTTCGCTTTTGGGGAGGCCTCGGCTGGAGGCCTCAGCGGATGCGGAACGCGGGCGGGTCGATGCGGGTGGAGCGGCACTCGGGGCAGGAGCCGGGCCGGGTGAGGCGCTTGCGGTCGCGGAAGACGAAGCCACAGGCCAGACACTCGGCGGGGATGACCTCCAGCGCGGCGCCACCGGCGCGCAGGGACTTCTCCAGGTGCTCCAGGTGCCCGGCCACGTCCTTCTCGGAGATGCCCACCAGGGCCGAGAGCTCCTTGGCGGTGAGCCCCGTTTCCGGAGCCGAGGACAGCTCGGCCTCCAGCGCGCCGCGCACGGTGGCGCCTCGGGGTTGGGGAACGGGACTGGAACTCATGGGCCGCTACCTCCCAGGTGGAGGGTAGTCACGCCCACCTGCTCCGGCGTCCAGGAGCACATGCCCGCTCGGTGGGCAAGAGCCAATCCCGTGGCGGAAAGAGTCCTAGATGTCCCAACGAGGGTCCGAGTAGCCTCCCCGGCCATGAGCCTCCGCTACACCGCTGATTACAGAACGCTCCTGTGGTGCGTCGCCATGCCCATCGTGGCTATGGCGCAGTACGTCAATCCCACGCTCATCCCCTATCTCAGCCCGCTCGGCTGCTACCTGGCGCTGAGCGCTGGCGTCATCGCGCACAACCACAACCACTGCCCCACCTTCAAGAACCGGCGGCTCAACTTCTTGATGAGTCTCTGGCTGGCGCACTTCTATGGCTACCCCACGTTCGCCTGGGTGCCGACGCACAACCTCAACCACCACAAGTACGTGAACAAGGCGGGGGATGCGACCATCACCTGGCGCTACACGACGAAGCACAACTGGTGGGTGGCCTTCACGTACTTCTTCGTCTCGTCCTACTGGCAGAGCGATCCCATCAAGCAGTACATCGGCAAGGCGCGTCAGTCGAACCCCACGCTCTTCCGGCAGATCGTCACCCAGTACATGACGTGGGCGGGCCTGCACCTGGCGCTGCTGGGGCTGGCCATCGCGTGGCACGGACCGCTGCAGGGGTTGAAGGTGTGGGGCTTCGCGTTCCTCATCCCGGCGCTCTTCGCGCTGTGGACGATCATGTTCTTCAACTACATCCAGCACGTGCACGCGGATCCGTGGAGCGAGCACGACCACTCGCGCAACTTCGACGGGAAGCTCATCAACTTCCTGCTCTTCAACAACGGGTTGCACGCGGCGCACCACGAGATGCCGGGCGCGCACTGGAGCATGCTGCGCGAGGCGCACGAGAAGATCGCGCCGCAGATCAACCCGCAGCTCATCCACGGCAGCTTCTTCTGGTTCTGCTTCAGCAACTACGTGCTGGCGCCCGTCTTCCCGAAGCTCGGCACGAAGCAGGTGGGCCGCGCGCCGTACGATGTGCCCACGGGAGAGAAGCTGGAGCTGAGCTCGGCGGACGTGGACGCGCTGGAGTCGGGCATCAACGCTGCACGAACCTGAACACTCGGGTTGGACGCCCTCTCGACATTTTGGATGGGACGGACTACGCCTTGCCTTCCGGCTCAAGTCCGGGCCGAGAAGGCGGTAGCTGCCGCCTGGTAACGAAAGAAGAACGATTCATGGCAACTGGTACTGTCAAGTGGTTCAACGACGCGAAGGGCTTCGGGTTCATCACGCAGGACGGCGGTGGTGAGGACGTGTTCTGCCACCACACGGCCATCAACATGGATGGCTTCCGCACCCTGGCCGAGGGCCAGCGCGTGGAGTTCGAGGTCACCAAGGGCCCGAAGGGCCTGCAGGCGCAGAACGTGCGCGCCGCCGGGTAGTCCGTACCCCGGATGAATCCTGGAGCCCGACCTTCTTCGAGAAGGTCGGGCTCTTGCTTTTGGTGGTGAGGGTCTTCGTCGATGCGCCTGCCGCCCCTGCCCCGAGTCATCGGCTTCGATGACGCCCCGTTCAAGAAACGCCCAGGCGCGAAGGTGCCGCTGGTGGGAGTGGTGTGCGGAGGAACTCGATTCGAGGGACTGGTCTGGGGACAGGTGCGCAAGGACGGGTGGACGGCGACGAGCGAGGTGAGCCGGCTGCTGGTGGGGGGCAAGTTCCTGCCGCAACTCCACCTGGTGCTGCTGGATGGAATCGCGTTCGGAGGCTTCAACGTGGTGGACCTGCCGCGGCTGGCGCACGAGCTGAAGAAGCCATGTGTGGCGGTCATGAGGCGAATGCCGGACCTGGAGGCGGTGGAGCGAGCGTTGCGCCACCTGCCGCGAGCGGAGCGGAGGCTGGAGTTGCTGAGGCGAGCGGGCCCCATCCATCAACAGGGAGGCTTCACGTTCCAGGTACAGGGAGCGGAGCCGGAGTGGGTAACGGAGGCACTGAAACGCCTCACGGATCGAGGACACGTACCGGAGGCATTGCGACTGGCGCACCTGATCGGCTCAGCGGTGGTAACGGGAGAAAGCTCCAAGCGAGCCTGACCCCTCTCCCTCCGGGAGAGGGACGGGGTGAGGGTACGCGAGCCCGTGCTCCCCACCGTGCCGCTACCTGCGAACCTCGGGGGGAACCTGTTCCAACCACCCCACCTCGAGGGCGGCCCACAACCCGAGCAACACAGCCTCGGCGGCATCATGCCGGAGCGAGGTAGGCCTGGGGGCACCGGACCACTCGATGACCCGGCGAGCGAGCCCATCGGCGGCGTCCTTGGCGAGGCCCCCGGTGCGCTGCTCGCGGGCGTACAGGAGGCGTGAGCGCCAGTCCTGGGCGGACACACGGAGCACGGGGAGCGCGCGCCGAGCGGCCTCACGTTCCCACACCTCGGCGATGGGCCCGCCGCCCTCCAGAACCAGCCACGCGAGGGGCCCGGCGGAGTGAAGCACGGAGGGCACGGCGCGCTTGAGCCGGGACTGGGAGCCGAAGTTCTGCGAGCGGTACCAGCGCAGGCGCCCGTCGGAGCCGAACAGAGCGAGCCCCGAGCGGAGGCCGAGGTCGACCGCGAGCAACCCCGGCTCCGAGGGCGAGTCCGGGCTCACTGTTGCTGCTGCGACTCCGCCTGCTCGAGCGAGGAGGCGATGCGGCCGGCGGCGGCGACGAGCTCGACGCGGCGGATTTCCAGGGTGGCGCGGGACTGGGCGGCGGCGCTGGCGGCGAGGAAGCGCCGGGTGTCGGCGTCGGACATCTCGAGGCTGGTGGCGACGCCGGCCTTGAAGGCGGCGGCCACCTGCTGCTGGACGCGGGCGGCGAGCTGCGACTGGGCCTCGGCCTGGGCGAGGGCGGCCTGGGCGGCCTCGAGGTTGGCCTTGGCGGCCACCCAGTTGGCGCGGCCCCTGGCGCGAGCCGACTCATACTGCGCCCTGGCCTGGGCCAGGCGGGCCTCGTCCTCGTGCAGGTTGGCGTAGCGCTGCCCGCGGTCGTAAAGGGGCACGGAGGCGGCGACGACGAGCTCGTAGGTGGTGTTCTTCCCGGTGAAGCCGGCGTTGGAGTTGTAGTTGCCGCGAGCGATGGCGGCGAGGCTGGGCAACCACGCGAACCGGTCGTAGGTCACCTTGCCCTCGTTGGCCTGAACGGCCTTGGAGGCCGAGCGCACCGCGAAGGTGTCCTCCCAGGGGCTCTGGTCGTCGGAGGGAATCTGCCACTGGGGGCCGGGGGTATCCAGGGCGGCGGGCTGCACGGGCTCGCCCACGAGGGCCCCCAGCAGAGACAGCAGCTGCGCGTACTGCCCGGAGAGCTGCGCCAGCTGCACGCGGGCCTGGGCCGTCTCCGCCTGGGCGCGCAGCAGCGAGGCCTCCACGGTCATGCCCACGCCCAGCTGGGCCTTGGCATCGGCCTCGCGCTGGAGGGCCACCTGCTCCGCCTCGCGGGCCGCGTCCATCATCTGCATGATGCCCTGCAGGCCCAGGTAGGTGCGCGCCACGGCCAGCAGCACCTGCTCACGGGCCTCGAGGGCACCCAGCTCCGCGGCCTCGGCGCCGGCCTTGGCGGGGCCGATGAGGAAGACGCCGGCCGGGGTGAAGAGGGGCTGGGAGATCTGCGCCGTGGCGTAGCGCGAGTTCTCCGCCGAGATGACGACGGGCGCGGGGATGATGCCGGGGTTGACGGGCTGGAGGGCGAACACACCGCCCACCAGCTGGACGAAGCTGCCGAGGTCCAGCTCGGCGGCGGCGCTGGAGTGGACGAACTGGCCGCTGAGCGTGAGCTCGGGCTGCCAGGCCGTCCAGGCGCGGCGGACACCGGCGGCGACCACGGCGGACTGGGCGCGAGCGGCGGCCACGTCCGGGCCCTGCGTCGAGGCGAGGGAGAGCGCCTCCTGCAGCGACACCGTGCGGAGCGTGCCGGGCGCGGGAGTGGCGGCCGCGGAGGGCGGAGCGGCGGGAGCCGGTTGAGCGGACTGCGCGGGGGCCGAGGGCGCCTGGGCGAGCGCGCCGAGCGGCGAGAGCGCGGCGAGCAGGACGAGGGAGAGGGGACGCCGGACGGAACCAGCAGCGATTCGGATGGACATAGGAGGAATGAACGGAGGAGGGGGGAGCCCGGGGGCCGCGCTCAGGCGGCGCGGCCGGGCTGCTGCTCGGAGACGGGAACGGGGGAAGCCTCGTCCTTCTTCTGGACGCGCTTGGAGAAGCCCAGGCTCTCCATGGCGGCGAAGACCACGGGCACCACCAACAGGGTGAGGAAGGTGGAGGTGATGACGCCGCCGATGACGGCGATGGCCATGGGGGCGCGGAACTCGGAGCCCACGCCCTTGCCGATGGCGGTGGGCACCATGCCGATGGCCATGGCGGCGCTCGTCATGAGGATGGGGCGCAGGCGGCGGGGGCCGGCCTTCATCAGCGCCTCGTCGACCGAGTCACCCTCGCGCAGGTACTGAAGCGCGCCGTCCACCAGGAGGATGGCGTTCTTCGTCACCAGGCCCATCAGCAGGATGATGCCGATCATCGCGCCCATGGAGACGTGGAAGCCGCCGAAGAACAGACCCAGCAGCGCGCCCACCAGGGCGAGCGGCAGGGACACCATGATGGTGAAGGGGTGCTTGAGGGACTCGAACTGGCTGGCGAGCACCATGTAGATGAAGACGAAGGCCAGCAGGAAGGCGGTGCCGAAGGCGTCGTTCTGCTCGGCCATCATCTTCATCTGGCCGTCGTAGACGAGCGAGTAGCCCGGGGCGAGCGGCTTCTCGGCCACCTTCTCGCGCAGCTTCTTGGCCACGTCACCCAGGGGAGCGCCCTGGAGCTGGGCGTAGACGGCGAGCTGCCGCTGGCGGTTCTCGTGCTCGATGACGCTCGGGCCATCGCGCAGCTCCACCTTGGCCAGGTCCGACACCGGGACGAGCCCCTTGGGCGTGGCCAACAGAATCTGCCGCACGCGCTCTGGGGTGCCACGGTCGCGCTCGGAGAGGCGGACGCGGATGTCCGTCTCGTCGACGCCCTCGCGCAGCTTGGCGGCCACGTCACCGCCGATGGCCAGACGCATCTGCATGGCCAGGGCGGCGGCGCTCACGCCCAGGTCCTTGGCGCGGGCCCGGTCGATCTCGATGGCCAGCTCCGGCTTGGGCGGATTGAAGTCCACGCGCACGTCCGCGGTGCCGGGGATGTCGCGCAGAATCTGGGCGACGCGCTCGGACTCCTCGCGGATCTTCTCCAGGTCCGGACCGGTGACGCGCACGATGATGGGATAGAAGTCACCACCCAGGCCGTCGATGATGGGCGGGTCCTGCATGATGACGCGGGTGGCGACCAGCGCGGGCGTGAGAATCTCGCGCGCCTGCTCCTTGATGGGATCGATGCCCCGGGTGCGCTGGTGCTTCTCCACCGTGAGCACCCGGATGCGCGCCTTGTTCACATCGCCGTTGTCGCCGACGATGGAGTAGACGTCCGTCACCTCGGGAATCTGCTTGAGGAGCCGCTCGGCCTCCGCCACGCGAGCCCCCGTCTGCTCCAGGTTGGAGGCGTCCGGCAGGATGAGCTGCACGAGGAACTGCGAGCGGTCCTCGGGGGAGAGGAACTCCACGCCCAGGCGGCTGGCGGCCCCGAAGGACAGCCCCATCACCAGCACGGTGATGCCCGCGGTCGCCCACTTGTGGTCCAGCACCCAGCGCAGGATGCGCGAGTAGAAGCGCTCGCTCTCGTCCAGGAAGCGGCGGATGGCGCTGGCCAGCGCGTTCTCCTGGTGGTGCTCGCCTGGCTTGCGCTGCTTCGCCAGACGCGCGGACAGCATGGGGTCCAGCGTGAAGGAGATGAAGAGCGAGATGAGCACCGCCACCGAGATGGTGAGGCCGAACTGCTGGAGGAACTGGCCCACCATGCCGGGCATGAAGGCCACCGGGACGAACACCGCCACCAGGGCGAGCGTGGTGGCGAGCACCGCCAGGCCCACGTCCGACGTGCCCTTGGAGGCCGCGGACACGGGGTCCTCGCCCTGCTCCAGACGGTGGGTGATGGCCTCGCGCACCACCACCGCGTCGTCGATGAGAAGACCGATGGCCAGCGAGAGCGCCAGCAGCGTCATCTGGTTGAGCGAGTACTCCAGCAGGTACATCACGAAGAACGTACCGACGACCGAGGTGGGCAGCGCCAGCGAGGAGATGAAGGTGCCGCGCGGGTCCAACAGGAACATCAGGATGATGAGCACCGCCATCGCGCCGCCGAAGATGAGGGCGATCCACACCTCGTGGGCGTTCTCGCGGATGGGGATGGACTGGTCGATGAGCAGCGTGGTCTGGAAGTCATGCCCCAGGGAGGGCACCACGGTGTCCAGCGCCTTCTTCACCGCGTCGCTCACCGCCACGGTGTTGGAGCCGGGCTGCTTGACGATCTCGAAGATGACCGCGTCCTTGCCATTGAGGCGCGCGGTGGTGCGCCGCTCGGCCACGCCGTCGGTGATGGTGGCGATCTCCTCCAGCCGCACCTGGGCGCCCGTGCGGCTCTGGGCCACCGGGAGCTGCCGCAGCTCGTCCACGTTGCGGAACTGTCCCAGCGAGCGCACCGTCAGCTCGTTGGGCCCCAGCTGCAGGCGGCCCGCGGGCAGGTCCAGGTTCTCCATGCCGATGCGCTGGGAGATGTCCATCGGGGACACGCCCACCGCGCGCGCCTTGTCCAGGTCGATGTCCACCTGGATCTCCCGCACGTCACCGCCGTTGATGCGCACGTCGGCCACGCCCTCGAGCTGCGCCAGGGCCGGCTTGAGCTTGTCCTCGATGAGCTTGCGCACCGTGCGCGAGTCCGCCTGCGCGCTCGCCGCGTAGGTGAGGACGGCCACCGCGGAGATGTCCACGCGGCCCACCACCGGCGTGTCCGCGTCCTGCGGCAGCCGGTTGGCCACGCCCGACACCTTGTCGCGCACCTCCTGCACCGACCGGTCCAGGTTGGCCGACAGCTTGAACTGCACGATCACCGTGCCGACGTTCTCGCGGCTGAAGGAGTGGATTTTATCCACGCCGCTGATGCCGGCGACGGCATCCTCGATGGGCTTGATGACCTGGGTCTCGAGCTCACCCGGGCCCGCGCCCTTGTAGATGGTGTTCACCACTACCACGGGGATGGACACGTCCGGGTAGAGGTCGGTACCGAGCCGGGAGTACCCCATCACCCCGAGGACGATGAGGCAGAGGGACAGCATGGCCGTGAAGACGGGCCGGCGGATGGAGACGTCGCTGAGGAGCATGGGAAACGCCCTGGTATCCTTCGAGGCCTACTTCACGGAGACGCGCGTACCCTCGGCGAGGGACGGCGTGGGGTATTCGACGACCTTGTCCAACGGGGAGGCGGCCTTCACCACCACCTCGCGCACGCGGCGCTCCAGCACCTGCACGTCCACGCGGCGCACCTCGCCGGTGGAGGCCACCACGTAGACGTGGTCCCCGCCCGAGGACGACAGCGCGGAGACGGGAATCACCTGGGCCTGCTGCGCCTCGCCCAGCGGGAGGATGACGCGCGCCAGGGTGTTGGCCACGAAGCGCCCATCCTTGTTGGGCACCACGATGTCCACCGGGATGCGGCGGGTGGCCGGGTCCGCGGAGCGGATGATGGTGCGGATGACGGCCTCGTCCGTGGAGGCGCCACCGCCGACGACCTCGACGCGCACCTTGGTGCCCGGCTTGAGGTAGGCGCGCGTGGAGTCGGCCACCGTCGTCTTCAGCAGCAGGGAGTCCAGGTTCTCCAGTCCGAACTGGGGAGCGCCCGGGCCCACGATGGCGCCCACCTGCTCGGGCGCGTCGGTGACGGTGCCGGAGAAGGGCGCCTTCAGGTCGTGCTTGCGGCGGCCGGCCTGCGCCTGCGCGAGCTGCGCCTTCGCGGCGAGCAGCTGCGCCTGGGCCTGCCGGGCCTGGGTGGTGGAGGTGAGGTTCTGCAGGTCGCTCACGTTGCCCTGCTCCTGCAGCTTCGCGTTGCGACCGGCCACGTCGGCGGCCATGGCGGCGCTCACCTCGGCGGCGGCCACGGCGGCCTGCGCCTGCGCCAGCTGCGCGTCGGCGATCTCCACGTTGAGCTGGGCGAGCACCTGGCCCTCCTGCACCGTCTGGCCCTTCTTCACGCGCACCTTCTCCAGGCGGCCACCCACCTCGAAGCCCACCTGCAGGGCCTGGGCGGGGAAGAGCGTGCCCGTCACCTCCTCGCGCATCGCGGCCTGCTCCGAGCGGGTGGCGGCGAGCGTCACCGTGGGGAGCTGCTCGGTGGTGGCGGCCTTGGTGGCGGCGGAGGGCGGAGCGGCGTCCGCCTTGCAGCCGGAGAGGGACAACGCGGTGGCGGCCATGCCCACGGCGGCGAGCCCGGCGACGAGAGGCGTCCTGGAGAGTTTCACGTTCCTACCTCGGGGTGCTGCGGGTGCGAGAGAGCGCGCGGGCCGGAGGAGACCTGCGCGGGGAAGTCTTCGGAGTCCTCGACGAGGCGGGGCGCGGGGCGGTGACGCCCGGGGCCAGGCTGCCCTCGAGGATGAGGCGGTGCAGTGAGCTGGCCCAGGCGGCCAGGTCCGGCTTCTGCTCCATCTGGCTCATCCGCTGGGCCAGCAGCAGGTAGGTGCCCACGAGCAGCGAGCCGGTGACCTCGGGAGGCACGTCCGTGCGGAAGGCGCGGTTGCTCTGCAACCGTTGGAAGTCCTGCGCCACCCGCGCCACCTCGTGCTCCACCACCTGCCACATCACCGTCTCGAATTCGGTGCCCTGGCAGCCGCGCGTGAGCACGTGCACCACGTCGCGGTAGGCCCACATCAGCTCCAGCGTCCGCAGGTCCGCATCGGTGCTCATGCGCACCAGGCCCTCGTAACGCTCGGAGCGCTCGGTCACGTCACCCGGTTCCAGCGGACCGTGCTCGGTGAAGAAGCGATCCGCGTCCTCCTTGCGCTGGGTGATGAGCCGGTTCATCGCCTCCGTGAACTCGCCCACCACCTCGCCGAAGAGCGCCTCCTTGGAGGAGTAGTGCAGATAGAAGGCCCCCTTGGAGAGGCCGCACGCGGCGGTGATGTCCTCGATGCGGGCGCCTCGAATGCCCTTCTTCACGAATTCGGTTCGCGCGGCGGCGATGAGCGCTGCACGGGCATGTGGGTCCGCGGGACGAGCCATGACGGACGCATTACTAACCCGCCGGTCAGAAACCGCCAGGGGGTTTCTGAATCACGGGTCAGTAACCGCCCGAGTGTCACTTATTGAATCAATCAGCAAGGCTATCCAACTGAAAGCCGGGCTACTGCGGTGTGGGAGCGCCGAGCCGCGCGAGGGCGGTGCACAGGGGGCACGCGGGGGGCGCGTGGGGGACGTCGCGGCGGTGCAGGTCCAACACCGCGCGAGACACCTCGGCCAGCTCGCGGCGCACCTCGCGGCGGGCGCCCTTCACCCGGGCGATGGAGAGGTTGTCGTAGGCCGTCGTCTGGTGTCGCATCCAGGCGATGACGGCGGCCTCGGCGCGGCGCTCGATGGGGATGCGCTCGGTGCGGGCCACGGTGCCACTGCCCACGGGGGTGGCATGGGCCGACACCGCCACGGCCAGCCGCTTGGCCTGGGGGGTGAAGGTGGGCGCGAAGGCGAGGAAGCGCAGCACGGCGTTGGCGAAGTCCACCTCGTACTCGGCCTGCTCGCGCTCGCGGCGGCGGACGTCCGCCTCGCGCTTGCGGGCATAGGCGGGGGTGGCGCGCTCGGACTCCAGGGCGGCCCGGGCGGCGGTGATGTGGGCCTCGGGCGCCCATACGCCCTGCGAGAAGATCTTGCGGCCCTTCTTCTCCACCACCGTCCAGCTGGGGCCGGCGGCCTTCACCCGGCGCGTGAGGCCCGCGTCACCCGGGGGCAACAGGGCCCAGCCGGCGGGCACGGAGAGGATGGAACCATCGGCCGCGCGCACGCGGCGCGGGTCGCTCGTGGGGGACACGGTGAGGGAGTCGCTCATGACGGGGGGCCGCGCCTATATCGTGCTAAAGGGGCATGTCGCCAGCGCTGGGGCGCTGCGCGGGAGGGTCTTCAATCGTGGGCAGCGCCGGCATGTCCATCCTCAGGCTCACCTTCCTCGGCACCTCGGCCGCGCAGCCGACGTTGCACCGCAACCTCTCGGGGCTCGCGGTGAAGGCGGATGCGGATCTGCTCCTCTTCGACTGTGGCGAGGGCAGTCAGCGGCAGATGGTGCGCTTCGGCACCGGCTTCACCGTGGATGCCGTCTTCTTCACCCACTTCCACGCGGACCACTACCTGGGAATCATCGGGTTCCTGCGCACGCTGGGGATGATGGGGCGCGACTCGCCCGTGCAGCTCTACGGGCCTCCCCCGGCGCGGCGGCTGCTCAACCAGGCGGTGCACCTGGGCGTGGAGTCGCTGTCCTTCCCCGTGGAGATGCACGAGCTGCGCGACGGGGACAAGGTGGAGCGGCGCGGCTACACGGTGCACGCGGTGGGGGTGGACCACCGCATCAACGCGCTGGGCTACGTGCTGCAGGAGGACGAGCGCCCGGGCAAGTTCAACCTGGAGAAGGCGAAGGCGATGGAGATTCCCTCGGGGCCCGTCTACGGCCAGCTCCAGCGCGGCGAGACGGTGACGCTGCCGGATGGCCGGACCATCGGTCCCGCCGAGGTGGTGGGGGACCCGAGGCCCGGCCGGCGGCTGGTCATCTCCGGCGACACCCGCCCCTGCCAGTCATTGGTGCGGGCGGCGAAGGACGCGGATCTGCTCATCCACGAGTCCACCTTCTCCGACGACGAGCAGGAGCGCGCGCACGAGACGCGGCACTCCACCGCGCGCGAGGCGGCGCAGGTGGCGCGCGAGGCCGGGGCCCGGCGCCTCATCCTCACGCACCTCTCCAGCCGTCACGACACGGACCCCGCGCGGCTGCTCGCCCAGGCGCGCGAGGAGTACAAGGGGCCCGTCGAGGTGGCCTACGACGGGCTCACCGTGGAGCTGCCCCTGCGCGACTGAGCGCGCGGGGCGGTGCGGGCTACTTGATGGACTTCTCGGCGTCCTCGCGCAGCGCCTTGGCGTCCTCGGGCGCCAGGCGCTGCATCAGCTCCCACTCCATCTCCATGTCGCGCACCAGATTGGTGGTGTCGGTGCCAATCTGCTGACGCTCGCCCGTCTTGGGGTCCACCGGGCCCTGGCCGGCCTCGGTGCGGTTCTGCTTGAAGATCTCCACCGAGGACATGGTCGGGGTGGGCTGCTTGCCACGCACCAGGTAGCGCACGTAGTTGGTGCCCAGCGACGAGGGCGCGCCCACCATGTGCCAGTCGGTGCTGATCTCATAGGCGCCCGGGGCCTCGCGCAGCGGCAGGTCCTTCTCCTTCAAGAAGGAGCGCACCTGCGGCCACACCTCGGCGATGGGCTGGCGGTACACGTGCTGCGTGGCCTTCTCCTGAAGGTAGGCCTCGCGGCGGGCGGCCGCGCATCCGGCGGCGAGTGAGGCGACGGCGAGCAGCAGCAGCGACAGGCTCCACGGCGAGCGCTTCGAGAGCGTCATGTGCGGGTCTCTCCTGAGAGGGAAGATGGGGCCAGGGATTTGAAGCACGGGCCTCCGCTCGCGCCAAGCCACCGCGCGGACGCACCGGGCCATGGCCGCGGCACCGGCCACACACGCAATGACAACGAAAACCATCAATCTGTTCGAAACAGGCGGAGACGCCGTGGACGCTCGCGGGAGCTGGTCCAGAAGCTCCGCTTGAAGGAGTGAGTCGCTCGCCGCGTGCTAGCGTCGGCGGGCGGATGGCGCCTTCATCGAAGATCTGCCCTGGGTGTGAGGTGGCGATGGTGCCCTTCCTGGCGAAGGGAGTGGAGATCGACTGCTGCCCGAAGTGCGGAGGGCTGTGGTTCGACTTCGGCGAGCTCACCCGGGTGGCGGGACGCAAGGCAGAGCTGGAGCTGATGGGGGGCCACACCTCCCGTCGTTGCGCGTTCTGCCGCATCTCGATGGAGCCGGCACTGCTGCCCGGGGCGATCCCCGTGGAGGCGTGCACGGCGTGCCGTGGCATCTACCTCGACGAGGACGAGCTCGAGGAGTTCGCCAGGGGCCACGTCTCGATGACACCTCGGGACGGGCACCCGTGGAAGCGAGCAAGGCCCGAGCAGAGGAAGGAGACATCCACCGCGGCACAGCCCCAGGGCTTCGAGTGCGTGAGGTGTGGACTGCGCTTTCCGTATAGCGAGGGGAATGCGCTGCGCGGCGGGCTCGCCTGCCGGAGTTGCACGCCTCGGCCCCAGACGACGGAAGCCGAGAGACGCTCCGCCAACCGTGACTCCGATCTGGGTCATGCAGGCGGCCCCGACGTCGATTTCGACTTCGATTTCGGTTTCGACTGAATGGAGTGGTCAGGGCCCTGGCATCCGTGGCGAAAGCTCGTCTGCGTCAAGCGATGACAGGAACGAAGCAAAGTCACCGGCCAGGAAGTAGAGGCTCCGCTCACCTGCACGAGCATGTCCATCCCAGTAGAAGATCGCGCCCGCTCGCTCACCCACCACCGACAAACAGATCTTGTCGACGCCCTCTGTCGTTGCGATTGGAACCAACTCCGAGGGGATGCGATCCCCGAACACATCGAGGTTCCAATCCAGATTGCAGGATTCGACAGGGTCCCTCAGTCCAAAGAACACGTGGATTCGACCGAGTGAATTGCCCTCGAGACCTTTGATCGTCAGCAGATCTCGCTCAGGGCGCCCGCCATTGGTGGCCAACAAGAACTCCCTGTAGGCGGCGGGAAGAACAAGGCCATGCTTCTTCTCGAATGACCTGACGTCTTGCTCGAAGAGAGGAGGTCCTCCCTCTCGTGTCTTCAGCAAAGCAACCATCATTGACCTCCCGAGAAACCGCCGGTGTGTCCCGTCCTGGCGTGGATTCCCGTAGGGACGAGTTGCAGAGTCGTTCCGTCCTGGTGGTGATGCCAGGTCATTCCCTTGGGCGTCTCCTTGAATCCCGCTGCCTTGTTCGCGGCAGCGAAATCCCTGACCCGAGAGCCCGTGAATGAAATCTTCACCTCGACTTCAACGACCCCGGCGGCCCTGAAGTCGGGGTAGCCATCGGCATCGAACGGAACATGGGTAACTGGATGCTTCCTTCCCGCCAGATGAGCGTTCCGGATGGGAGTTTCGGTTGTCGAAGTGCGGCCCGCCCGCTCGGACTTCGCTTCCGACAACCACGCCTGGGCTCTCGCCACATTGCCCCGAGCCTCGTAGAGGGCCACGGCGCCAGCCTCTCCCCCTTCGTGAACCAGCAGGGCCGCCTCCCGGCTGGCCTGGATGTGCCTGGCCAGCTGATGAATGCCGTCCCTCCCCAGCCGCATCCACAACCGCTCCGCTACCTCCGCCAGCCCCTCGAATCCCAGTTCCGGTACCTGGAGTTGCCCCACCCGTCGCCATCCGGGCCCCTTGCCCTCGGAGAGGTAACGCGCCCCCTTACCGCCAGCGTACAAGGCCACCAGCACCGTCGCGGCCGACAGCTCGCGCGTGGCCTGCTCGTACTGGCCCTGGGACAGCGAGTACACCCCATGACACGTGCCAGCCACCAGGTTGAAGAAGCCCACCGGTACACCGAACGTCAGCGCGTCAAGACTCCCCAGCGCCACGCTTTCCGGTGAGAAGGCTCGCTCCAACTCCGCCCGCTCCACCTCGTCGAGAGCCTGCTGGTAGAGCGGAGGCAGTTGCCCTCGCTGCGTGTCGTACTTCATGGCCAGGGCGCCCCGGCGCAGCTCGCTGGTGGACAGGGCCTCGTTGGCAGCGCTGGCCAGACCCCGGGCCACGTCACCCAGATGCTCGGGACGATCCTTGTAGTCCCCGAGGTTCAGGCCCCGCTGCCGCAGCGCCTCGCCAACAGCGCCCATCCGCCCCAGGGTTTCCGCGAGGTGTTTGTCTCGGGCGAGCAAGAGGAGCACCTGGTGCAAATCATCGGTGAACGCCGAGTGGATGATGAAAAGAGCAAACAACTCGGCTCTGGCGGCGCCGTACTCCCGGGTGGCGGTGAAGAGGAACGCGGCGCGTTTACGGTTGAGAGCATCTGAGCCATCGCGCAGAGGCCCCAGGGAGCCGAGCCGGACGGCGGACCAGCCATCCAGCCCCTCCACCAGCCGGGCCATATCCACCTCGCGCTGCAACGCGATGAACTCCGCTGGCGAGGCACACGCCAGAAAGGGGGCAAGCACCTCCTGGCTGGATGACATGGAAGGCCAGCCTGGGGGCCGTGCACCCTCCTCCTGGCAACTTGCATCCCGCACGAGTTGAAGGGTTTCAGCCTTCTTCCCGGGGAAGCCGCCCGCCCCGCCCGACCCCTCCACCAGCTCGACCGGGGGAGCCGATTGCATCAGCCCGAACGAGGCAGGCCGTGAGTGCATACCAAAGCCACTCAGCTGACTCCCACGCGGATGGCCCGTTGCACACCCGGTCAGCAGAACCAGTGCAACCAGGAGCAGGAGGACAGAGCCAGACGGATGTCCGTCCCCATGCACGAAGGGCCTTCGAGAAGGTAGAAGCGGCGATCTCACGAATGGAAGCATCACTGGCAGGAGGCACTCGGACCAGGCCGTGAGTCTCCATCGCGGAGTCCGCGCTCCACAAGCAAGGCCGGCGCGCTCGAGCCAGGATTCTTCACGCCGGAGGCGGCGGGCTCTCCTCGTACACTTCCGCCACCGAGTCCGCGGACACGCCCCAGGCCTCCTCCGGACGGCCCACGGTGAAGTGCTCGACGAGGAGCGCCGCCACCTTCTCCGGTGCCTCCAGCGGCACGAAGTGGCCCTCCTCGGGCAGGTGTTGCACCGCGGGCGGCTGCTCGAAGTACGGCTCCAGCCCCTTCGTGAACGCTTTGCGCAACGCGCTGTCCTGATCGCCCCAGATGAGCAGGAAGGGCGCGCGGATGCGCGGGTAGCTCCTCATCCGCCGCAGTCCTCGCGGGGTGAAGTTTCGGCGGAACAGCTCGCGGTAATAGGCGATGGCCGCGCGCGCCGCCCCGGTCCGCGAGAAGTTGGCCTCGTACTCCGCCAGCCGGCCCAGCGGCACGCGCGACGGGTCCACCATCGCCCTCCGGATGAGGTGCGGCACCAGGGCGCCCCCTCCCGCGGAGAGCACGCGCTCGGGCAGGTAGGGGATCAGGAAGGCGAACATGTACCAGGAGCGCACGAGCTGCGCGGGATTCAACAGCTGCCGCGCCATCTTGCTCGGATGCGGAGCGTTGATGACGGCCAGCCGGTCCACCACCTCCGGATGCATGGCCGCCACGTGGTAGGCGATCAGCCCGCCCCAGTCGTGCCCCACCAGGTGCACGGGCCGCCCAGGCTGGAGGTGCCGTGCCAGCTGCACGACGTCGTTCGCCAACGTGTCGAGGTCGTAGCCCCCCTCGGGCCGATCCGTGCCGCCATAGCCGCGCAGGTCCGGCGCGACGGCGCGGAAGCCAGCTTCGGCCAGCCGGGGGAGCACCTCGCGCCAGCTCTCGGACAGTTCGGGAAAACCGTGGAGCAGCAGCACGAGCGGACCGTCGGCGGGACCGGCCTCCAGCGCTTGCACGCGCAGGCCGGGCAACGGGATGAGGCGGGGCATGATGGATTCCATGCGCAACAGCTAGGTCCGCCCCTCCCCGCGAGGAAGCGGGCCCCGGGACGGGACGTCCGCCGCCATACACGCCCGCCGAAATCCGTGCCTCGCCACCCCGTCGTGGACATGATGGTGCCCCTCGATGATTCCCATCAGCGACGACAACCCCACACTCCGCGCTCCGCTAGTCACCTGGCTGCTGCTCGCCGCCATCGGCGCCACCTGGGTCTTCATCCAGGGCGCCGGGCTCAATGCCCTGGCCCTGGTCTCCAGCGTGTGCAACCTCGGGCTCGTCCCGGGTGAGCTCACCGGGCTGGCCCGGGTGGGCCTCGCCGTGCCCCTCGGAGATGGACTGGCGTGTGTCATCGACCAGGAGCCCATCAACCGCCTCACGCCCCTCACCTCCATGTTCCTCCACGGGAGCTGGGGTCACATCCTGGGCAACTGCCTCTTCTTCTGGGTGTTCGGCAACAACGTCGAGGACAGCATGGGCCGGCTGCGCTTCCTCGTCTTCTACATCGTCTGCGGCCTGGCCGCGGCCGCCGCGCAGGTGCTGGTGGACCCCTCCTCGCCCGTCCCCATGGTGGGCGCCTCGGGCGCCATCTCCGGAATCATGGGGGCCTACCTCATCCTCTACCCGCGCGTGCGGGTGAACATGCTCTTCATCTTCATCATCATCATCCGCATCATCCCCCTGCCCGCCTGGGTGGTGCTCCTGTACTGGTTTGGCCTCCAAGTCATCACCGGCCTGCCCCAGCTCAATCAGATCGACGCCGCGGGCGGCAGCGGAGTCGCTGTGTGGGCGCACGTGGGTGGCTTCGTCGCGGGGCTCGTGCTGGTGAAGCTCTTCGAGAACCGGGAGCTCACCTCCCGGCGCTCCGGGTGGCGGCACCGGCTGCACCCCAACCACCCCTGAGGATGAGGCACGGAGGGAGACGTCGGGAACAGCCGCCTCGGCCCGTCGGTTCGCGAGCGTGTCAGAGGCACGCGGTTTGCTGAAAGGCACATCAGGGCTTCGTCACGCGGCTCGGGAGACACGCTCTCCTCGGGAGCCGCCCCAGAGGGTGTTGCACGATGCGTTGGGTGGGGATGGTCCGGTCTTGCAATCCGCGGCACCTGGCGATGGCGCTGGTGTTGCTCACCCTGCTGCTGGGGGGCTCGCCCCGGTCCGCCTCGGCGCAATCCGAGGTGGAACCCCTGCTGCCCACCGGCCCCAAGCCGCTCATGCTGCATGTGCCTCCCGTCCAGTCCGTGAACGAGGAGGAGGAGCTGCGTGTCACGGTGCGGGTGGAGGGTGGACAGGGGCGGACGCGCGTCTTCGTGGACGGACTGCCGCCGGGAGCGCTCTGGGACGAGCCCGCTCGCACGCTCACCTTCCGGCCCGACTTCATCCAGGGCGGCTGGCACCAGGACGTCACCTTCACCGCCACGGACGGACAGAGCACCACCCAGGCGCGGATGACGCTCACGGTGCTCGACACCGTGCGCCCGCCCGAGCCGCGCATCCTCCACCAGGAGGAGCTGTCCGGAGTCCTGCGCCTGACGCTGGAGCAGCCCACGGACGCGTGGCTGGACAGCCCCGGCTACGCGGGGCGCACCTTCCCGGCGGTGGTGACGGTGCCGCTCGCCTCCTCGGCCGCCTACCCCATGCCCGTGACGGTGCGCCTGCACGGCGTGGGCAACTGGCCGCCCACGCCCCAGATGTCCCCGGACCGCTTCATCATCGAGCCGAGCGACCCCGACCTCACGTACTGGTGGGGCTACTCCGAGCGCCTGCCCCAGGGGCCGGCCCTGGAGGGCGCCGTGCCGCCGTACACCGCGCGCCGGGTGCTGGCGCTGCTGGAGTGGGTGCTGCGCCACCATCCCGGAGCGGATGCCAGGCGCGTCTTCCTGGAGGGAGACTCCATGGGCGGCGCGGGCGCGCTGGCGCTCGGCCTGCTCAACGCGCGGCACTTCGCGGGCGTGTATGCCCGGCACGCGCAGCCGGTGGCGCGGGCGCACCGGCCCTGGCGGCTGGCGCAGCTCTCCTCCCTGTGGGGCATGCCCGAGGAGGAGGTGCCGGACGCGGACGGCCTGGGCGTCTGGAGCCGCCTGGACCTGACGCGCGCCCTGCGCGACGAGCCCGAGGCCCGCTCGCAGTTCCTCATCCTGCAGCACGGCAAGGATGACCCCATCATCCACTTCGGCTCCGTGGTGGGGCCCAGCTCGCTCACCGGTGCCTCCTTCTACGAGACGCTGCAGACGCGGCACATCGGCCACGTCGCCGTCTGGGACGAGGGTGGGCACGTGGAGGCCGATCCGTGGCTGGGCCAGCGCTGGTGGGACCTCGGCTGGAGCCCCCTCAAGGACGCCCACACCTTCCTGCGCGGGGACCTGGCCTTCCCGGCCTTCAGTCACTCCTCCTGGGACGGCAACCCGGGCAGCGGGGGCAACGGGCGCCAGCCGTGGCGCAACGACTCCGGCTACGCGGGTGACCCGAAGGTGCCCGGGGACACGGGCTGGGATGGAGACGTGGTGGGGATGATCAACCGCTCGCTGCGCTGGGACAGCCAGCGGCTGGTGGACACGCACACGCGCTTCGAGCTGCCGCTGCGCGCGGTCATCGGCCCCGGCGTCTCCGACACGCCCGTGGTGGACGTGACGCCCCGGCGCGTGCAGCGCTTCCGGTGCCTGCCGGGCGAGCGCATCCGTTGGACCTTCGGCGGGGCCAGCGGCACCGTCACCGCGGGCTCGGATGGCAGCGTCACCGTGCCCCGCCTCCGGCTCGGCGCGAGCTGGACGCCGCTGGTGCTCGAGCGCGAGCGCGTGCCCGAGCGCAGCTGAGGGCACCCGCGCGAGCCCCGGACTACCGCGGGCGCAGCAGGATGAAGCCCTCGTCCAGGTGCTCCACCTCGCCGCGCCGCTCCGCGTCCGCCACTCTCTCCGCCAGGGCCTCGCGGGAGAACGGGAAGGTGTCCAGTTCCGGGTTGACCAGCACCACCGCGCCCGGCCGCGTGGTGCTCGCGGCATCCAGGAAGGGCAGCGGGGACAGCGCGTAGGACAGGTGCGGGAAGAGCACCGTCTGCGCGTAGAACACCGGGGGCGCCTCCGTCCGCAGATTCCCGGTCGCTCGCTCCAGCGCGTCCAGCACCCGCGTCCTCGGCGGACCGAAGCGCACGTACGCGCCTCCCCACAACGGGAAGGACAGCAGGGCCACGGCGCACAGCAGCAGCCGGCGCGGGGCCGGCAACCCCGGGCGATCCAGGTGCCGGTACGCCTCCAGCAGCCCCCAGAAGAAGAAGGGCAGGAGCGTCACCGGGTAGTACATCCGGTAGTCGTGCATCTTGGGGTACGACGCGCTGCCCAGGATGAAGAGCGTGGGCAGCATCGCCACCAGCGGCTGGCGCGAGAGCAGGGGCAGCAGCAACGCCGGAATGAACAGCTTGTACCAGCCGGAGGTGAGCACGTCGCGCAGCACCCGCCCCGGCGAGCGGAGCATGTTGAGGGCGATCTCCGGCGGTGAGCCGCCGTACTGCCCCCAGAAGCCAACGTAGGTCGGCAGCCCATGCCCCGTCTGCGCGAGCGCCCACGGCTGGACGACGCGCGTGTTGACGATGAACAGCGCCACGCTCACGGAGAGCACCGCGAGCGCCGGGCGCCACCGCTTCCGGTCGAACACCAGCGTCCCCAGCGCGAGCGCCGAGGCATGCAAGGCCGCGTCCTCCTTGATGGAGAGGAAGCCCACCAGGGCGGCAATCCACACCGCGGGCCGGCGCTCCACCCAGCCCAGCACCAGGGTGAGGCCGAACACCGGGTAGAAGACCTCGGGGCGGAAGCCGCCATCGAGCAGCGCGCCCACCCACGGGCTGGTGAGGAAGGCCACTGCCGCGAGCAGGGCGATGGCCTCGCTGCCCACCAACCGCATCGCGAGCCGCCACAGGGGGATGAGCGAGGCCCACACCACGAGGGCGGTGGTGATGCACAGCAGCAGCGGGCTCTCCCAGAGCCGGTGCAGCGGCACGAAGGGCAGCAGCACGTACGAGGGATGGATGCCGAAGTGATTCACGTCGTAGATGGGCGAGTACATGAACCGCCCATGGTTCGTGCTGAAGAGCATCCAATCGAAGATGCTGAAGTCCACGCCGTTGACGGCGAACGAGCGGTACTTCCACACCTGACAGACGAGGCACCACACCCCGGCGCAGGCGAGCGCTGCGTTGCGCCAGGCGCGCGAGAGGCGGGCCTCGGCGAGCCCATCCACGGCCCGGGAGCCGATGAGCCCCACCAGGAAGAGCGGGTGGAGCACGTACTGCCAGGTGCGCGGAGCGCCCAGCTGGGGACTCACGGCCGACAGCGGGCCGGACGCCAGGAACATCACGCACAGCGCGGCGGCGAAGCCGGTGAGGAGCCGGCTGGCGCGAGAGGCGGCCTCGGACGAGGCGGGCACGAAGGAGGGAGTGGACACGAAGGGGCCGGGACTCTACCCCCGGACAGGAGTCCTGGAACTACTTTACGTCCTCGGTGCGGGAGGCGTTGCCCTCCTTCACGGATTCACGTCCAGGATGAGGAAGGAGTCCGACGCCTGGTCATACGCGCCCAGCGGAGAGATGTGACCGCCGCCCTTCTGTCCCCCCGCCGAGGAGCAGCAGCGTGGTGCGGAGCGTCTTCATGCCCCAAGCCTGCCACAACAATCCGGGCTCCATCGACTTGACTACAACCGTAGTCAGGGCTTACCTTGCTCCTTGACGACACTTGTAGTCACGCGGATGGGCCGAATGAAGAAGCCGGTGGGAGACCAGGAGTTGGTGGTGCTGCGCTGGGTGGCCGAGCACGGCCCCGTCACCGTGGGTGAGGTGGCGGAGCGGTTCGGCGAGCCACAAGGCCTGGCGCGCTCCACCATCCTCACGGTGATGGAGCGGTTGAGGAGCAAGGGGCACCTGACGCGGCGCAAGGTGGAGGGCGTCTACCAATACAGCTCCAGCGTGCCGCTGGCGGAGCTGCTGCGGGGCGTGGTGGGGGACTTCGTGAAGAAGTCGCTGGCGGGCTCGCTGTCGCCCTTCGCCACGTGGCTGTCCCAGGCCGACGAGGTGAGTGACGACGAGCTGCGCCAGTTGGAGGAGGCCGTTGCCCGGCTCAAGTCGAAGAAGGAGGGCGAGGAATGAGCGCCATGGACATGCACGCGGTGGCGGAGCAGGGACTCGGGGTGCTGTGGCGGGTGACGTGGCAGGGGGCGCTGTGGGCGCTCGTGGTGTGGGCCCTCACGCGGGCGCTGCCGAGGCTGCCCTCGTCCGCGCGGGCCGCGATGTGGTGGCTCGTGGGGCTCAAGTGCCTGGTGAGTCTGTGCGCGCCGGGCACGGTGCGCCTGCCACTGCTGCCAGCGCCCGAAGCGCCCCAGGCCGTCGCGGTGAAGGTGGACACGGCTCCGGCCCATGCGGGCACCGCGCTCAGGGTGGAGAAGAAGCACGGTGAGGCCTCGCTCGTGGCAACCCCGCCGGAGCGCACAGGCACGTGGATGCGCCAGGCGGTGCTGGGCGTGCTGCTCGCGTGGCTCGGCGGCCTCGCCTGGCAGGGGTGGGCGCTGCTCCGGAGCCTCGCGCAGTTGCGCCGCATCCGGCGCGAGGCACGGCCGCTCGAGGACGCCACGCTCCACCAGGCCGCGGCGACGCTCGGTCGGGAGCTGGGCCTCGCGCGCATCCCCCGGTTGCGCGTCTCCGAGCACGCCCCGAGTCCCCTGGCCATCGGCCTGCTGCGCCCCGAGGTCATCCTGCCGCGCGCGGCGCTGGAGAAGCTGTCCCCGCTGGAGCAGCGCATGGCGCTGGCGCACGAGCTGGCCCACGTGCGGCGCGGGGACCTGTGGCTCGGCTGGGTGCCGGCGCTCGCTCAGGCGTTGTTCTTCTTCCACCCCCTCGTCCGCCGGGCCTGCCGCGAGTACGCGCTCGCCCGCGAGGAGGCCTGCGATGCCGCCGCGCTCCAGGCCACCGGGGCCGAGCCCCACGAGTACGGGCGGCTCCTGCTCGTCTTTGGTATCGCCCGCGCTCCGGCTGCCGCGGCGATGCCCGGTGCCTCATCACATCTCGCAGCCCTCAAACGGAGAATCGCCATGCTGGAACACGCAAGTACCGACTCGATGCGGCGCCACCACTGGATTCGCTGGGCCCTGGGCGGCCTCGCGCTGGTGGCACTCGTCCCCTTCCAGGTGGTGGCCCGCGAGCCAGCGGCCCCCACGCCCCCAGTGCCCCAGGCGCCGGCGGTGACCCCACAGCCCTCGCAGCCCCTCGTGCCCGCCGCCGTCCTGCCCCTGGTGAAGCCCCCCGCCCCCGCGCCTCGGGTCGCCGTGGCGCAGTCCGCTGCTCCCGCGAGGCCTCCCGCGCCTCCGAGTGCGCCCGCCGAGGACGATGACGGCAGGTACTCCTACGTCCTCCTGCGCTCCTCGGACAACGCGACGATGTCCGGTTCGCCGCACGACCTGAAGGTGGCTCGCAGCCTGGCGGGCGGAGGGAACCAGCCCCTGCTCTACGTGCGCCGCGATGATGGCCAGGAGTTCATCATCCGGGACGCGGCGACCCTGCGGACCTTCGAGGACACCTTCAAGAGCGTGAGGGAGCTCGACGAGCAGCAGAGGGCGCTGGGCGAGCAACTGAAGGCGCTGGGCGAGAAGCAGGGCGAGTTCGGCGGGAAACAGGGGGAGCTCGGCGGGAAGATGGGGGAGATTGGCGAGAAGATGGGAGTGCTGGGACGCAAGCAGGCCCGGCTCGCCCACCAGGCGGCCCTCCTGGAGATGGACGACGGGGAGGAGACGCCGGACATCAAGCGCCAGCGGGAGCAGTTCGCGCGCGAGCAGAAGGAGCTGCAGCAGCAGATGGAGGAGCTCGAGCGGCAGATGGAGCCCCTCAACGAGCAGATGGAGGCCTTCAGCCGGGAGATGGAGAAGTACAGCGAGCCCATGGAGAAGCTCGGCGAGCAGATGGAGAAGCTCGGCGAGCAGATGGAGGCGGCGAGCCGGGAGGCCGAGAAGAAGGCCCAGGCGCTGCTGGATGACGCGGTGCGGAAGGGGCTGGCCGAACCCGTGAAGCGCTGACCCCACGCATTCCCACTCGCGCCCGAGTGCGCCAGAGTGCAACGCCCACCGACCCCGTCACCCGGGGCTCTTCGAAGGGTGTGCGATGCACGGTTTGAAGTCCCTCCTTGGCTCGATGCTCCTCCTGGTGTGCGCGGCCGGTTGTGCCCGGCGTGCTCCAGAGACACAGCAAGCCCCCTCCTCTTCCACCACCACCGTCTATGTGGCGCGGCGTGTGCGGACGCTCGATGCGGAGCGACCGATCGCCGAAGCGCTCTCCGTGCGCGCGGGGAAGGTGCTCGCGGTGGGCACGAAGGCCGAGGTGCTCGCCTCGGCGGGAGGGGACGCGCGGGTGGTGGACCTCGGGGACGCGACCGTGGTGCCCGGCCTCACCGACGCGCACGGGCACCTGTCGGGCCTCGGCCGCTCCCTGGCCGGGGTTCGGCTGGAGGGAACGACCTCGCGCGAGGAGATCCTCTCGCGCGTGGCAGCGGCGCCTACCACGGCATGGTTGGGCGACTGGCTGATCGGCCAGGGGTGGGACCAGAACGACTGGCCGGAGAAGAGCTTCCCCGGCCGGGCCGAGCTGGACGCGAAGCTGCCGAAGACGCCCGTGGCGCTGGAGCGCATCGACGGTCACGCGCTGTGGGTGAACGGCGAGGCGCTCCGGCGGGCGAAAATCACGAAGGACACACCGGACCCGGCGGGCGGGCGCATCCTGCGGGGCCCGGACGGCGAGCCCACGGGCATCCTGGTGGACAACGCGATGGGCCTGGTGGACGCGGTGCTGCCGCCGCCCACGGATGAACAGCTGGAGGCGCAGCTGGCCGCGGCGCTCGCGCGCTGCGCCGAGGTGGGACTGACGGGGGCGCATGACGCGGGCATGGACCTGCGCACCTTCCGCCTGCTGCAGCGCTGGGACAAGGAAGGGAAGCTGCCGCTGCGCGTCTACGCGATGGCGGACGGCCAGGGGCCGAACCGCGAGACCTACCTGCGCGAGGGTCCCTTCCAGGGCCGGATGCTGACGCTGCGGGCGGTGAAGCTGAGCCTGGACGGAGCGCTGGGGAGCCGGGGCGCGGCGTTGCACGCGCCGTACAGCGACGAGCCGAGCCACCGCGGGCTGCTGCTGCTGACGCCCGAGGAGTACGAGGCACGGGTACGGGCCTTCATGGCGCGCGGCTTCCAGGTGGCCACGCACGCGATTGGTGACCGGGCGAACACGCTGGTGCTGGACACGCTGCTGCGCTCGGCCGAGGCCACGGGGACGCTGAATGGGCGGCACCGGGTGGAGCACGCGCAGGTGCTGCGGCCGGAGGACATCTCGCGGCTGGGCCAGAGTGGCTTCATCGCGAGCATGCAGCCCACGCACGCGACGAGCGACATGCCCTGGGCGGAGACGCGCGTGGGCCCCAAGCGCATCCAGGGCGCGTACGCGTGGAGGAAGCTGAAGGAGTCGGGAGCGCCGCTGGCGTTCGGCAGTGACTTCCCGGTGGAGCGGCCGGATCCGCTGCTGGGGCTGTACGCGGCGCGCACGCGGCAGGACGCGGAGGGCCAGCCCGCGAACGGGTGGTACCCCGCGCAGCGGCTGAGCGGCGAGGAGGCGCTGGAGGGCTTCACGGTGGGCGCGGCCTACGCGGCGTTCGCCGAGAACGAGCGGGGCCGGTTGAAGCCGGGCCAGGACGCGGATTTCGTCGCGTTCTCGGTGGACCCGGTGGACGCGCCCCCGGCGGAGCTGCTGAAGGCGCAGGTGAAGCTCACGGTGGTGGCGGGCGCAGAGGTCCACAAGGCGCCGTAGCTCACGCGAGGGGGCCGGGGAGCGGGACGACCCTCACCCTGGCCCTCTCCCAGGGGGAGAGGGGATTCACTTGTCCTTGCCACGCCCCTTGGGCTTCTTGTCGGTGCCGGGCGTGCCCAGGTCCGCGGTGAAGGCCAGCGCCTGGATCTTCCGGTCCACCTCCTCCTGTGCCTCGCGCTTCTCGCGCTCCACGCTCTCCAGCTCGCGGGCAATGGCCTCCAGCCGGTCCTCCTGCTCGCTCAGCTTCGTCACGAAGCGCTCGGAGAGCTCCCGCTGCGAGGCCCCGCTCTTCAGCGAGTCGATGTTCGCCCGGATGCGCTCCTGGTCCTTGAAGAGCTTCGTCCGCTCGTCGTTCAGCTTCCGCTCCTGCCTGTCCAGTGCCACCATGCGGTCGCGGATGGCGACGACCTCGCGCACGCCCTGGGCCACCCGCTCGTCGATGTAGCCCGACTCGAGGAAGAAGCGCACCTCCTCCAGCCCCGTGTTCGAGAAGTACCAGGTGCGCTGTCCCGTCGTGCGCTCGGTGATGGTGAGCTCCTCGCTGGCCGAGGCCCCCAGCTCCAGCTTGAAGCGCCAGAAGTTGTCCGTCGTCTCGGCGGGCTCCGGCGAGTCCTTCAGCTCCCAGCCCGTGCGCGGGTGCTCCAGGTACAGCGTCTGCGCCCGCTTCGCCTTGTTGCGCACCGTGTAGAGCGTGCGCCGCAGGTGGTAGAACTCCACCAGCAGCACCCCGTGGCTCACCACCGCGCGGAACACCGGCCCCTCCTCCGTCCGGTCCTCCTGCGACACCACGCACCCCAGCTCCACCGCGTACGGCACGAAGCGCTTGTCGTCCGGCTTCATCGTGTCGAGCATCGCCTCGCCCACGTAGGTGTCCCCCTCCGTCACCGTCACCGGCCCGCCCTCCAGCGTCAGCCCCGTGGTGTTCTTCAGCTCGATGCACGCCATGGGGTTCTTCTCGCGCGTGGCGCGGTTGTAGAGCAGCACCCGCCTGCCCTCGAAGGGCCGGTGCAGGATGGGCACCAGCGCGCTCTGGTTGCGGTGCACCGTCACCGGATGGTCCACCCGGTACTCGAAGAGGTCCCCCACCTCCTTCGTCAGCGTCTTCACCGCCGCGCTGCGCTCCATGGCCTCGCGCCGGGCTGGCCCTCCCCGTCCTCCCACCGCCCCGAAGGTCTTCATCATGGGCGCGGCGGCCATCCCGGGCGCGGGCGCCGGGGGCATGGGCGGTTCCATCGCCATGTCCGCCGACACCTCGGCCAACACCTCCTCCTCCATCCCCCCGTACCCCTCCTCGGGGATGACGGGCGCCGCGGCCGCCTCGGTGCGCACCTCCACCACCGGCCGCCGCATGTAGCGCGGGTTGTACAGGTCGTGCACGAAGGACACCGGCAGCCCCGCGATGAGCGCCAGGTCCACGTCCACCCAGTCCTCGTCCCCCGTGTTGTCCACCACCGCCCAGCCCTGCAGCAGCGGCGGGCGCTCGGCCTCCAGGAGGATGCGGTAGCTCGTCTTCCACACCGGCGCTTCCAGCACGTACGAGACGAACAGCTCCCGATCCCCCTCCCCCGCGGTGAGCACCGACAGCCGCTTGGTGTCCTTCTTGTACGAGGACAGCACCGTGGCCAGGTAGAACTCGAGGTCCTTGCGCACCGTGTCGTCCAGGAACGTCAGCTCCGCCACGTCCAGCAGGTCGAAGCTGCGCAGCGACGCGCCCACCAGCAGCGTCAGGAAGGGCCGGTGCACCGCCGCCTTGCCCTCGACCACCGGCAGGGACTCCAGCCCCACGATGACCCCCTCCACCTGCTGCTCCTTACCCACCCGCACGCGCACCCGCGCGCCCTTGATCTGCCCCAGCAGCGCGGTGAGGCTGCCCGACTCCGGTATCCGGATGGTGGCCTCCTGCAGCAGCTGCTCCAGCGGCTTGGTGGAGTCGTAGCTCACCGCCGACACCGAGCCGCCCGACAGGTCCAGCACCGTCATCGACTTCAGGACGTCGTTCATGTCCCGCGCCTTGAAGTCGAAGTGGAGCGTGTCGCTGCCGCTCACCCTCCCCCGGCGCTCGAAATAGCCGACTCCATGCTTGTAGAGGACGACGCGGCGGATGGGCAGGGAGGGAGGCATGTGCGCGCGGCTCCAGCGAATGGTGGGACTGAATACACTCCCGGTGTATCAAGTCTCACATGCAAATGCGCCACTCCCCACGTCCCCTGGCCGCGCTGCTGAGCGCGGCGGCACTGTCCTTCCTCCCGGGCTGCGAGAGCACGAAGTCGAGCGGCCCTTCTCCCACCGACACCCAGCAGCCCGCCCCCATGAGCACGGACACCGCGTCCTGGCGGAACGCCCGCGTGGGCGACCGGGTCACCTACACCTTCTCCGCCAACCAGGGCGCCGGGCAACACGGAGGCGCGCGCGCCCTCTCCGGCCAGGCGACGCTGGAGGTGGTGGCCGTGCAGCAGCCCTGGGTCTGGGTGCGCCTGGCCTTCGAGGATGCGGCGGGCAAGCCGCTGGCCCAGGCGAAGCTCGCCCAGGAGCTCATCATCCCCGTGCGCGCGGACACGACGCGCCCGCTCGACGTGCCCCACCGGGGCGAGGCCACCGCCGAGAAGCCCTCCACCGCCGGCCTGACCTGGGAGGCCGTGCGCTACGTCGAGGACTCGCGCCCCGTGGACGGTCCCCTGCAGACGCGCGTGTACGCCAACGAGCCGGGCCCGCTGTACCTCACCCATGGCCTGCTCGAGGCGAGCACCGAGCTCGCCGGCTTCCGCACCCCGGGCGGCTTCCAGCTGAAGCTGCGCGAGTTCCGTGAGGGCGAGGCCGGCGCCAAGGCCACTCCTCCCTCGCTGGAGCGGCCCCTGGGCCCCGGCGCGTACTACGACCGGCGCGTGGAGGTGGGCCCGTCGCCCAGCGTGCAGCGCGTGTGCTTCGGCGCCGAGCGCGGCTTCATCCTGCGCACCGAGGGCCCCGTCGACACCAGCACCGCGCCCTGCTCCGACTTCTCCCAGGCCGATCCGCAGCCGCTCGAGGAGGCGCTGCTGGGCCTGCCCTGGGATGCGCTGACCTCCGAGTGGCCTCCGGCGTCCGCCGCGGCCGCCGCCCCTGGGAAGTTCACCGTGGAGGGCCGTGACGTGCCCGCCCTCACCGCGCAGAACACCGAGAACGTGGAGGGTGTCCAGCGCGTCTTCTCGGAGACCTACGCGGCCGATCCCTGGGCCCCCGCGCTCGCGGGCCTGCCCCATGAGGCGCGCTTCCAGCCGCTCTCCAGCGGCACCGAGCGCGTGGCCGCCGGAGGCAAGCGCGAGCCCGAGGGCGGCACGCGGCTCGTCCGCTGGGGCACCTGGGCGGAGGGAAGCCAGAAGTAACCCTCGCACCCGGCGTGGGCGGGATGAGCCGGAGCCGGCCATCCCGCCCGCGACCTGCTGACTACGTGCAGTTGGTGTTGTAGCCGGGGCCGCCGAAGAAGAAGTACCGGCCCCACCCGTTGGCGGTCGAATCCAGGAACAGGGAGATGTCGTAGCAGCCGGCCCAGTCACGCGTGCCGGTGACCGCCCCCGTCTGGTAGACGCTGTTGGTGTCGATGTACTGGATGCGCCGCTGGTAGGCCGCCTGCTGCCAGCCCGCCGAGGGGTAGGCGCCGCTGCCCATGTCCGTGGCGGTGTGGCGGCCGCCGTTGCGCTTGTCGATGATCTCCCCGCCGAAGTCCACGTTGGCGGCCGCGTCGCTGATGCCGTTGGCGTCGAAGAGCGAGCGCGGGTAGTAGCCCACCCAGGTCGTGCCCACGCGCAGCCACCAGTTCCCGGTGGGGCCGTCCTTGTACCACTCGAGCTTCTGCTCGTACTGGGTGCCGCCCGTGGTGCTGTACGAGCCGAACTTGCCGCCGATGACGACGGAGGTGTCGGTCTGCACGAAGGCCGAGCAGCTCAGGTTGTAGCAGCCCGTCGTGTAGCCATCCGGCGTGTAGTAGATGAACAGGCGGGAGTTGTTGTCACCGTAGAGCTGGTTGTAGAGCTGGATTCCCGTCTCCACCGTCTCCAGGTTGGTGCCCGAGCCGCGCGTCACCCAGATCTGCGACAGGCTGAACTCGCTGGTCAGCTCGACGTAGGGGTTCCACAGGTTGAGGGTGCTCGTGGCGCCGCGGTTGGCCACGATCTGGTAGGCGTGCGCGTACTGGTGCAGGGCGGTGGGACCCGCGGCGGGCGGCTCGATGGCCGAGGGAGGCCGGGGATCGGCGCCACCGGGAACCTTGCGGAAGACGTCCTCCAGGCGCTCGAACCGCTTCATGTCATCCAGGGTGAAGCGCAGCACGGGGATGGAGCCCTCGGGGCAGTGCTGCACCGCGCCGAACGCGTCGACGCCGTCCGTGAGACCCTGGTGGGGATTGAGACCCCGGGCACCGAAGGTGTCCACGGGCTCCCCCACGGGAGCGGTGCGAGGCGCCTTCTCGATGGCCTGCTTCTCCATCCCCTGGCGGCGCAGGCCCGGCTGGGCCTCCAGGCGCACGCAATCGATGTCATCTCCCACCGCGCTGCGGAAGCGGTGCACCACGTCCTGGGGCGAGTAACGCCCATCGAGGTAGCGCTGCATCCGCCCCAGCTCCGCGGCGTCCGGACCCTTG
Source organism: Archangium violaceum (assembly GCF_016887565.1). Lineage (NCBI taxonomy): Bacteria > Pseudomonadati > Myxococcota > Myxococcia > Myxococcales > Archangiaceae > Archangium > Archangium violaceum. The sequence goes on from NZ_CP069396.1 coordinate 11,565,982, forward strand.
CGAGCCAGCGCTCCCTCCTGGGTGCGCGTCTGCTCGGCCGGAGCCTCCCCCGCCGTGTCGGGCATACCGCACCCGGCCAGGGCCATCAGGGACAACACACCCATTCCAAACTTTCCAGTCATTGTCTTCCTCCTGTTTCCCAAAAAGCTCACTTGCAATCGGTAGGGCAGTTGCAAGGGTTTTCACCCTCGCGGCACTCGCCGTCGCCACATCGCGCGCAGACGAAACGCCCGCCCTTCGAGACGAGACACTGGCCCGGCCGCGCGGCGGATTCATAGGCATCCAACCGCGTCAGTCCGGAGCAGCATGACGGCGAGGACTCGCCGCGCCCGGTGGCCCGCTGTTCCTCATAGGCAGAGGAGCCCTGCCCTTCTCCCAGGCAGCTCCCCGTCTGGGCTCCGGAGTCGGTTCGCACGGCCTGCTCGGCGGCGCGCTCCTCGTCCCGAATCACCCCGGCCGAGCCCGCCGATGGCTGGCAACCCGCCAGCAACATGACAATGAGCCCGATACCGCACCATGCCTTCATCTGATCTCCCCCCTCTGGCCGTCCACACCGGCCTCCGCTGATTTCCCTCTCATACCACAGTTCATCCAGAATTGAAGTAGGAATCCGAAAATCCTGAATTCCCTACGCGGCACGTGGGTGAGGCCCGTGAAAACAACCAGGAGAGTCATTGACGTACAGTGTTGAGAGCATCACACTGCCCGAGTAGCCAGACACTCAGGGGGGACGTTTGGATTTCGCCGCGCAACAGGCATTGATGGAGCCACTGGGCAAACCGCCGCCCTTCTCGAGGAACGAAGGGGAGGCACGGCTGGTGGTGCGCTCCATCGGCACCGCGGGAGCCGGGATGGTGCGGACGCTGAAGCACATCCTGCCCTACCCGGAGTCACAGGTCGCGGCCCTCCTCTACCAGGCGCCCTCGGAGCTCGTCGTGGGCCTGCCGCGCCCGGTGGCGGAAGCCATGAGCCGGATGCTGCGCGACACCGGTCTGGAATCCGACGTCCTCGACGCCCGCGAGTCCTTCGACCCGGGCCTGGGCGACCACGAGGTGGCGCTCGTCGTCCACCAGGTCGAGCACATGGGCTCCATCATCCAGGAGCTCGTCTCCGTGCTCGGGCTGGACGTGACCACGGCCCGGAAGATGGCGTGTGCCTCGCCCGCCATCCTGCTCGGGCGCATCTCGTCCGCCACGGTCGAGGCCCTGCGCAAGCGCTTCGCGCCGTGGGGCGCCGAGCTGGACGCCTCGAAGCCGCGCGAGGCGCTGTTCGATCTGTTCATCGTCGAGGGCGCGGCGGCCACCCGGGCGGCGGTGCAGCGCGCCCTGCGGGACGCGGGCGTGCCGCTGACCGAGGACAAGGAGCACTCCAGCAAGGCCCTGGTCGCGATGGGGTTGGATGCGCCCAGGGCTCACGCCATCTGGGAGCGGCTGCAGCGGACCGGCACCTCGCTGCGGTTGATCAACCGTGACTTCCAGCGCTTCGAGGTGGTGCTCGAGCAGGCACGGCCCTCCTCGGCCCTGACCGACTTCCTCCACCGCGGCGCGGGCATTCCACCGGCGGTCGTGCCGAAGCTGCTCGAGCGGCGGCCCATCGTCACCCACCACAACATTCCCCACGCGGCGCTCGGGCCCTGCCTGGAGGAGTTCGCCCGGCTCGACTGCCAGGTGACGGCGCGGCTGTTGAGCTTCCAGACCTTCTCCCTCGAGCTCACCGAGGTCCGCGACATGGCGGCCACCCTGCTCACGCTGCGCGTGGTGGCGGACCTGGATGATGCACGGGCCCGGTCGTTGCTACAGGCCCTGCCGGCCCGGATCGAGGGCCCCTTCACACCCCTGCACGCGCGCTGGTTGCAGTACGAGCTGAAGAGGATTGGGACCACCGCCCGGCTGGTGCTGCGATGAACGCCCCGCGCCCCACGCCTCCGGCCCACCTCGGCATCGCCGAGCAGGGAAAGCTCCATGCGCTGCGTGGGGAGTACGAGGTGGCGCTGCTGCACTACCGCGAGGCCATGCGCCAGGCCGTGCGGCGGAACGACCCGGAGGTCTTCTTCCGGCACTACCTGGAGTGCGCCATCGAGGCGTTGGAGCAGAGCGGCTCCTGGCCCGAGGTCCTCGACTACTGCGACCGGGCCCTGGCCCATTACCGCGACCATCCTCCGCCCGACGACATGGCGCGAAGGGACCTGGCGAGCATCCACCAGCGACGCGGCGTGGTCCTGCTCAAGTCCGGGAAGCGTGACGCCGCCCGGGAAGCCCTGCGTGCCGCCCTGGCGGCCCTGCCCACGGGCCAGACGCTTCCGCTGACCAGTCAGCTCCTCCGCTGGCTGGACAGCGGTTACCACCTCGACCCCGACCGCATCACCGCCGAGCAGAGGCGTTGGAGCTACTTCTCGGTGCGGACCGGCCAGGTCGATGCCCGCATCGCCACGCCACTGCCACCGGGACATCCCGGTCTCTCCCCTCGCACCTGACGAAGTCCAGGAAAGGACTCCCACATGTTGGAAGACAGGCTCCAGAACATGTCCCCGGGCGAGGTGCTGCAAGACGCCCCCATCAGCCAGCTCATCGAGAAGCTCAGCCTCGCCATCGCGGACGCGCAGCTGCGGCTCGACAGCAACAGCATCAGCATCACGTGGATGCTCGGGAACACGACGGTCGACATCCGGGATGCCAGCGGCAAGGCCCAGAGCCGGAGTCTGCTCGAGCTGGGCTTCACCCCGTCCTTCTATCACTTCGAGCGAGTGGTCCTCGAAGTGAAGATGCAGATCGCCATGAAGGTGGAGGAGAGCACCGGGGCGCGTCTGGACTTCAATCTGGGCACGAACACCGCCAGGAATCAGGGCGGCACGGGTAACACCGGTGGCACGGCGCCTGGCGGCAATCAGGCCTCTCAGCCTGGAGGCAATCAAGCTCCTCCATCCGGAGGTAATCAGACCTCCACTCCTGGCGGCGGGCAGGCCTCCCCTCCTGGCGGTGCTCCAGGCTCTCAGCCCGCTGGCAAGCCCACGGCTCCGACCGCACCCGGAACACCAGCCTCGTCAACGACTGGTGGCTCTGGTGCTCCCGCCTCCGGTGCCCCTGCTTCTGGCGCTCCTGCCTCCGGTGCTCCTGCCTCCGGTAACCCGCAGCCCTCCAGCAGTTCCCCCGCCCCGAACACGAGCCAGGGCCAGCCGCAGAGGGAAGCCGTTCCGTTCGGCATCTCCGTCAGCCTCGAATACAGCCGCAAGTACAACTACGACGTGAGCGGCTCCTCCTCGGTCACGGCGACCCTGGTATCGGTGCCCGCGCCGACGGCCTTCCTCGAGGCCGTCAAGATCGCCACGGGCACGGGCGGCTCGTCCGGCGCTCCCCCGCCCCCGGGTGGAGGTACCCCCAACGACCCGTCCGGCCCCTCCGGCGGCCCTTCCGGTCCCTGAAACCGCCAGCCCTGACCGGAGCTCCCAATGGCCGACATCAACACCCTCATGCAGCAATCACCGCTGCCCGAGATGCTCGAGCGGCTGGGCGTGGCCATCGCCAATGCCCAGTACGCCATCGACAAGAAGTCCCTCCAGATCGCCCAGCTCATGGCGGACACCGAGAACGGTCTCCAGCTCGGCCCGGACGGAGAGAAGCGGAGCCTGCTCGAGCTCGGCTTCACCCCGACCTTCTATCACCTCTCCGAGGCCACCATCGATGCCCGGGTCGCCTTCAGCATCGGCCAGTCCTCGGAGTTCTCCGTGGGCGCCAGCGTGGGCGTGAACATCTACTTCTTCGCCGCCTCGGTGAACGCCAGCTACACGGCGAAGTACTCCTTCGACGCCAGCGCCTCGAGCGCCATCCGGGCCCGCTTCGTCTCCGTCCCACCGCCCACGGTGCTGGCCGATCTCCTGCGCTCCACGTTCACCCGAAAGACGGGCGGATAGCCCCCATCCCCGCAGTCCCTCTCAACGCAGCATCCCAAGGAGGATTCCGACATGGCCATTGGCCACGAACTGCTCAACGTGCCCATGGGCGACATGATTCGCCAGATGGCTTTCGCGATCGCGGATGCTCAGCTGGATCTGGATGAGTCCAGCGCCCGCGTCGCCGAGATGATGAGTGGCTACCGCGTCCTGCGAGACGCGGATGGCAACCTGGTGGACGCCACCGGCAAGGCCAGCGCCACGCCCGTGTACGTCGACACCCGCGTCACCTTCGGCCGCGATGCCGCCAACAAGCCCGAGAAGCTCAGCATGATGGAGCTGGGCTTCACCCCGACCTTCTATCAGTTCATCGAGACGGTCATCGAGGTGAAGATCGCCATCCGCGTCACCCGCGAGCGGGCCTACGACACGAAGGAGCAGACCAAGAGCAACCAGTACCGGCTGCGCAGCTCCAACGGTCTGAAGGTCACCACCACCACCGTCGACGCCTCCTACTCGTCCAAGTACGGCTACAGCGCCGAGGGCTCCAGCCTGCTGCGCACCAAGCTGGTCCCCGTGCCGCCTCCTCCCGTCCTGGAGGAGCGCATCCGGCGCATGTTCGAGCAGAACGACAAGCCCCCCACCCCGTAGGCGTCCACTAGGAGCCCTTCATGCCCTTCCCAAGCAACGCCAGCATCGGCCAGCAACTCCTGGATGTGCCCTTCCCGGACATGATCAAGAGCATGGGTCTGGCCATCGCCCAGGCCCAGTTCGAGCTGGATCAGGTCGGTCTGCGCCTGGCCCAGATGATGTCCGGTCAGTACGAGATCGAGGAGCCGGATCCCCTCGACCCCGAGAAGACCAAGACCGTCCAGAAGGAGGCCTACATCACCTTCGACGGCAAGAAGCTCTCCATGCTCGAGCTGGGCTTCACCCCCACCTTCTACCAGTTCGTCGACACCATCATCGAGGTGAAGATCTCGATGAGCATGAGCTACGACCGCTCGTACAAGCGGTCGACGTCGAACACCAGGCTCAATGCCTCGACCAGCTTCTTCATCTTCGGTGGAGGCCTCAGCGCCAGCGTCTCCTCGGTGAGCGCCAGCTACGCCTCGCGCTACCAGTACAGCGCCGAGGGCTCCAGTCTGCTGCGCACCAAGCTGGTCCCCGTGCCGCCTCCGGCCGTGTTGGAGGAGCGCATCCGCCGCATCCTCGACCGGCAGAACAGCACCGAGGGCGGTGGTGGCGGCGGACCCTCGTCTCCTCCCGGGGGGTGAGCCATGACGTCCTACCTGAGCTGGCAGGATCTGCTGGACGACGAGCCGGCCGCGCCGCCGGCTCCAGCCGCTCCCGCTCCGGACACCGCGGCGGGCCAGGGGAACATCGCGTCTCCTCCGCCCCCGGTGCCCGAGGCACTGTCGCGGCTGCTCTCCGAGCGCGAGCAGCTCGAACGTCGTCTCAAGGGGCTCACCGGCCAGGGCGAGGCGGACCCGGAGGAGGAGCGCCGCCAGCGCTGCTTCCCGGTGCGCGCCCATACCAAGGAGAGCCGCATCGAGGAGCGGCAGTTCCAGCGGCGCGACGAGCACACGCGGATACTGGCCCGTCAGGCCCAGGAGCGCCATGTCATCGAGCGGCGTCAGGAGGCCGCGCGCCAGGAGGCGCGGGAGCAGGCCGTGGAGGAGCACCGGCAGCAACAGCGGTTGGAGTCGCTGTACGAGGCCTGGCGGCAGGAGCAGCAGGAGGAGGCGAAGCGCCTCGCCGAGGAGCGGGCCCGGCTCCAGGAGCGTTGGCAGGGAACGCGCCAACAGGCACTGCGGAACGCGGCCCTGGAGAAGCAGCGCCTCCAGAGCTGGCACGACGAGCGCAACGCTTCACTCGCCGCCAACCGCCTCCAGCGCGGCATCGAGCAGCGCCAGCAGCGTCAGGACGAGGAACGAGCCCTCGAGGAAGCCCGGGAGCGCCGGGCCCAGGCTCAACGAGAGCATCAGCAGGAGCTCCGCCGGGAGGAGCGCGCCCGGGAGCGGCAACAACACCGGGATACACGCTGAGCAGGCCATCATGATGGCCGCGAGACATTCATAGGGGACGCCATCCGCATGACGACCACCACCGCCCAGGACTTCATCGAGAATACGCTGGATGACTACCTCGTCAGCCTGGCCGAGGGCATCCAGGAAGCACAGCTCCAGCTCAATCGCATCCAGATCGCCGGGCCGGGGGGCCAGTCCCCCATCACCTACCATCTGCCGCGAGTCGACTTCGAGCTGAAGCTGACCTTCGAGATGACACAGGGCTCGCAGACGTCATCGACGGGCACGACGAAGATCGGCACCAGTTCCTCGAAGGGACCGGTGCTCGTCTTCAAGCCCGCGATTGCCCAACAGTCTGGCGGCCAGCAGGTGCAGGCCGAGGCCTTGAGCATCATCAAGGGCAGCTTCGTGGCCGTCCCCGCCAACGGTGGGCAGCCGCCGCCCGTGCTCCGGTGCTCGCTGGCCCGTGGCGCCGCTCCCGGCGAGACGCTCGTCACCGTCACGCTCCTCAATGCGATCGGCGAGCCCCAGTCCGGTGTCGAGGTGCAATTCAATATCGACCCGGAGCGCAGCGCGGCCCTGAGCGCGCCGGACGTGCCCCAGCTCAAGCTCCAGGCCGACACCCGGGTCCTCTACGGCGTGCGCGTCACCGACAGCAATGGACAGGCCCAGAACACGCTCCGGGTCAGCCCCAACGAGCCGGCCAAGGCCATCGTGGCCCTGGTCATCGACGCGATGGGACAGACCGAGACCGTCATCGCCCAGGGGGGAACGAAATGAGCCTCACCGTGAAGGCCGTGCTGTTCAGCCCGACGGGTGAGTCCGTGGTGGGCATCGAGGCGCAGGTCTGCATCTTCATGCTCAACGGCTCGGCCCAGGTCATCGGCACCGGAAAGACGGACGCCAAGGGCGCGTTGCTCATCACCACCAACTGGCAGGCCCCCAGCACCTACCAGCCCCGGCTGCAGCTCCTCGTCCGCCGCGGCACCGCCTTCGTCGAGCTCGCGGAGAACCTCCAGAGCTTCGCCAACGAGGCCGCCGACTTCGGCTCCCTGGCACTGCCCGCGCTCGTGGCGGGAGTCGTGCAGCCCATGGTGACCATCCCCCAGGGCGCCATTCCCGTGGTCAAGCCCACCCTCGGCACCGCCATCCCCACCGCCGCCACGATTCCCGTCACCTCGATTCCCGTCACCTCGATTCCCGTCACTTCGATTCCCGTCACTTCGATTCCCACCACCTCGACACCGCCGATACCGGCGCCCACCACCGAGACGTCACTGCAACAGGTGTTCGAGGGCACCGGGACCCAGGTCCAGCGAGCGCAGGATGCGCTGCGCACCAGCAACAGCAACTTCCGCCTGGGGAAGGTCTCCCTGCAACTCAAGGTGTTGCCGGGCACCACCGCGGGGAGCGTGGTGCTGCCAAAGCCAGACGACATCACCAAGGTCGGCAACCAGGGGCTGAGCCAGATCAACTTCGACCTCGAGAGCGTCGACAAGCCACAGCTCCCCATCCCGACGGCCACCGCCCAGCCCCTGCCGCTGCTCACCGGCTACACCGAGGTGCACGCGCGCAGGCTGCTCGCCGGGAACCAGTTGCAGCTCGAGGTGCTCCAGCAACTGGTGGATCGCGAAGAGGATGTCGGCCGCGTCATGTTGCAGAGACCCCCGGCGGGCACCCCCATGAAGCCCCGAACTCTCGTCACCATCGCCGTCGGAAGGAAGGGATAGCCCACCATGGCCACCCAGGACCCCAAGGATCTGCTCGATGCGCTGTCCGCCCCCGTGGGGGAGCTCATCGCCTCCGTCGGGCGCGGTGTCGCCGAGGCCCAACAGGAGATGGATGCGCAGACGCTCGCCACCATCCGCAGCATCTACGGCGAGTCGGGCAATACCGAGCTGCTCTCCACCCTGCGGCAGATTGGCTACCAGCCGACCTGGTACCACATCCCCGAGGTCACCGCGGAGATCAACGTGGCGATCTCCATCGTCGGTCAGGCCACCCAGCAGGCCCAGACCACCGGAGCCACCACCTCCACCGCCGGGAAACAGAAGCTCGCCGCGCGCCCACGTCTCTACGCGGCCCCCGTCGACGCCGGCTACAGCAACCGTTACGGCTATGACGTCAAGGCCGCCAGCGTGGTGAAGTTCCGCATCGTGCCGGTACCGCCCTCGGCCAACACGGAGAACCTCCGGGTGGTGCCCAACCTGCTCGGAAAGACCTTCGCCCAGGCCCGCACCGCCCTGGACACGCTGGGCATCACCTACCGCGTGGGTGGAGACACCGCTCCGGCCGACACGGCTTCGGTGAAGGCCCAGACACCGGCCGCCGGCGAGCTCATCCCGGGCTCCCGGGACCTCGAGCTCTCCTTCTGAAACACCGCGGCCCCGTCGGAGCGGGGCCGCGCCCCGGCCCGCGCTCAGGCCACTTCGGACGAGAGCTTCACCTCGATGTTGCCCTGGGTGGCCAGCGAGTACGGGCACACCTTGTGCGCCGCGTGCATCAGCTCGTCCGCCTCGGCCTGGGACACGCCCTCGATCTTGCCGTGGAGAGCCACCGCCAGACCGAAGCCGCCCGTCGGGGTCTTCCCGATGGTCGCCTTGGCCGTGATGTGGGCATCCTTGATCTGCTTCTTCATCTGCCCGGCCACCAGGCGCAGCGCTCCCTCGAAACACGCCGAATAGCCCGCCGCGAAGAGCTGCTCGGGATTGGTGGAGCCAGGAGCCTCGGGACCGCCCAGGGCCTTCGGCATGGTCAGCGCCATGTCGATCGTCCCATTGTCCGAGCGGACACGACCGTTGCGACCTCCGTGAGAGGTGGCGGTGGCGGTGTAGAGCGGCTGGATGGCGATGGGGGGCATGTCGAGGACTCCTCGGGACTGCGAGTGGAGCGCCCCTTCTAGCCCCCTCGCCCCCCGAACGCATGGCAATCCAGAGGCGCCCCGCTCCTCGATTGCCCAGGACACATCACTTCACCGGCGCCCGCGCACCATGCGCCCCTTCGTCAGGTGCGCCACCGCCTCGCCCAGTCCCTCCAGCGTCAGCGGGAACATGTCGAAGACGTTGTGCACCGCCTGGATGGTGTTGCCCCGCCACGTCTGCGGAGGCTCCGGGTTGAGCCAGGCGCTGCGCTCGAAGTGCCGGGCCAGCTCCATCAGCCACACCAGGCCCTCCTTGCCGTTCACCGTGTCGTAGCGGCCCTCCGAGTTCGTCCGCATCGCCAGCTCGTACGGCGCCATCAACGCGTCACCCACCACCACCAGCTTGAAGTGGCGCCCCACCTGCCCCAGCAGATCCGGCACGCTGAGGCCTCCCACCAGGTACGGCGAGTCGAACACGCGCCCGTACACGCAGTTGTGGAAGTAGTACGTGCGCAGCTCCTTGAAGTGCGTGGCCTGCTTCGCCACCGAGAACAGCCGGCTCACCAGGTGCGCGTACGGGTCCATGGAGCCACCCACGTCCATCAGCAGCACCACGCGCGTGTTCGGCCGGCGCGGCGGGCGCGTCACCACCTCCAGCTCGCCCGCGTTCTTCGCCGTGGAGGCGATGGTGCCCTCCACGTCCAGCTCGTCCGGTGCGCCCTCGCGCGCGAAGGCCCGCAGCTTGCGCAGCGCCACCGCCATCTGCCGCGTGTCCAGCACCACGTCGCCCCGGTACCCCTGGTACCTGCGCGCCCCGGCCATCTTCATCGCCATGCGGCCACCGCCGCCCTCGGCCCCCTCACCCCCCACCCGGAAGCCCTCGCGTGGCTCCCCCGAGTGCCCGAAGGGTGACGCGCCTCCCGTGCCAATCCACCGCGTGCCGCCGTCGTGCCGCTCGCGCTGATCCTCCAACCGCTCCTGGAAGAGCCGCTCCAGCTCCTCCACGTCGAAGTGCTCCAGCAGCGCCCGCTCCTCGGGGGTGAGCTCGCGCCGCTCGCGCGCCTCCTTCAGCCAATCGAGCAGCTCGTCCTTGAGCTTCTGCCCCGCGCCCTCCATGCCCTTGAAGTGAGCCAGGAAGGCCTGGTCGAACGCATCCAGGTGCGTCTCCGCGTGCACCAGCAGCGCACGCGCCACGTGGTAGAAGCCATCCAGCGAGCTGTCGTGCAGCCCCGCCTTCAGTGCCCCCGCCAGCGCGAGCGCCTCCTGCGCGCCCACCGGTACCCCACGCCGCCGCAACTCGAAGAGGAAGGGCAGGAACATGGCTCGCTCCCCGTCAGGCCTTCGTCCGGCGGCCCCGCCCGAAGGCCTCCGCCACCGCCAGCAGGTCCTGCTCACGCTTCAGCAGCGCTCCCAGGAAGGGCAGGTTGTCCTCCAGCTTCACGTCCGTCACGCCGTTGGCCTTGAGCACGGCGATCCAATCCACCAGCTCGCTCGTGCTCGGACGCTTGCGCAGCCGTGAGAAGCCGCGCAGCTCGTAGAAGATCTTCAGCGCCTGCTCCGTCAGCGACACGTCCAGCCCCGGGTGGTGCACCGCCACGATGCGGCGCATCAGCTCCTGGTCCGGGAAGTCGATGAAGTGGAAGACGCACCGGCGCAGGAAGGCGTCCGGCAGCTCCTTCTCGTTGTTGCTGGTGATGATGACCACCGGGCGCTGCGTGGCCACCACCTCCTCGTTCGTCTCCGTGATGCGGAAGCGCATCCGGTCCAGCTCGTGGAGCAGGTCGTTGGGGAACTCCAGGTCCGCCTTGTCCACCTCGTCGATGAGCAGCACCACGCGCTCACGGGAGGCGAAGGCCTCGCCCAGCGGGCCCATGCGGATGTAGCGGCGGATGTCGCGCACGTCCCCGTCGTTGAAGCGCGAGTCGTACAGGCGCTGCACGGTGTCGTAGACGTACAGGCCGTCCTGGGCGCGCGTGGTGCTCTTCACATGCCAGGTGAGCAGGCGCAGGCCCAGGCTCTCGGCGACGGCCTCGGCCAGCAGCGTCTTGCCGGTGCCGGGCTCGCCGCGCACCAGCAGCGGACGCTGGAGCGTCAGCGCGCAGTTGACGGCGGCCTGGAGGCCCTCGCTGGAGAGGTAGGTATCGGTTCCACGGAAACGGGAAGGAGAGGACGTCATGCCCTCTCCTTTTAACACCGACCCGCCCCCGCTGCCTGCCCGTCCGCTAGTTGTTGGCGGAGTTATTCACCAGCACCGACGAGTCCACGTCGAGGCGGCGCCCGGAGAAGCTCAGCGTGGCATCACAACCCGGGGTGCAGCCGGTGCCGTTGCAGGAGAAGCTCAGCGCGAGCGTGCCCTCCACGGTGTCGCCCAGCTCCTCGAAGGTGTAGGTGGCCCGCGAGGTCCGGTTGGGGTTGTTCTGCGTCCGCTCGACGGTGAAGGTCGGCTTCTTGTCGTCACCGGTGCTCACGATGGCGTCGCCCTGGATGAGCACCTGGGAGCTGCCGAGCTGGTAGTTGATGTTACCCACCTGCAGGTACTTCCGGTCCTCCACCCCGTCCCAGATGATCCACTGGCCGACATCGACCACGTTGGTCGTCCTGTCCGAGGGCGCCGCGCCCGAGGTGTAGCAGGCGTCGGGGACGATATCCAACGGCGACCGGTCGATGGCCACGCGGTAGTACTTCGGCTGCTCACCACAGCCCAGCAGACCTCCCGCCACCACGGCCGTCACCACATACAGCGTCGAACGCAGGTTCATGCTCTTCCTCTTGGGATGGGGCGGGGAGGACCCCGCGCCGGATTCAAGGCCCGCCGCCAGGCAGGGGGCGGTCCGCACGTCTCCGGGGGGAGCGAGCAACCCCGGAGGCGGCGCCATACCCCCGCCCCGGGGCCGCGCGCAAGGTCGGGGGTGCTCCCACTGGGAGATGGGAGGCAATAGTTTCCCCGTACTTCCCGCTTCCGCACGGCAAACGAGCGAGCATGGCCGACACGCCTCTACGCATCGTCAGCTACAACGTCCGCTACTTCGGACATGCCCTGCGCGGGCTCGCCAGCACGCTGGGGCCCAAGCGCCGGGTCGCCGCGGCATTCGCCGCGCTCGACCCCCTGCCGGACATCATCTGCCTGCAGGAGGTGGAGACGCAGTCGTTCCGCAGCAGCGTCGCCCACCGGCGCGCCCGCCCCGACGAGACGCAGCTCGAGGCCTTCATGGGGCGCATGGAGGAGACGTTCGCCAACCTGCGCCGGCCCATGCCCTACGAGGCCTTCTACTTCCGCGCCCACCACTACAAGCTGGGCGAGTTCTCGCTCTACACCACCGGGCTGGCCATCCTCGTCAACGTCCAACGCTTCGCGGTGGACATCCACAACGTGGACGCGCCCCACCACATCACCCACCACCACGTGCGGATGCTGCGCGAGCGCAAGCAGAGCCGCATCTGCGCGCACATGCGCCTGCTGCGCCGGGAGGACGGCCTCCCGCTCCACGTCTTCAACACCCACCTGAGCCTGCCCACCCCCTTCTCCCGCGCCTTCTGGGCCACCCGGGAGAAGATGGGCAACGGCATCAACCAGCTCCACGAGGCACGCGCCCTGGCCCAGTTGGTGCGGGCCAGAGCGGCCGGAGAACCCTTCCTCGTCTGCGGGGACTTCAACTCGCCCCCCGCCTCGCCCGTCTTCCACTACCTGTGTGACGAGGCCTGTTTCACCGATGCCCAGGTGGCGGTGGGGCAGATCGATCCCCAGCTCTCCCGCGGCTTCCCCACCGCCGGCTTCATGCACATGCGCATGCACCTGGACCACATCTTCTCCGGCGGAGGGGTGCGCTGGTTGGACACCGACGAGACGTGCCCCTTTGGAGATCCACACAGCCGCTTCCACGGCCTGTCGGACCACATGCCCCTCATCGCGCGCTTCCAGCTCCAGCCGCCCACCACGCACGCCGAGGTGTCCCCTCCCGCGCCGATCTGAGCCATCGGCCGCCCGCTCCCCCTCCATGCCAGGACGCGGCCTTCCGAGACGCTGCCCGGAGGTACTCACGGCTCCGTGTCTCCATCGCCAACCTGTAGTCTCTAGAGGAGGATCCGCGTGGTGGGAGGGATGTCCAGCAACGACTTCAGGGAGTTGATGGACGCCATGGCGGACCCGCTCGTGGCCTGCGATGGGGGCGAGCACGTCCTCTACCTGAACCCCGCCGCCGAGCGCCTGCTCGGCTGGAAGCTGTCGGAGCTGGTGGGACAGCCCTTCGACCGCCTCCTCCCCCCGCGTCTGCGGGCCTTCGATGGCCAATCCTTCCTGCGCTACCTGCTGGGCCGGCGGCGCGCGCTGAGCGGACGACCCGTCCGCACGTCCCTGCTGTGTCGGGGCGGGCCGGAGATGGAGCTGGAGGTGACGGTGGGCAGCTCCGGCGGAGGCGGTGGGGAGCGCATCTCCCTGGTGCTGCGGCGCCCACCCGAGTTCCCCGACTACACCCAGGAGCCGATGGAGCGATTGTCCTCCGTGGCACACACGCGCATGGTGAGCCCGGTCTCCGCCGGGGAGCGCGCCTACCAGCTCGTCTTCGAGAACGCTCCGCTGGGCCTCTTCCACTTCGACACCACGCCCACCCTGCTCGCGTGCAACGACTACTTCGTGCGCATCATGGGCTCATCCAAGCGGATGCTCATCGGGCTGAACCTGCTCAGCCTCCAGAACGAGACGGTCATGTCCTGCGTGCGCGACGTGCTCGCCGGGCGCCATGCGTACTTCGAGGGGGACTACCGCGCCATCACCTCGGGCAAGGTCACCCCGGTGCGCGCCCACTTCGCCCCCTGCTTCAACGAGAAGGGAGAGGTGGAGGGCGGCGTGGGCATCATCGAGGACATCACCGAGCAACGGAGCGCGGAGGCCGAGCGCGGCCGCCTGCTGCGCGAGGCCCAGGAGGCCATCCGGGTGCGCGACGACTTCCTCACCATCGCCTCGCACGAGCTGAAGACGCCCCTCACCCCGCTGTCGCTGCGGCTGGCCAGCCTGGAGCGACGGCTGGAGCGCAAGGAGCCCGTGGACTCCACGCTGCTGCGCCATGCCCGCCAGCACCTGGTGCGGCTGGCGGCACTCATCAATGATCTGCTGGATGCCTCGCGCATCGAGGCCGGCCGGCTCGCGCTGCACTTCGAGCCCATGCGGCTGGACAGCATCATCGAGCGCGTGCTGGCCGGAATGGACGCCGAGCGCGGCCATCACCGCATCGACTACGCGCACCCGACCGAGCCGGTGCGCATCCGGGGGGACCCCTATCGGCTCGAGCAGGTCATCGCCAACCTGCTGGAGAACGCGCTCAAGTACAGCCCCGGGGACAGCACCGTGCGCGTGACATTGGACGTGCGTGGCGACTTCGCGCTGCTCTCCGTGACGGACGAGGGCATCGGGATACCGCACGACCAGCAGGAGCAGCTCTTCGAGCGCTACTTCCGCGCCCGGAACGTCTCCGTCACCTCCTATGGAGGGCTGGGACTGGGCCTCTACATCAGCCGCGACATCGTGGAGCGCCACGGCGGCCGCATCTGGGTGGAGAGCGAGCTCGGCCGGGGCTCCACCTTCCACGTGGCCCTCCCCCTGCTGTCCGCCGCCAACCCCACGCCGCCCGAACCCACGCACCCCACCACCGGCTCGCCCCAGCAGGTGCACTGAGCCACGAAAAAGGCCGGGCCCCGCCTCCCCGGTGAGGGAGGAGGGCCCGGCCCGAATCACGACACGGAGGCCGGGTTACCGGCGCCGGCGGCGGGCCAGCGCGAGGAACGTGCCCAGGCTCAACAGCACCAGCGAGGAGTCACCGCCGGTGGCCGAGCAGCCGCCGAAGCCATCACCCAGGAAGGCGATGTCCCCGGAGTCCGGGGTGGTGCCCTGGACGACGGTGAAGGTGCGGCCAGAGGACACCGGGCTCTCGTTGCCAGCCGGATCCGTGGTGCGGACCGTCACCGTGTGCGAGCCGGGCTCCAGCGGCACGGTCGGCGTGTAGCTCCAGTTGCCGGACGCATCCACCGGGGCGGTGCCCACCACCTGACCGTCGATGATGACGGTGATGGTGCTACCGGGCTCCCCCGTGCCGGAGATGGCCGGCGTGGTGGTCTCCACGGTCGCGCCGTCGGTCGGCGCGCTCACCACCGGAGCGGCGGGCGCCGTGGTGTCCACGGTCCAGGTGCGGGTGGCCGGCGTGGCGGACACGTTGCCCTGGGCATCACGGGCACGCACCTCGAAGGTGTGCGGGCCATCGGCCAGGTTGGAGAGCGGATGCGGGCTGGTGCACGGGACGAAGTCACCCGTGTTGTCCAGCCTGCACTCGTAGGACACGCCCGACTCCGACGAGCTGAAGCTGAACGACGCGCTCGAATCGCGGGTGACGCCCGACGGGCCCGAGGTGATGGAGATGTCCGGACCCGTGGTGTCCACCGTGAAGGTGTTGGTGTTGGACTCGACGCTGGGATTACCCGCCGCGTCCGTGGCCTGGGCCCTCACCGTGTGCTGGCCATCGTCCAGCGCCTTGTCGGCCGGTACCGTCACGCTCCACGCGCCCGAGTCGTTGGCCTTCACCTGCCCCACCACCTTCCCGTCCACGTAGACGGTGACGGTGCTGCCAGGCTCCGCGGTGCCCTCGAGCTTGGGCGTATGGGTGCTCACCGTCGTTCCGTTCGCGGGCGTCAGCACCACTGGCGCGGCGGGAGGAGTGGTGTCCACCGTGAAGGTGTTGGTGCTGGACTCGGGGCTGGGATTGCCCACCGCGTCCGTGGCCTGGGCCTTCACCGTGTGCTGACCGTCGTCCAGCGCCTTGTCGTCCGGCACCGTCATGCTCCACTCGCCCGAGGCGTTGGCCTTCACCTGCCCCACCACCTCACCATCCACGTAGATGGTGACGGTGCTGCCAGGTTCCGCGGTGCCCTTGAGCTCCGGCGTATGGGTGCCCACTGTCGCTCCGTTCGCGGGCGTCCGCACCTCCGGCGCGGGCGGAGGCGTGGAGTCCACGTAGAAGTTGCGCACCTCGGACGTGGGGCCGGTGTTGCCCGCCGCGTCCGTGGCCTGGGCCTGGACCGTGTGCCAGTCATCGAGCAGCGCGGTCTTCGGCGTGTAGCTCCACTTGCCATCCGCGTCCGCGTCGACGATGTCCACGGGGATGCCATCGAGGATGATCGTCACGCGGCTGTTCGCCTCGGCCGTACCGGTGATGAGCGGCGTGGGACCCTGGACGGTGGCGCCCTCGGTGGGCGTGAGCACCTCGGGAGCCACGGGCCTGGTGGTGTCCACGTAGAAGATGCGCGGCACGGGCGACACGGGGCTCTCGTTGCCCGCCGCGTCCCTGGCCCGGGTCTCCACCTGATTCTTGCCCTCGGGCAGCGGCGTCGTCGGCGTGTAGCTCCACTTGCCGTCCGCGTCCGCCTTCACCGGACCGTACTCCGTGCCATTGATGATGACCGTCACGTCCACACCGGGCTCCGCCGTGCCCGTGATCTCCGGCCGGGTCTCCTGCGTGTGGAGCCCCTCCGCGGGAGTGCTCACCGCCGGAGTCGCGGGCGCCGTCTTGTCCACCGTGAAGGTGGTGGTGTCGGACACGGGGCTGGTGTTGCCCGCGGCGTCCGTGGTCCGGGCCTCCACTGTGTGCGAGGTCTCGGACAGAGGCGTGGTGGGCACGTAGGTCCACTTGCCATCCGCGTCCGCCGTCACCGGGCCGTAGTCCTTGCCGTCGATGATGACCGTCACCTTGCCGCCGGGCTCCGCCGTACCTGAGATCTCCGGCTGGGTCTCCTTCGTGGAGGCACCATTCGCGGGCACGAGCACCGCCGGCTTCCCGGGCGGCGTCTTGTCCACGGTGAAGGCGTTGAGCGTGCTCCTGGCGCTCTGGACGCCCTGGTACTCCGTGACGGCCTCCACCGTATGGCGACCCTCGGAGAGGTCCTTGAGCAGGGGCAGGAGGTAGTCGCCATTGGCGTAGGGCGTCACCCGGAACTCGGAGCTGTCGACGTAGACCCCATCGATGATGATGAGCACCTTGAGCACCGTGACATCGGAGAAGGGCCCCGTGGCCTCGACGGGGACCTTGCCCTTGATGTCCGGCCGGACGCTGCGGGTGAAGGAACCATTGGCGGGTTCGGTCACGGAGGGAACCGGCGGCACGACGAACCTTCCGCTGAGCGTCTCACGGAGACCCGCGGAGCCAGGCTTCGCGCCGTACTGGGAATCCGAGGTGTTCGACTGCGTCCCGGGCGAGGCCTCGCTGACGCTGAAGGAGCAGGTATTGCTCTCCGCCTGGAACAGGATCCGCCCACCACCGCCACCTCCACCCGGGCCCATGAGCGCCGAGTTGGAGCTGCCACCGATACCCCCGTTGGCGGAGATGCCAGTGGCACCACAGGCGGCGGACCCGGCCAGGCGCAGGTAGATGCTGCCGCCCGCGCCACCACCACTGCCCGCGTCCTGCTCCGCGGTGTTGCCGGCGCCACCCGTCGCGCTGATGAATCCCGTCCCCGCGAGCTTGTTGGCACGAATGAAGATGGCACCACCACCCGCGCCGCCAGACCTGCCAGTCGAGGCATCCGCATGGCCCGCGCCACCGCCACCGCCGAACGTCAGGCGCTGGGCGAGTGAATACTGGAGCGCCGCGCCTCCCAGGCCGCCCACGGCACGTCCGTCGAAGGAGTAGCCACCCCTTCCGCCGGCCCCGCCGTTACCACCACCACCTCCACCGGACTTGTAGCAGACACCACCGCCACCACCGCTGGTCACGTTGCCGAGGCCGGTGTGCTCGTTGCCGTAACGCGCATCCACGAGGCCCTCGCCCTTGCGGGCTCCCCCGGGAAGCGGCTCGTCCGGCTTCGTGCAGTTGGTGTTCCCGACATCGTCATCGTTGGTCGTGCCCCCTCGGAACCCGGCGCCATTGGCGACGATGCTCCCATTGTTGGTCACCGTCCCCGTGGCCAGGAACGCGACGACACCTCCGGACTTTCCATCCCAGGGCTTCGCCGAGATGTTCCTGGCGGGGTTGATGGTGAGATCCGTGTACTCGGGCACCCGGATGACCTGGGTGATGTTCGACGGGTAGTCACGGATGAGGGGTGCCGTCAGGGTCAGCGTCGAGCCCACCACCGACTTCAGCCGCGCCAGTTCCCACAATCCCATCTGGAACTTCGTCCGGTCGTCGATGTCGATGGGGCCAACATTCCCCGTGGCGGCCTCCGGGGCGTCCGGCCTGAGACCCGTGGCCTGCAGGACCATCACCAGATCGCCCGGCAGGAAGCACCGGGTCGCACCGGTGCACACCCCCACCTCGACGGTGTCCTCGCCCTTCAACAGCGGCATCGTCACCTGGGCGTAGCTGTTGACGGGACCGCTGATCGTCACCGTGTGCACTTTGTCGTTCCCGGTGCCCAGACCGAACGTGTCCGGCTCGGCCAGCGCCGCCGTCGAGCCGAGGGCCAGCACGCAGAGCGCGGCCGCGAGCCAGGTCTTCATGAATGGATTGCTCATGATCTTCGATTCCTTCGACTACTTCAGCTCGCGCTCGGGGGTGGTGATGATGAACTCCACGCGGCGGTTGGTCGCGCGGCCCTTCTCCGTCTTGTTGGACGCGATGGGCCGGTCGGGACCGAAGCCCTTCGCCTCCAGGCGCGACGCCTCGACGCCCTTGTTCACGAGGTGGCTCTTCACCGACTCGGCCCGAGCCAGCGACAGCTTGCGGTTGGCCTCCGCGTTGCCGCGGTCGTCGGTGTGACCCTCGATGACCATGAGGTCGACCTCGGGGTGCTGGCGGAGCACCTGGGCCACCTGGTCCAGCATCTTGAAGGACCGCTTCTGGATGACGGCCTTGCCGGTGGCGAAGAACACCTGCTCCTTGATCTCCAGCTTGCCCGTCTGGATGGCCACGAGCTGCTTCTGCTGCACCGGGCAGCCCTGGTTGGTGGCCACGCCCTTCTCGGCGGGGCAGTTGTCCAGGTGGTCCGCCACGGAGTCACCGTCCGTGTCCTTCGCCGGGCAGCCGCGCAGCTCCATCAGGCCCGCCTCCGTGGGGCACCTGTCCGCGTCGTCCTCCAGGCCGTCCTTGTCCGCGTCCCTCACCGGGCAGCCCTGGCGCTCGGCCAGACCCGCCTCCGTGGGGCACTTGTCCGCGCCGTCCTCCAGGCCGTCCTTGTCCGCGTCCCTCACCGGGCAGCCCTGGCGCTCGGCCAGACCCGCCTCCGTGGGGCACTTGTCCGCGCCATCCTCCAGGCCGTCCTTGTCCGCGTCCTTCACCGGGCAGCCCTGGCGCTCGGCCGGGCCCGCCTCCATGGGACACGTGTCCGCGCCGTCCTCGATACCGTCCTTGTCCGCGTCCTTCACCGGGCAGCCCTGACGCTCGGCCGGGCCCGCCTCCATGGGACACGTGTCCTCGCCGTTCCTCACGCCATCGCCATCGTCGTCGCGCCGCGAGGCGTCCTGCCGCTCCCCACCGCCAACGGCCACGCCGAGCAACAGGCGGAAGGAGGGCGTGCCCGGGGTTTCACCGAAGCCGGGACCGCCCAGCGCATAGAGCTCGGACGACTCGCCGAGGGGAAGCCGGAGGCCGGCCAGCACCTCCAGCGACTTCGGCTCGCGCGAGAGCGGCACGCTGCCGCGCACGTTGAGCTCGCCGCGCAGCCCGTCGCCCGTGGTGGCCAGCACCGCGCCCAGGCGCACCTCGTTGCCCAGCTCGTCCTGCACCGTGCCCGCGTCACCGAGCACGACGGTGGGCCGCACCAGCGCGCCCGCCTCCACGCCAGCGCGCAGCCAGCCGAAGCTCCGGCCCACCATCACCTTGGGCGAGATGCGGACGATGCCGTCCCGCGAGAGCGTCTCCACGCTGCCCACGGGCAGCCCCACGCCCAGCTCGAGCGCCAGGTCCACCGGCGCCTCCCGCTGCTGCGCGAGCAATCCCAACCGCACGTGCGCCGTGGGCGTGGACAGACCCGTGCGAGCCGGTGCCCCGATGCCCTGGGCGCTGAGATCATCTCCACGCTGCCAGGCCACCAGCGGCAACTGCACACCCAGCTCGAGCCACCGCATCGGTGCCCAGGCCGCCAGCAGGTGCGCCGTCACCCGGTCTCCCACCACCGAGCCCAACCGAGCACCATCGCGGTACATCACCAGCGGATCATTCTCGTACTGCCCCGCGAGCGAGAGACGGAAGCCGCCTGCGGGCAGCAGCTCGCCGGTGCCCATGAGCAGAGAGCCCCTGCCGTTGGGGTTGAGCTCCAGACGCTCCAGTTCGAACTCCGGCAGGCCCGAGGGCTGCGCGAGCGCGACGGGAGCGAGCAGCATGGTGGCAACAGCGGACAGGCGCACGAATCCCGACGAACGCGTCGACGAGGGCGCGCCACGCATGGTCGTCCCCCGGTGGAAGGACGGCTTCTTGTGGCTCATGAGTTCTCCGTGTCGAGGCCCCTGCGGGTCCTGTTCCGACTGGACCGCCTCGCGGCGCTGCATCCCAGGTGGAAAGCTTGAGAAGCGCTGCTCCCCGTGCGTGTCCCGGATGTCGCCGCGTGCATACAGACACTGGAAGGCCGAGGCCTGTCCAGGAGTTGTAGAGGGTATGGTGCACGCCCGGTCGTCCCTCTGGGAGCCGCGATTGCGGGTTGCTCCGCCTCGTCCGGGTGCGGCTCGCGGTCGTGGCCTCTGTCATTCAGTGACCGCTCACTCCTACTGCCAGTACGTCCAGAGGGCAAAGAATCGTTGCCGGGCAGGCAGCAGGTGAGCACCCTGGGCACGGTGAGCACTCTGAGCACCCTGAGGCGCATCGGATGGGGTCTGGGCCTCGGGCTGATCGGGTGGGTGGTGAACCTGGCGGCCCTGGAGGTACTGCCCGGGGTGCATCTGCTGCTCGGCCCGGTCGTGGTGCTGCTCGCCGCGGTGCTGCTCGGTCCGGTAGCGGGCGGGCTGGCGGGCGCCGTATCGGGCGCGGGGACCATCTGGCTGTGGGGCCACCCGTGGGGGTGGCTCAACATGATTCTCGAGGGCGTCTTCGTGGGCGCGCTGCGTCGGCGCCTCACGCCGCTGGTGGCGGATGCCTGCTACTGGGTGCTGAGCCCGCTGTACTTCCTCCTCACCTACCGGGTGATGGAGGACATCCCCCTGGAGGCCACGCTGGTGGCGGGGGTGAAGCAGGCGGTGAACGGGCTGCTGGCGGCGCTCATCCTCCAGGTGGTGCTGTTGCTGCCCTCGGTGCGCAGGCACCTGCGAGCGCTGCTACCGCTGCCGCTGGCGGACGTGTCCATCGGACGCGCGTTCGGCTCGGCGCTCACGCTGGGGGCCATCATCCCGCTGCTGGTGGTGGGCGGGGCCGAGGGCCGTGCGCGCTACGCCACCGAGGTGCGGCAGGTGAACGAGGAGAACCTGCACGCGGCCCGGGTGGTATCCAACGAAATCGAGAGCAGCTTGCAGCACTCGCGCCATGGCGTGTTCCGGCTGGCGCGCACGCTGTCGGCGGGCCTCTCGCCGGACGGGGTGCTGCCGGGCCAGAACTTCCTCGAGGGCGAGCTGGACGCGCTCACGTCCTACTCGCCGGAGGTGGTCAACGCCTACGTGGGCAGTCCGGAGGGGGTGGCGCTCGCCTTCTCTCCCCGCACCGACGCGGCGGGCCGTCCGCTGGCGGGCACGGACTTCTCGGATCGCCCCTACGTGCGGCAGGTGCGGCAGGCCCACGAGCCCGTGGTGAGCGACGTCTTCCTGGGACGAGGAGGAGTGCAAGGGCCGCTGGTGGTGACGGCGGCGCCCATCCGCCGGGGAGAGCATTACGCGGGGTACGTGATGGCCGCGTTGGACCTGCCGAGGCTGCGCCAGAACGCGCGCACCCTGGTGCGAGACACGCCGCGGCGCATCCGGGTCGTCGACGCACGGGGAGGAGTGGTGCTCGACTCGGCCGAGGAGGGCACCGGGCAGATGCGGAGCACCGTCGGCACGCCGCTGGCGAGTGCGCTGAAGCAGGTGGGCAGTGGCGGCACGGGGACCTATGAGAACGAGCTGGACACGGTGACGCTCGTGCGCGTGGGGTCGCTGCTGCACTTCGGCATGGTCGAGGTGCCGGAGTTGGGATGGAGGGTGGTGGTGGAGCAGCCGGGAACGAGGCTGCAGCAGGACGTGGAGCGCTCCTACTTCGCGCTGCTGGGCACGGTGGGGCTGGCCACGGTGGCGGCGGTGCTGCTGGCGCTCACCTTCTCGCGCATCATCGTCTCGCCGGTGCACGGGGTGTCGCACGCGGCGGCCCGGCTCGCGGCGGGAGAGCGCACGGCGCGAGCGGCCGAGGTGGCCGAGGACTCGCCGCGCGAGCTGAGCCAGCTGGCGGAGACCTTCGACCGGATGGCCTGGCAGCTGTCGCGGCAGATGGAGGCCGTCGAGCGCACCAGCCGGGAGAAGGACGCCTTCCTCTCCATCGCGTCGCACGAGCTGAAGACGCCACTCACCGCGCTCAAGGCGCAGGTGCAGATATTGAGGCGCAAGGTGCCGGGCGAGCACGTGGAGCGGCTGGACAAAGTGAGCCAGCAGGTGGACCGGGTGACGCGGCTGGTGAACCAGTTGCTGGACGCCTCGCAGCTGGGCCTGGAGCAGCTGCCACTGGAGCGCGCGCGGTTGGACCTGGGCGAGGTGGTGCGGCGGGTGGCGGACGCCCTGGTGAGCGCCTCGCCGCTGCACACGCTGGAGCTCGAGGTGTGCCCGCTGGTGGGCGAATTCGACGAGCTGCGAATGGAGCAGGTGCTGCACAACCTGGTGTCCAACGCCATCAAGTACAGCCCGACGGGAGGAACCATCGAGGTGTACACCCGGGTGCAGCCGGGCAACGAGGCGGAGGTGGTGGTGGCCGACCGGGGAATCGGCCTGCGAGTGCATGACGAGGAGCAGCTCTTCGGGCGCTTCGAGCGAGGAGATCGGCGTGAGCTGACCGGCATCTCGGGCATTGGGGTGGGGCTGTACGTGTCGAGGGAGATCATCCGCCGTCACGGGGGGCGCATCTCGTTGCGCCCGCGCGAGGGGGGAGGAGCGGTGGCCACGGTAAGACTCCCGTTGAGCGGGAAACCGGAGCACGACCACCACGCCCCCCACCGGACCGAGCACTGAACGAGTTACGCATGCACCCTCTCCCCCTGGGAGAGGGCGGGGGGTGAGGGTAATTCAGTCCCCGGGTTCGCCTCTCAACCCAATACGCCCAGAGCGTGAGCCAACCGCCAGGCGACCACCAGCAGGTGCGCGTCCTGAACCCCATCGAGCTGGCTGATGAGGACCTCGAGCGGCATCCAGTGCAGACGCGGGTCATGAGCGGAAGCCGCCTCGACCTCCACGGCGAAGGGCCAGACCAGCTCGGGGGTGACACCTGGAGTCGTGTGGTACGAGCCGCCGAGCTCCCAGGTATGGCGGACGGAGACGGCGAACTCCTCGCGAAGACGCTCGGCGATGAAGGAGGGCACCTGACCGAGGTGGGTGAGCGTCCGGGGAAGCCGCCAGGCCGGAGACACGGCGATGCGGGCGCTGCCCGTGAAGTGCTGCACCACCGGCAGCTCGCGGTGCTCGATGCCCACGCGGATGCCCTCGCGCGTCCGAACCACCGGGAGCGCCACCGTGGTGTTGCGACTCACCTCGCCGCGGGGCACGAGATACTCGCGCGGCACGCTGGCCAGCACGCGGCCCTCGGCGTCGCGCTCGGAGAAGGTGCCGGTGCACAGGTCCAGATAGCCGATGGCACCCTCCTCATGGGGAGAGAAGCCCACGTGGCGCGCGGGAGCCAGCGCATCCTCGGCCCACGCCGGCCCACCGGACTGCTCGGCGAGCTGGATGGAGGCGCCGATCCACGGCCCCGGAGAGGTCCCCAGGTGGCGCAGCAGACGGTGGATGTTGAGCTCCAACCGGGCGTCCACCATGCCGCCCACGTGGCAGGCGCGGAGCACCTGGCGCGCATCCAGCTCGCGCACCGAGCCGGAGCTGGTGAAGGGGCTGTAGTCGGGGACGGGAAGACCGGAGGACGGAGCCACCTCCACCAGGTACGCGGACACGCGCTCGCTCACCCCGCCGGGCGAGGTGAAGTAGCGCAAGGGCTCTCCGAGGGCGCGGATGCTGTCGGCGGGGAGTCCGGCCCGCTCGTGCAGGATGCGCGTGATGGCCTTGTCCGGCGGCTCACCGGCGTGGGTGATGGCGGCGAGGGGCTCGGTGATGTAGCCGGACAGCGCCGCGCCTCCGAGGTTGGGATGATCCGCGCAGGCGTTGACGATGGGCCGGGGGAAGCCCTTCTTGGCCAGCACGAACACCTGCCCGTCCTGGCGGAACCAGGGCAGCAGATCCAACGTGCGCCCGGGGCGCTCCACCAGCTCCCAGACGCGGCCGGACTCCTCGTGACGCCAGGCACTGAGGGACAGGAAACGAGGCGTGGCGAGGGGCTCGCTGCGCTCCTCGCGCAGCTCCACGCCCGCGCCGGGGGGCACCTTCTCTCCCACGATGAGGTAGTTGGTGGCTGGGAACGGCAGCGGCCGGCCGTCGACATCGCTCAGGTGGAAGCGGCCCTCGTAGCGATTGGCGATGATCCACGGGTTGCGGATGGGCATCGAGCTGAGGATGCGCAGCCCGCGGCGGCGGAAGGCGGACTCGAACTGGGACTGGGAGAAGTAGGTGTACTCCTCGAGCAGCTCCACGTCCCAGTCGGTGCGGTAATCCTTGCGGAGGATGAACTCGTTGGCGGCGCGCAGGGCGAGCCGGTAACGGACGTGTCCCGCGTGGGGCGAAACGAGCCGCGTATGAGGCACGGGGCCGTCGCGGTTGACGCTGCAGCGGAAGCCGCGCGCGAAGCGCTCGAAGAGCGCGGCGGTGGAGAGCTCCGGGACGAGCCCCTCGGCAGCACCATCCGTCGTGGGCAGGTCGAGGAACACCTCCGAGGGCCCATCGGGGATGAGGAAGTCGCGGATGATGATGACGCCGCCGGTGCGCAGCGCGCGCACCTGGTTGTCCAGACACTCCTCCAGGCGGGCGAGCGAGAAGGAATTGAAGCTGGTGACGTGGTGGAGCACCGACGAGTCGAGCACACCATCGAGCGACTCCGGCGGGAAGACCGGGTCGGCGATGTCACCCACGACGAAGCGGAGGTTGGAGCGCTGATAGGACTCGGCGGCCATCTTCACGGACACCGGGTTGATGTCGACGCCGACCAGCTCCAGACCGCTGTAGAGACAGGCGAGGTCATGGGTGCCACGACCCGAGCCGCTGCCCATGTCGGCCACGCGGCCGCGCGTGGGGAAGTGGGCGGTGGTGAGGGCCACCTTCTGCTGCATGGAGGCATCCATGCCAGCGAAGTAGGTGGCGTAGTGGTCCGCGTTGCCGCGGTGCTGGGCCGCGTAGGATTCCGCCGTGCTCGTCTTGGGGGCCATCGAGGCACCAGTCTACCGCGACAGGCCCGCTCCAGGAGAGTGACGTGTCGGGGCCGCCCGCTCGAACGGCTAGGCGCGCCTCCGCTCCAGCGAGCTCACGGTTGGGGGCGCCACCACAGTCCTTTCAAACCCGCCTTGTCACAGGCCTGCTTCGCCTCTTCCGTGAAGCAGTAGAAGGTCAGCTCGGGAACACAGAAGACCGGCGGGAACCCGCCGTCCGGTGCGCGCAGCGCGAGGTGCTGGGCCTCTTCCATCCCCAGGTAGCTCACGTCGGCCTGTTGGAATGGCACACCATTGAAGTGGCGCCGTCGTCAGACACTTCGTGCCACGCAGTTCCGCCGGGAGTGTCCGGATGTTCGCGCCATCGCCGTGGTCGATGGATCCGCTCTGAACGGCCATCACGCCTCCTCACAGAACCCGGGCACGAAGCCGGTCAGAGGAGAGCAAAGCAAGAAATAACGCGGGCAGGCAAGCGACCCTCCGTCGCGCGGACGTGCGCGAGCATGAGCTCGCCGAGTACCGGGAAACGGGTTGGTTCCGGCGACTCGAGGCCGCCGGAGTAACCTACAGTCGCGCTTCGCCTTCAAAGCGGCCAGGGAGCCGCCATGCCGGGGAGCACCCACGTGACCGCTGTCGTGTCTGCCGAAGCCCGCTATGCCCGCGCCTTCATCTCCAGCGACGCGCGCGGCGGCAACGCCACCTGGGTATTGCCGGTCGGGATGGAGCCAGGTGCCGCGGCGGCGGCGGTCGACACAGCCCGGGCACTTGCCCGTGAGACCGGTATCGAGGTGACACTCGAAGCCGCGGGCAGGGACTTCCGGTTCATCGCGCCGGATGGAGAGCTGAGCCTGTGCCTCCACGGGCTGTTGGGCGGACTGGCGCTCGCCCGAAACGAGGGGCGCATCCCCGAAGAGAGGCGGGCCGTGACGGTGACGACCCCGTCTGGTGAGCTCACGGCCCGAGTCGAGGCGGTGGATGCAACCTCCTTCGAGGTCTCGGTGGAGTTGGGAAGGCAGCACCTGGTCCCGGTGGAGATAGGACAGGAGCTGCGAGCGGCACTGGCCGCGGCCCTGGGGCTCACGCCGGGCGACATGCCCGAGCGGCTGTGGAACGCGGGCGGGGCGCGTCTGAAGACCTTGATTCCGCTCGGGAGGCGTGAGCGGCTGACGGCGGTGAACGTGAATCCCGCGGCCGTCGAGCGCATCGCCTCCCAGCTGGGCTGCACCGGCCTCTATGCCTTCGTCGTCGAGCGTGCGGACGCGACCCGTGCGCACCTCGCCGTGCGGCAGTTCCCGGCTGGCATCGGCATCGTCGAGGATCCGGCCACGGGGGGTTCCGCCGCCGCCCCCGCCCTATGGCTCAGGCGGGAGGGAGGGCATTCCAGGCTCGCGCACCTGACCCTCGCACAAGGCGAAGACATGGGACGGCCGTGCCGTCTGGTCGTGGAGCACACAGGCGATGATGACGCGACCGGCTGGCGGGTGGGGGGCCGCGTCGTTCTGGAGCCGTCTCCCCCCAACATCAGGAGCGGACACGGATGACGAGCTTGCCAAAGGGCCCGCGGTCCAGGTGCTCCAGTGCCTTCGGGAACTCGGCGAGGGGATAGACCGCATCGACGACTGGCGCGAGCTCGAGCTGGTCCACCGCGCGCACCAGGTTCTCCAGACCCCGCCGGTGGCCGACGAAGATGCCCTGGAGAACGCCTTGCGACTGGAAGAGCGGCAGCACCGGGAAGCGGGCCTCGAATCCCTCCAGCACGCCAATCAGGGAGATGCGCCCACCAGACGCAATGGCATTGGCCGAGCGGGCGAGGTTGTCTCCACCCACCACCTCCAGGATGTGGTCGGCGCCCTGCCCTCCCGTGAGCTCGAGCACCGCCTTCGCCCAGTCGGGCGTGTGGCCGCGATGGATGCCATGTGCCGCGCCCAGTTCCCTGGCGCGGGAGAGCTTGCCCTCATCACCGGAGAGCACGATGACCCGCGCCCCCATGGCCGACGCGAGCTGTAGCGCGAACAGGGATACGCCGCCCGTGCCCTGGGTCACCACCGTCTGCCCTGGACGCAGTGCACCCAGCTCCACCAGCGCGGTCCAGGCCGTGAGTCCAGCGCACGGCAGCGTGCTCGCCCGCACGTCATCCAACGTCTTGGGGGAGGCAACCAGCCAGCTCTCGGGCATGACCACGTACTCGGCCAGGACGCCGGGCACGCTGCCGCCCAGGCTTCGCACCTGCCGGGGCGTCGGGCCCTCCACCCAGTCGGTCTGGAAGTTGGCGATGACCCGCGCTCCCTCCTGGAAGCGCCGCACACCCGCCCCGGTGGCGACGACCTCCCCCGCCATATCGGAGGTGGGGACGAACGGCAGGGGCATGTTCGAATAGCCGCCACCGTCCAGGAAGAGCTTCTCGCGGTAGTTGAGCGACACGGCCGAGACACGGACCAGTACCTCGCCCGGCCCCGGCTTCGGGATCGCCACGTCCGCCAGCTCCAGATGCGCCCGACCGGGCTGCCGCAACTGCCAACGCTTCATCGTGCCGCTCATCGTCTGCTCCGTGCTCATGCGTGAAAGTGACACAGGAGATATAGAGACGAGTCTCATTCGCCAGTGGAGACACTTCCTCCACTCACTGTGGACACGAAGTCGCCAATTGGAGCGCAGTCATGACGGATCGCCTCAGCGGAGTCCTCTCGTTCGTGCAGGCCGCCGAAGCCGGGAGCTTCGCGCTCGCCGCCCAGCGCATGGGCCTGTCGCGCTCGGCCATCGGCAAGAGCATTGCCCGACTGGAGGAGCGGCTGGGAACGCGCCTGTTCCAGCGAACCACACGCCGGCAGAGCCTCACCGATGATGGGCAGGCCTTCTACGAGCGCTGTGTGCGCGCGCTGGCGGAACTGGAGGCCGCCGAGGCGGAGCTGGACTCCGGCCGCCGTGCCCCCACCGGCCGCTTGCGCGTGAGTGCGCCGGTGATGTTCGGCCGGCACTGCGCGGCGCCGCTCCTCTGGGACCTGGCCCGCCAGCATTCCGGGCTGGAGGTGGAGATCTCCTTCAGCGACCGCGTGGTCGACCTCATCGAGGATGGCTACGACATGGCGGTCCGCGTCGCGCCCCTGGCGGACCAGGCCGGCCTGACGGCCCGCCGGCTGGGAGTCCAGGAGATGGTGGTCTGCGCCGCGCCTTCCTACCTCGCCAGGCACGGCCGTCCCACCACACTCGGGGAACTGGACGGTCACGAGGCCGTCATCTACGGGCGCAATGGCATTTCCAAACCCTGGCGGTTTCCGGATGGACAGGGCGGCGAGAAGCTCGTGTCCGTTCCCTCGCGCCTGCGCTTCGACGACGTGGAGACCATCGCCGACGCGGCGGCGCAGGGGGCGGGGCTGGCGTGGCTTCCGTGCTGGCTCGTCGCGGAGCGCGTGCGCGGCGGACAGCTCGTCATCGTCCTGGAACAGGAGCACCGCTACGGCAATGAAATCTACGCCGTCTGGCCGCAGAACAAGCACCTGCCCTCGAAGGTGCGCGCCGCCATCGACATGCTCGTCGCGCGCATCCCGGAGCGGCTGTCGAGCGCCACCCGCCCGGTCAAGGCATCCGCCAGGCCTCACCCGCGCCGCGGTTGACATCCGCGATGGGCGTGGAAGGGCTGGACGGCTCCCTCTGGCATCGATCTGGTCCAGGGACATGAGCGACAACCCGATGACGAGACCGACGCACGCTTCATCCCGCTGCCCGTCGTGAAGCAGGTACGACTCGCGGAAGTCCTCGGGCAGGCGGTGCCCGAGCCGCTCCTCGAGCGCCACGAGCCAAGCCTCCGTCGCCCCCGGATTCAAGCTGGCGACCACTTCAGGGGCATAGTCCTGGTACCAGGCCCGCGGGCTCCTCCCTTGGCCGGGCTCGACGAGACGCACCGCCAGTGTCGCATCAATGACTGATAGCATGACCGCCATGCGCTGCCGCATCCCCCTACCGCTCTTGTGGGCACTCATGACCTGGCCCGCAGTGGCACAGGTCATACCTCCTGCCCATCTCACCATCGTCGCACCTGTTCCCCCGGGGACGGACTCGGAGAAGGCGCACCTCCTGTCCTTGCTCCTCAAGGGCGATATCGACGCAGCCATTTCCTACTGGGGAGTGGCCAACCTGGGGAAGCAGACTCCCGCATGGCTCCTGGCTCTGAAGACGAGCTACGATGCGCGCAGACAGGTCGCGGGTCAGTGCCAACCCGTGGCCCGCGACATTCATGCCGCCTTCACTAGGTTTGGTGGCAAGCCGCAGTTCGTGGAACTGACGGCAAGAAAAGGAGGGCAAGCCGCCTACATTGTCTTCAGAAATGACAAGGGCAGGGATCTCATGGTGTCAGACAATGGCTACCATGTGGCCGTGAGGATAGAAGGATTTGCTTACGATGCGTATACCGGCGCCCAAGGTCTCCCGTGAAAGGTGTACCTGGACAGACTCGGTTCCGTGCTGAAGATTCATGAGAAGGTCATAGAGGCCTTGCCGGAAGCAATTCCATGAGCCCTCAGACAGATCTTCCAGCTGCGCCGAGGCAGGCCGTCCCGTTGCTCGATGTACTGCTGCGCATTCGTCAGGATGTACAGGAGAAGCGCACGGGGCCCTATATCTATATCGGCATGGCGGATGTTGCTCGGCTCTCCACGTTTTGCGTCGGCTACACGCAATGCATGTCCAGCCTGGGAGTGCACGAGGGCAGCGATGTCCTCTTCCACGACTGGCTGGAGATTCTCACGAATCCACAGCGCGGCAGAGCCTGGGACGGCAGGTTCCTGGACGAATGCGGTGGCGATCACGAACGCGCTGTAAGGAAGTACCTTGACCGCGTCGCGGAGTTCCGATCGCTCTCCCCCGAGGTGCTGGCTGCCATTCCATACCATGGGGAAGGGGAGCATCCCTGGAACGAGCTGCCTTCCCTGCGCCCCACCACCCCTCCTGTTTCCACCCTCGACATGCTGCTGGAGGCTCGCCAGGCGATTGGCGATGTGGAGGGGCGCCTGGCCATGCTCATCGGCGACATCAAGGTACAGCGCATGGCGGGACTCATTGACGGCTATCGGCTGTGCCTGGAGTTATCGGGCACCCAGGACAAGGAGTACGCTCGGTTCGAACAGTGGCTCCACCAGGAGAAGGAACTCCCCCCATCGCAGACCTGGGAGCAACCCCTGCTCAGAGCCAGCCACGGAGCTCACGAGAAGGCCATCCGCGGGCTCCTTGATGCTGCTGCCGAATTCGTCAGGCGCTCCCGAACACCCTTCCCGGCGGTCTAGTGGAGTGTCCGACAAGTCTTTCAACATAGTCGCGGAGCGAGAACGAGGCGGTCTCCGGGCGCGAGTTCAAGCAACTGGTCCGATGGTCAGACCAGTTCGAGCAGCGCGCGATCGGAAGGTGCCTCTGGGGCGGTTTCTGGCTCGAAGGCGCACTACCTTCGGTATCGTCTCCGCGAGTTGGGTAGGCCGCCGAGCAGCCGGCGTTCTCCTCGATGTGGTGCTGCGCCGATGTCTCTCCCGACTATGTTGAAAAACTTGTCGGACACTCCACTAGGGTGCTCACAACCAGGCCTTTCAAACCCGATGGGGGGCGAATCTCCGAGAGTGGGAGCGCTCAGTTGCAGTAGTACTGGGGGGCGAGCTCCAGGACGCGCTGCTCGGCGGCCGGAGAGAGCGCGCGCAGGCGGGAGAGGAAGAGGGGCGTCTTCATCCCCATGCCAATGAAGGTCCAGACATACGAGCGCTCCTGGGCCGCGAGGATCTCGCTCCGCTCGCTCTCCGTGAGCGTACGTCCGATGGCCTTCTCGAAGGTCTGGAGATCCAACTCGAGCTGCCGCGACAGGGTGCCCCGAAGCGCTCCGAGGATCTCCGCGTATTCATTCATGGCCGAGTCCAGTGTCTCGGGCGCCCGCGCGAGGATCTTCTGGGCCTCCAGGTAGTCGAGGCGGGCGTGTTGCGCCTCCTCGAGCCAGTGGTGCTTGAGCATGTTGCAGAACACCGGGTCGAGCGCCTCCCGCTCATTGTTGCGGATGGTCTCCACGTAGTGCTGCTGCGTCATGAGCTCCATGTGCAGATTGAAGATCAGCACGGCGAGATGAGACTTCGACATGATGGCCCTGGCCACCTGGACGTGATTGTCCAGAAGGGCCGGTGCCACATTGAACCCACGCGCGAACATGTCCGTGTACCGGGCGAAGAGCTGCTGGTGCTTGATCTCCTCCTCGGTGAAACGCAGGAGCGCGCGCATGTGTGTCGAGTTCCCATGCAGCTCGAGGCCGGCACGCTGCGACATGAGCGCGACGACGTACTCCTCCAGGAACAGGAACAGGTGGGCGTAGCTGTTCGAGCGGATCTGATTGAGCGCCAGTTTCTCCCCGGCGCTCAAGCAGCTGATCGACTCCGTCCCCGTCAACGCGTCCGAGAGGATTCTCCGGCTGAAATCGATGACGGTGTCCCTGGGCAACAGCTCATCGACCCGCCACGACACACGCTCGGAGTTCTGGATACAGGATTGATACTCGGAGTCTTGATTGAGCATGATTCAGATGAGCAATCTTCTTCACTCCGTGTCAAGTCGTGGGCCTGGAGCGTCTTGCCCCGCTTCGTCCCCGGCGAGACAGGGCAGCCGCACCGTGAAGGTGGTGCCGTGCCCCAGGGTGCTGCGCACCGACAGCGAGCCCCCCAGCGCCCGCGTCAGCTCCCGGGTGAGCACCAGCCCCAGCGTGCCGCTGCCTCCCTTGTGTGGCTTCTCGAAGAGCAGGGGCAACTGGTCCTCGGGAAGACCTCCGCCCGTGTCCTCGACGATGAAGACGGCTTCGTGGCCCTCGGCGCACGCGGTGAGCGAGATGCGTCCGGACTCGGTGGAGCTGGCCGCGTGGGACAGCAGGTGGAGCAGCACCTGGCGCAGCCTCAGCTCGTCCGTCCGCAGCATGTACACCTGCTCGGTGAGCTGGGTGGTGAGCTCGACGTCCTTGCCCTCGAGCTGCTCGCGCACCGTGTCGGCACACTCCTCGGCCAGCTCCCGGAAGTTCAACAGCTCCCGCACCACCTGCATCCGCCCCGCATCGAGCTCGAGCAGCTCCAGGACATCGTTGATGAGCGCGAGCAGCCCCTGGGCGCTCTTCTTGACCATGGTCAGGTCCCGCTGCCCGCGCGGTGTCAGGCGGCCTCCCTCCTCGAGCAGCAGGAGCTCGCAGTAGCCGATGATGCCGTTGAGGGGGGAGCGGATGTCGTGGTTGAGGCTGGCCAGGAACTCGCTCCTGCGCTGGCGCCGCACCTCGTCCCACTGATACTGGCGGCACTCGACGGCCCGCCGCACCTCGCGCTGGACTTCCAGCACCACCTGCGCCAGCCGCCCCAGCTCCAGGTAGCCGTGTGCCCCCGCCGTCAGGGCCGCCTGCATCTCCGCCTCGTCCCACCGCGCCGTGAGAACGAGGAAGCCCAGCGCGGGCATCTGCTCGCGCAAGAGCGGCGCCACCTCCTGGAAGCCCAGCCCCGCCAGCTCCGCCCCACACACGACCAGCTCCCACGGACGCTCCAGCGCCGCCTTCAGCGACTCCGGCGTGCTCACCCGCTCCGAGCAGACCTCCAGCCCCGCTGCCCGCAGCCGCTCCAACACCTGCCGTGTCTCGCCCTCGCCCGCCACGAAGAGCAGGCGCGCGGCGTCCCCCTGCCCCTCCCTCTCCGGACTGTTCATCCCTCAGCGCCTCCTGGATACGACCGTCGCGAGCAGACCGCGATGTGCACGCCGGGTCCAGCGCCCGGCGGGGAAGATGACCTCTTGTGGACCGCCGTACTTCTTTTCCTCAACACGGCGGCCGGGCCCACGTTAATCGTTGCGCTACCACACCCGCAGAGGACGACACATGGCGCAGACGAGCGCGAGGGCGAGCGGCACATTCAAGATTGGCGGCGACCTGGAGGTGTACCGGCTGGGGTTCGGCGCGATGCGCATCACCGGCGCGGGTATCTGGGGACCCCCGGAGGACCCCGCGGAGGCCCGGAGGACCGTCAAGCGCGTGCCCGAGCTGGGTATCAACTTCATCGACACCGCGGACAGCTACGGCCCGCACGTGAGCGAGGAGCTGCTCGCGGAGGTGCTGGCTCCCTACCCAAAGGGCATGGTCATCGCCACGAAGGGAGGCCTCACCCGTCACGGGCCCAACATCTGGCCTCCCCTCGGGCGGCCCGAGTACCTGCGCCAGTGCGTGTTGATGAGCCTGCGCCGGCTCAAGCAGGAGCGCATCGACCTCTGGCAGTTGCACCGCATCGACCCGAAGGTGCCGCGCGACGAACAGTTCGGCGTCATGGCGGACATGCAGCGCGAGGGCCTCATCCGGCACCTGGGCCTGAGCGAGGTGAACGTCGAGGAGGTCAAGGCCGCCGGCCGCTTCTTCAAGGTGGCGACGGTGCAGAACCTCTACAACCTGGCGAACCGTCAGAGTGAAGAGGTGCTCGACTACTGCGCCGCGCAAGGCATCGGGTTCATCCCCTGGTACCCCCTGGCCGCGGGAAGCCTCGCGGCTCCCGGCGGCCCGCTCGACACCCTCGCGAAGAAGCTCTCCGCCTCGCCCTCGCAGGTGGCGCTCGCGTGGGTGCTCCAGCGCAGCCCGGTCATGCTCCCCATCCCCGGGACGGGCAAGGTCCGCCACCTCGAGGAGAACACCGCGGCCGCCGGCATCACGCTCTCCGACGACGACTTCCGCGCGCTCGATGCCCAGGGACGCCAGGCGTGGCAGCAGAGCCGGCGGTAGGGCGAGACCCTATCGGAACAGGGCGGGCCCGGGACTCCGGGTGCCCTCAGGCCCACCCGCGCCGCGCGTCAGCCACCGGACCCAGGACCCGATCCAGGAAGGCCTCCGCGCGTTCGCGGCGCGCCATCCACTCGTCCACCTGCCCCATCATCAACCACGACACCAGTCCGAGCTCCTCGTGCGAATACGGCGGCGTCGGCGGTGCGCTCACCAGCTCCATCACCGCCGCGGCCAGCGCGCGACGCTCGTCCTCCGTGCGCTCCGGCGACATCAGCTCCCGCCGCAGCACCTCGTCCATCCGCGCCAGGCGCTCGGCGGAGAGCAGCTTCGGAGCGCAGCGCTCGAACAGCAGCGCATGCCGCTCGTCGGTGTCCTCCACCTCCTCCATGACACGGCCGATGTGCCGCTCCACGGGCGGAACGAGCTGCTCCCAGGACCAGCGCAGCGAGCCCAGCGGCCCGCCCTCCCGGAACATCCTCCGCAGCAGCACCATGCCCTCGGAGATCAACCGGGCGGCATCCGGAGAGACCATCACCTCCTGGACCCGGAGATAGGCCTCGGTGGTGACCGGATCCAACCCGGGCGGAGGCGGCAGGTGCACCACTCCCTGCCCCTGGACCCGCGAGACACTCCGGTCGACGCTCCGACAGCACCGCTTGTACTTCTGCCCACTGCCGCAGGGACAAGGCGCATTGCGAGGGTTCATATCCAACGGGAAAAATAGGATGCCTCGCATGACTTCTCCGGTCAAGCGCGGCTCGCTCCCGCCCCAGGCGGGCGGACCGTCGGTCCTGGAACGAATGCGTCCGTGTTAGCGTCCAACCGGCATGCGTCCCGTCCCCGAGCCGCCGCCGATGACCACCCGCGCCCTGCTGGCGTGCCTGGTGCTCGCCACCGTGGCCAGCCTCTTCCTCTGGCAGACGGTGTGGCTGTACCCCTTCCGGCTGCTCGTCACCCTCATGCACGAGAGCGGGCACGCCCTCACCGCCTGGGCCCTGGGCTCGCACGTGGGCAGCGTCACCATCAGCCCCGCCACGGGTGGGCTCACCTACCACTCCGGCACCGGCTCGCTGTGGAAGGAGCTGCTCATCTCCTCCGGCGGCTACGTGGGCTCCTCCGTGGCCGGTGCGCTGCTCCTGGTGGCGGCCGGCCGCATGCGCAGCGGGCGCGCGCTGTTGTGGGGCCTCGTCGCCTGGATGGTGGCCGTGGCCGTCCTCTGGGTGCCCCTGCTCCCGCCCGACCCCGGCTCCGCCCACGCGCTCGCCACCGGCTCGTCCCGCTCGGATGGGCTCTTCACCCTCGGCTTCATCGCCGGCATGGGCGCCCTGCTCGGCCTGGTGGCCTGGAAGGGGCCCGTCTGGCTGCGCCGCGGGCTCGTGGTGTGGATCGCCGCGCTCTCGTGCCTCATGGCGCTTCAGGACATCAAGGGCCTGCTCGGCTTCGGCCTGGAGGTGGGTGTCTCCGACGCGCACACCATGGCACGGCTCACGTACCTGCCCGCACCCCTCTGGGCCGCGGTGTGGATGCTCGTGTCGCTCGGGGCCATGTGGCTGGGATTGCGCTCCATCCTCCGGCGCCGGCGCCTGCTGGCCTCCCGGAGCCCCATGGCCGGCCTGTCCTTCCGCTAGGCCCGGGGTACTTCAGAAGGGCAGCGAGGCCCGCCCGTCCCGGTGGTCCCGGAAGAACTGCCGCACCTGCTGAACGGCCGGGTGCTCGGACAGGGGACTCACATCCACCCTCTCCAGACGCCGGCACAGCTCCTCGTCGAGGCTCGACCCGTCGAACCCAAGCACTTCCTCCAGGACGCGCCGGGGCTCGCTCTGGCCCCGAGCCAGCTCCTCCCCGGTCGGCTCTCGCCCCAGTATCTGGCGCAGCACGCTCCGATCCGCGAAGAGCAGCACCTCCGTCTGCGGAACCATCAAGACGAACTTCCACAGGTCGGCGCAGGCCACACCAACCAGCAGGTACATGATGGAGCGGTGCGTCTGCCGCAGCTCCTCCTGCTTCGAGTCGGTCATCAGCGCCACGACGGACTTGCGGTTGAGGAGGATGGATCTCGCCAGGGAGACGCTACTGCCCACGTAGTCCGCGTCGAGCACGTGGAGCTCCCGCCCGAACTCCGGCTCGAACAACCTGCGCAACACCAGGGCCATCGCATGACCCCGCACCACCAGGACCGGAATCATCGGAAGTCCTCCGCCTCGAGCTCGTAATCCATCACCGCTTCCTCCACGGCCTTTCGCCACTTGATTCCGAGCGCGGTGCGCATGCCATTCCTCAAGGCGAGGTCCACGTCCCTCGTCCCCCAGAGCAGAACGTTGCGCAACGAGTGCGCGTGCAATTCCTGCCGCGCGGGCAGGGTGAAATCCCTCGCACTGAAGAAAAGACCCACGACCGGAGGCGGTCTCCGATCGACCCGAACCTTGAGCTTCGCTATCGGGCTGAAGTCGACGGGCTCCCGCCAATGCTTGCATTCCAGCAAGCACGAAAGCCCCTCGACGTAGATCGCCCCATCCACCTGCTCCCACTCCCCCCTGAAGGGCCAGATGACCTGCGCTCCCTCGAGCTGGAACGCGCGCAGGATGAGGAACTCGAATGCCCTCCCTGGCGACCAGGGGGACAGATCCTCCCCCTTCTTCACCCGCTCCCACAGGTCAAACAGCCCCGCCCTTCCCATCGACCTCACCCACCCGACGTACTTCTCCTCCCCCTCCATGCCCCACCTCCCGACCCCGCCCTCTCATCGTCAAAGGCTAACCAGCCCCTCTGACACGCTCACTGATCGGGTTGCTCCTCGTTTGTCAGGAGTATCGGAGGGATGACTTGATACGTCAAGTGGCCGGGGGGACCTGATGGGTGATCCGCTTGCATCGGGGTAGACCCTCACCCCAGCCCTCTCCCAGAGGGAGAGGGAGGGGTTGCGGCCTTGCTTCCTTACGGCCTTGCTTCTCAGAGCTTCTCCACCACCACCGTGTTGTCGCTCGGCTTCCGGTCGATCAGCTTGTTGAACGGATCCACTCCCGCCTTCGCCGGACGCTCGCTCACCAACGCCGTGAACTCCACCTCCCCCTTCGTTACCTGCACCTTCTCCAGGTAGAGCGCTCGGCCCTTCTCATCCAGCACCCCCACGTCCATCCAGTCCGCCAGCTTCAGGTCCGACTCCGTCCCCGTGCCGTTCGCCTCCAGCTTGCGCACCTTCGCCGTCACCTTCACCTCGTACTTCCCTCCCTCCACCTCCCTGTACGTCGCCTTCAACGCCCGGTTCTCGTACAGCGTCAGCCGCTCGAAGAAGTCGTGGATGACGTATTGCAGGTGCTCCGGTGTCACCGCCCTCAGCTCGGCGATCAGCTCCAATGAGCTCGTGAACGGCGGCTGCTGGAATCCCACCTTCTTCAGGTACGTGGACAACGCACGGTTCACGTTCTCCTCCCCCACGTAGTCCTGCAGCGCGTACATCACGATGCTGCCCTTCTTGTAGTGCACGTACCCCTGGTTCTCCACGCTCACCAGCGGCATCTCCTGCTTGCGCTCGAAGGTGCGCCCACGCAGGTACTCATCCAGCTCGTAACGCAGGAAACGCCCCATCTTCTCCGCGCCGTACTTCTTCTTCATCACCATCAGCGCCGAGTACTGCGACAGCGTCTCCGACAGCATCGTCGAGCCCTGCACGTTCCCGCCAATCACCTGGTGCGCCCACCACTGGTGCGCCACCTCGTGCGCCGTCACGTAGTACGGATAGTCCACGTCCTCGGGGTCCTCCGGATCCACCTTCGCGATGAAGCCGATGCTCTCCGAGTACGGGATGGTGTTGGGGAAGGACTGCGCGAAGCGCGCGTACCGGGGGAACTCGAGGATGCGCACCTGCCGGTGCTGATACGGCCCGAAGTTCTTCGTGTAGTACTCCAGCGAGTCCTTCACCGCCTGGATCATCCGGTCCACGTTGTACCCGTGGCTCGGATGGTGGAAGACCTCGATGGCCACGTCGTTCCACTTGTCCCGCTTCACCTCGTAGCGCGCCGAGAGGAACGAGTAGAAGTTCAGGATCGGGCTGTCCATCGTGTAGTGGAAGTAGCGGCGGCCGTTCTCCGTCCACTCCTTCTGGAGGTAACCGGGCGCCAGCGCCACCTGGTCCGGCGACGTGCTCACCGTCGCCTCGAACGTCACCCAGTCCGAGTCCGAGGTGATGTACGTGTTGCGTCGCGCCTCCAGGTCACTCGCGTCCGCCATGTGCGGCCGGGGAGCCAATCCCTGCTTCTTGCGCTGCTGATCATCCTGCAGCTCGCGGTCCGCCGAGTACCCGAGCGACGGCAAAACACCACTGTTGAGGAAGGTGCCGTTCTCCACCAGCGACGTCACCGCCCCCGAGTTGCGGAAACCCCGAGGCTCCATTCCCAGCTCGAACTGGAGCTCGGCCGAGGCCCCCGGCGCCAACGGCGTGGGCAGCGTGTACGTGAAGAAGCCCAGCCGCGTGTCCTTCTCGCTCGGCGTCTCCGCTCCCGCCACCGCCAGCCGGTACACCTTCATCTCCGACGGCAGGTTGATGTACACCGTCTTCACCGGCTCGCTCGTCTTGTTGACCAGCCCGAAGGTGCCTCGCGCCCTCATGCGCGGCTCCTCCGGGAACAGGTCCATGTCCACCTTCACCGAGACGATGCGCGGCTGCGCCACCTTCGCCAATGTCTTGTATTGCTTCTCGTAGTCGGCGCTCTCCGCCTGCTCCTCGTGCTCCGTCTTGAAGGTGTTGAGGCGGTTGGTGTTGTGGAAAATGAAAGTCCCAGCCCCCACCGCCGCCACCACCGACAGGGCCATGCCCACCCGCACCGGCAGCGAGGCCCTCGCGCCCGCCAGCCGCAACCGCCAGCGCACATGCGTCTCGGTACCACGCACCCAGAGCAGGTGCGTGACGAGGGCGAGCGCCACCGCGACGAGCGCCCAGTACGCGCGGAACCACACCATCTGCGCCACGAACGGCCCGAAGCCGTTCATGTCCGAGTACGTCTCGGGCGGCGCGGTGCCGTACTTGTAGAGGTTGTGCTGGAAGCCGAACTCCGAGGCGAACTGGCCCGCCAGCAGGTAGAGCACCATGATGAAGTGCCCCACGTACTTGTGGTTGACCAGCACGTGCACGAGCACCGCCAGCACGCACAGCAGCCACAGGTCCATCAACCGGTAGCCGAGGAGGTCCGTGGCGTAGAGGCCGAACTCGAAGTGGGTGTAGCCCTTGAAGAGTTGCACCAGCATCCCGCAGACGAGCACCACCCCGTTGAGCAGCACCTGCACGCCCATGAGCGCCAGCAGCTTGGAGGCGAAGGGCAGCCACCCGGGCACGGGCAGCGAGTCGTAGAGCTGGTTCATGCGCGCGTCCCGCTCGCGCCAGATGAGCTCGCCCGAATAGAAGGTGATGATGATGAAGTGGAAGAGCGCGAAGGTGCCTCCCACCAGCTCCAGCACCATGTACGTCACCGGGTAGACGGCGGTGCCGAACATCACGCCGATGACGCGCGAGGTGCCCAGCACGAAGATGACGCCCGCCAGGACGATCACCAGGAAGTAGACGTTCTTCACCGTCTCCTTCAGGTCCAGCCACGCCAGGCGCGGGAGCATCCGCAGGAAGGTGGCTCCCCGGAAGTCACGCGACACGGAGAGGGTCGAGAGCGGTACCTGCGCGGAAGGGGACTCGGCCGCGGTCTCCGCCGAGCGGCCTCCCGCCAGCGCGTGGGTCCGCTGGAAGCGCACGAGCGTGTAGCCGAGCACGGCGGCGCCCACCGAGACCCAGAGCAGGCGGTTGGCGAGGAACCAGCCCTCGAGCGGCACCACGCGCGTGTTCTTCTCCGCCACCGTCCAGTACTCCGTCAGCAGGCGAATCGCGTTCATGCCGAACGGGTCCACCAGCGCGGCCACCCACTTCGTGTCGAGCTCCCGGAGCAGGCTGCTGCCAATCAGGTAGCCCACGAGCAGCACCACGCTGGCCACGTAGACGGGGAGGATGCGGCGGGTGAGCGCGGCCATCCCGAAGAAGAGCGCACCGGTGAAGAAGAGGTTCGGCAGGATGCTGAGGAGGTAGGGCCGCAGGTAGGAGCCCGACACCGTGGGGCCGATCAGGCTCTGGTCCAGCCAGGGCATGGTGGCGCCGAACCTCGCCCCCAGGCCGATGCTCGAGAAGATGAGCAGCAGCGTGAGCAGCGACCCCAGGAAGCGCCCGAGCAGGTACTGCGCCCGCGAGATGGGCGCCGTGAAGAAGAGCGGGTGCGTCCCGTTGGCGAAGTCCTGGTACACCGCCTGCCCCATCACTCCACCGGTGATGATGACTCCGGCGAAGCCGAGCAGGGTGAGCAGCGAGTTCAACGAGAAGGGCGAGTTGGCGAGCACCTTGCTGCCTCCCGCCGCGCCGAACATCACGGTCTTGAAGGCGCCTCCCGCCGCGTTCATCGCGAGGCAGGCGAGCACGAAGAAGATGCCGAAGTAGACCCAGGTGGACAGCATCTTGAGCCGCCGTCGCAGCTCGAAGAGGGCGATCGTGAGCATGTGCGGTGGTTCCTCAGCCCACGGCCGTGCGAGGGGCGGAAGCGGCGTCCTGCGCCAGGTGGCCCTTGATGGTGGCGAAGTAGGCGTCCTCCAGGTCCGGCACCGCCGGTGAGAAGGAGCCGTCCGGGGCACTCTCGCTGTACACGTGGACGAGCGTGCGGCCCATCAGCAGCCGGTGGGAGATGACGGGCAGCGCGGACTGCAAGCCCGCCAGCTCCGCCTTGTCCACGAACTTCTTCCAGATGCGGCCCTCCAGCCGGGCGATGATGTCCTCGGGCGCGCCGGTGAGCAGCACCCGGCCCCCGTTGAGCACCGCCATCTGCGGGCACAGGTCCCGCACGTCCGAGACGATGTGCGTGGAGAGGATGACGATGACGTCCTGCCCGATTTCACTCAGCAGGTTGTGGAAGCGTACGCGCTCCTCCGGGTCCAGGCCCGCGGTGGGCTCGTCCACGATGAGCAGCTTGGGGTTGCCCAGCAGCGCCTGCGCGATGCCGAAGCGCTGGCGCATGCCTCCGGAGAAGCCTCCCAGCTGCTTGCGGCGCGCGTGGTGCAGGTTCGTCTGGTGCAGCAGCGCGTCCACCACCTTCTTGCGCTCGAAGGGATTGGAGATGCCCTTGAGCGTCGCCAGGTGGTTGAGCAGCTCCTCCGCCGTCACCTTCGGATAGAGGCCGAAGTCCTGGGGCAGGTAGCCGAGCACCCGGCGCACCGCGTCCTTGTCCTTCAGCATGTCGATGTCGCCGAGCAAGGCGCTCCCGCTGTCCGCCTCCTGGAGGGTGGCCAGCGTGCGCATCAGCGTGGACTTGCCCGCGCCGTTGGGCCCGAGCAGCCCGAACATGCCGGGCTTGATGGTGAGCGTGACGTCCTGCAGCGCCTGGGTGCCGTTCGGGTAGCGCTTGGACAGGTTCTGGATGCGGAGCTCCATTGAGCCCTCCGAAAAGTGAGGAGGGCATCATGGAAGGTCACGCCGCGCTCCGTCCACTGCGCGACACACCAGTCCCCAGGGACCTCAGGGGTTGAGGCGGACGATCTCCTCGTTGAGCGCGCTGGCGAAGCCCACCCAGGCCAGGTAGGGCGCCATCATCCACGCCGCACCCCGGTCCACCTCGCGCGCCGTCGCGGTGTACGCGGCGAGGCTCACTCCCAGTGCGGCGATGTCCGCCAGGGCCGCCCTCTGGCGGTGCTTGCCGAAGAAGAGCGGCGACCAGAGCGCGTTGAAGCCGAGCTGCACCCCCCAGAGCATGAGCGCCCAGGAGCGCTTGCGGCCCGCCGGCCCGTTCCACACCCTCCACGCCGAGAAGGACATCAGCCCGTACAGCGCCGTCCACACCGGCCCGAAAACCCACGAGGGTGGTTGGAAGGACGGTTTGCGCAACCGGCGATACCAGAGCTGCGAGCTGCTCGAGGCTCGCGCTCCCAGCACCGCCGCACCCGTGGTGAGCACTCCGAAGGCTCCCAGGGCAGCAAGTGATTCCGTGCGCAGGGAGGGGTTCTTCAGGGTCGTGAGGGATGGACTGTTCGGGTCGTACTGCTCCTGCTTCATCTCCGCCTCCAGGCGTGTTCGGACTGGAACCGGCTCCGGAGGAAGTCGCCTTCCTCCTGGAGCCGAGCTGATCTTTTCCTCGAGGGAAGACCCTCACCCCAGCCCTCTCCCAGAGGGAGAGGGGGCGACGACGGCTAGACCGGGGCTCCCGCGGCTTCCTCACCGACTCTCGCCTCCAGCCGCGTCCCCGCCGCCAGCCAGTTGCGCACCAGCGCCAGGTGCTCCTGCTCCACGTCCAGCGCCCGCTGGAAGTCGTCCGCCAGGTCGTTGTGCCCCAGCTCTCGCGCCAGCTGGATGAGCAGCTCCCAGCTCGCGTTGTCCACCAGCTCCGCCGTCAGCAGCCCCTCCAGCGACTGCAGCAGATTGACGCGCGGATCCACCAGCACCTTGGGCACTCCTTCCGACAGGTTCGCCTGCAGGTCCGCCGCGGGCGTGAGCGCCGTGGGGTCTCCTCCCAGCTTCTCGATGGACCGCTTCACCAGCGCGAAGTGCGACAGCTCATCCAGGCGGATCTTCTCCAGCTGCTCCCGCGAGGGCCCTCCCTCCCACGTGCCGAACACGTCCAGCTTGGACAGGGCCGCCTCGTAGATCCGCACCCCCGTGCGCTCGAAGCCGGCACGCTGGCCCAGCTTGTCCATGAAGACCGTGGACCGGCCACCCTTCAGCATGTCCACCGCCGTCTTGGCCATCCCCTTCAGGCTCGCCGGAGGCGGCACGGAGCCCAATCCCGCCTGCTCCCGCGCGAACTCCTCGCGCACCTTCCAGATGCCACTGGCATCTCCCGGGCTGCTCGGCTGCGCCTTCTCGGCGCCCTCGATGGCCTTCTTGCTGTGCACCGGAGAGGTCTTGATACCCGTCCGGTTCATCCCCATCTCGCTCGCTTTGCGCTCCATTACTGGATCCTCCCGTCGGCCAACGTGGGCACACGCTCGGCCTCATCGGACAGCTCGGTGCCCGGACGCCAGTGGTAGCCCGCGGCGGCGATCTCCGTCGGCGAGCCCTCCGAATTGAGCTGCTGGCGGTAGCGCAGCGTCCGCTCGGACTCCTCGGAGCGCGGCACGAACTCGGTGCCCTTGGCGCTCAGACCCACCTCGGCGCGCAGCACCTGGCGCACGAACTCGCGGTGGCTGTCGTACCGGATGGGCTCCGGCAGCTCCCTGGGCAGCACCTCCGCCGGATCCCTCCCCTCCAACCGCTGGAAGAGCTCCATCACGTAGTGCAGGTGCCCCAGCTCGTAGTCCACGAACCGCTGCCACACTTCCTTGATGCGCGGGTTCGACTCGTAGTGCAGGCAGCTGTAGTAGTTGTAGACCTCGACGGCCTCGTGCAGCAGCCACTTCTCCAGCCACGACTCGTCCGGATCGCTCAGCGACTCGTACTGCGTGACGTGCTGCTCCTCGATGGAGGCGATCTCCGCGTAGAGCTGGCGCGCCACCGGGTCGGTGAACATGGGCCCGATCGTCATGTAGAAGTCGTGCGTCTGGTGCTCGGCCCCGGTGATGGTGATGGCGTGGATCTTCGAGAGCGGATCGGCCGTGCGCCTGTCATAGGGCCGCCGCACGTCGTCCAGCGGGTGGCGGTGCTCGATGGAGGTGGGCCGCCCGGGGATGATGTCCGAGTAGCTCTGGACGAGGTAGTTCGGATCCTTCCCCTCCAACCGGTCGTACAACGCCGAGTAGCGGTACAGGTGGTCGAAGTCCTCCAGCATGCCGAAGCGGTACGCCTGGGCGAGGTAGGGATCCGGCTCGTGCTGGGCCACGCTCGCCGTCACCTCGATGGCCACCTGCTCGAAGCCGATGGTGGTCTCCAGGGGAGACT
The DNA here is from genome assembly GCF_016887565.1 of Archangium violaceum. Taxonomy (NCBI): domain Bacteria; kingdom Pseudomonadati; phylum Myxococcota; class Myxococcia; order Myxococcales; family Archangiaceae; genus Archangium; species Archangium violaceum. Next base: position 11,609,773 of record NZ_CP069396.1, read on the forward strand.
GGTCCGGCGGATTCATCCAGTTGACCAGCGTCTGCTGGTGCTGCTCCACACGGCGGATGATGGCAAGTGGCTCGCGCAGCTGCCGGTTCATTCGCGCGCAGGCGTGGCTGAAGCGCAGCGCTTCCGATTCGATGCCGTTCATCAGGATGACGCGCACCCGCGTGAAGGCGTCGTCGTCCAGCTTGCTGTAGGTGCGCCGCGTGAGATCCTTCCAGGTGAAGACCTGACGATCCAGCGAGACACCCTTCTCCTTGAAGAGGTCCAGGGCCACGTAAGACTCCTTTATGTGTCGCTCGGGGAGCACGGCCGGCCGGAAGGACTCCAGGCCCCCCGGGTTCGCCGGTAAAGCTCAGACGCACATCCAGGGACGGCAACGCGGCCCACCGTCTCCGCCCGGAAGGCGGTGAGGATGGCGTTGGCTCGGCTGCCCGGACGCTGCACGAACCACCAGACACGACGAAGCCCGCCAGGTCTCATGGACCCAGGCGGGCTTTCAAGGGCACGGCGGGAGGGAGTCGCGAGAGGTCAGCGCACCACTGCGTGGCTGAGGGCGCGGTGCACGGCCTCGAGCGCCTTACGGGCCTCGAGCAGCTCGGCGCGCTCGGCGGTGAGCGAGGCCACCTGCTGGGCCAGCACGTCCCGCTCGCCCTGGAGCGCGTCCACCGCGCGGCGCAGCGCCGAGGCATCGTCCTTGGCCACCTCCAGCTCGCCGGCGAGCCGCTCCTCCTCGGAGAGGCTGTCGGCCAGGGCCTTCTTGGCCTCGGCGACGGCGGCCTCCAGCGTCATGCGCTCCTGGGCCGCGGCCTGCATGGCCTGACGCGCCTCCTGCAACGACAGCAGGGCCTCGTCACGCTCGCCCTCCAGCGCCGCCAGCTCGCGCTCGAGGTCGGCCAGCAGCTTCACCCGGCCTTCCATGTCGGTGGCCAGCCGGCGCGCCTCGTCCATGCGCAGGCGGGCCTCCTCGGTGGCCTTCTCCGCCTGGCGGCGCGACACCTCCAGCTCCTGCGTGAGCGAGAGGTTGAGCGCCTTCACCTTGGTGAGCTCCGCCTGCAGCGCGGAGATGCGCTCCACCGCGCGCAGGCCCGCCTCGGCCACGCTGGCCGGCAGGGGCTCCGGACGCGGGTTCTCCCGCACCGCCTTGAGGCGCTCCTTCAGCCGCTCGCGGCGGGCGTGGGAGTCCAGCTCCTCGCGGGGCGGGGCTGGCGTCTGCACCTCCACCTCGTGCTCGGGTGGCTCCGCATGGGCCACCGGAGCGGCCACCTCCACCGCCTGATGGGGCGCCTGGACCGAGGGCGCGCGCAGCGCGGCGTCCAGGGCCTCGGAGGCGGTGGGGCGCGGCGCGCGAGCGCGCTCGATGCGGGCACGCACCTCGGTGGACAGGTCGTTGGCGGGAGCCGGGGGCGGCGGCTCGGGAGCGCGCGCCTGCTCCGGCTCCATGGCCTGCTCCGGAGCCTGGTCCTGCTCGGGCGCCTGCACCTGCGCCTCGGGCTCCTGCGCCTCGTCGGGCGCGGCGGGGTCGACAACACCAGTGAACGCCCCCAGGCGGAGGCGCGGCTTGGCGCGGGACACGTTCTGTTCGAAGGCCTTCTTCATGGACGGGCTCGAGAGCGGAAAGGTGGACGTCAACCGGCCTGCTGCGCACCGGTATCGCTACCGGGAGCCGCGTTCGCTCGCAAGCGCGGAAGTACGTTCTGGATGAGGGCCTCGATGTCGGTGGCCCCCTTGGAGGACGGGTCCGCCACGAAGACGGGCCGGCCCTCGCTCGAGGCCTGCGCGAACTTCGTGCACTGCCGGATGATCGTCGGCAGCAGGTACTCCGGGTAGTGCGTCTGCAGCGCCTCCAGCGCCTCCTTGGCCAGCTTGAAGGTGGCGTTGAAGGAGTTCACCACGATGAACACGTGGTCCAGCACGTGGTTGAGGTCCTCCTCCAGGCTCTGCACCGTCTCGAAGAGCAGCTTGAGGCCGTGGAAGGAGAGGAAGTCGGCCAGCACCGGAACGAACAGGTCGTTGGCCGCCATCAGCGCGTTGAGGTTGAGCAGCCCGAAGGACGGCGGCGCGTCGAAGACGATGACGTCGTACTGGGCCTCCACTTCCTTGAGGGCGTTGCGCAGCTTGAACTCGCGTCCCGCCATGGGCATCAGCGCCAGGTCCACCGTGGACATGGTGAGATTGGAGGGGACGAAGTGCAGGTTGGGCAGGGAGGACTTCTGGATGACCTCCGACATGGGTGACTTGCGCACCAGCACGTTGAGGAGCGTCTTGTCGAAGTCCTCGCCCTCGAAGCCCAGGCACTTGGTGGCGTGGCCCTGGCTGTCGAGGTCGACGATGAGGACGGTGTGGCCCAGCTCCGCCAGGCGCCAGGCATAGGAGGTGGACAGGGACGTCTTGCCCGTACCGCCCTTGAAGTTGAGGAAGAGCTGCTTGCGCCGGCCGAGCGGCGGCGGGTACGCGCCGAGCTGCGCCCGCAGCGCCCACACCTCCGTGCCGGTGTAGCTGTCCTGCTTCAGCACCGAGGCGATGGATTTCTGCGGCAGGCCGAGCATCTCGGCGACCTGCTTGGTGCTGTAAGTCGGCGCATCCATGGAGAACCCTTCGTCGAACCCTTAAGGGCGCATACCTTGCCTCAAGCGGCGAAGTATTTGTGACCTCGCCGTACGATCGCTCCCCTGGCCACCAGCAAGGCGAGCGCTTCCTCGGCCACCTCCGCGGACGCGGAGATACCCGACGCCAGCTCCCCGAGCGAGCGGCCCCGGATGGCCGCGCGAATCTCCGACATCAAGGGACCGCACAGGGCCTCCACGGGAGAGGCCGCCGGGCGGATGGCGGCACGCGACGCGGGCTGGGCCACCGCCTGCCTGGGCGCCGCGGGAGTGGCGGCCGTGCGGACGGCCTGGGCCGCGCTCCGCACCGGTGCGGCGGTGGGCACCGGCGCGCGGTGGCTCGGAGACGGAGCGGGCTCGGGGCGCGCGGCCGGGGCCGGAGCGGGCGGGGCCACGGGGACCGGCGCGCGGGCGGCCGCCACGGGAGCCGGGGCGGGGGCCGGAGCGGGCTCGGGGGCGCGCACGGGCGGCGGAGCCTTCGGGACGAGCGAGGCGCGCACCGGCTGCACGGGGAGCCCGGCGAGCCGGCGGATCTCCCGGCGGCGCCGGCCCTCGTCCATGTCCACCACGGCGGAGACATCCTGGCCGAGGATGCGCGAGAGGCTCTGCGCGGCGGCGCGGCGCACGCGCACCTCGGAGTCCTTGAGCGCCTCCAGCAACATCGACCGGGCGGACTCCCCGCTGCCGGCCCCGAGTGCCAGGGCGGCGAGGCTGCGCACCTCGGCGTCCGGGTCGTGGATGGCCTCCTCGCCGAGACGCCGGGCGCCCTCCCCCTCCAGCCCGAGCGCCAGCAGCGAGGCACGCCGGCGCACGGAGCGATCCGGATCCTTCACGGCCTGGGCGAGGTGCGGCGCGGCCTCCAGCGGAGACAGGGAGAGCAGCGCCTTGAGGGCGGCGATGCGCACCTCGGGGACGGAGGAGGCCAGCAGGGGCGACACCACCGAGGCCCCCTGCTCCTTGCCCACCTCGGAGAAGGCGGCCAGCAGGGCCACCTGGACGGTGGGGTCCGTCTCCGCGTGCAGCGCGGTGGCGAGCGCGGGCGCCGCGGCCGGCTGGCCCAGGGCCTTGAGGCGCTCGGCGGCTCGCACGCGCGAGGTCGCATCCGGCGCCGACAGCTCGCGCACGGAGAAACCGAAGAGGGTCTCGTCACTGCCACCGCCGAGCTCCGCCATCTGCCCGGGGCTCACCGCCAGCCGTCCCTCCAGCATGAGGCGCTGAGCGTGCTGCACCACCGGCGAGACATTCGCCCCGGCCGCGGACGCCCCCACCACCGCGAGCGCGGGGGCCTGCTCCGCCTCGGCCTGCGAGGGCCAGGGGAACTGGGGCGCGGCCACCACCGGGCGGCCGAGCGCCTCGCTGCGCAGCTGCGAGATGAACGAGGCCAGGTCGATGCCCAGGTCGTCCTCCTCGTCCTCGTCGCGCTCGCGCCGGTCCGAGGTGCGGATGCGGCTGGCCTCCAGCAGCTTGCCGAGCAGCTGGCTGCGCTCGGTGCGCAGGGCCTGGTTCAGGCGCGTGAGCTCCTCGCGCTCGGCGCTCATGCGGCCCACCCGCACCTCCAGCTCCGCCACCTCGCGTCGCAGGGCCAGCTCGCGCTGTTCCGAGTGGGTCAGCTCGCGCCGCAGGTGCTCCAGCTCCTCGCGCGTGGACGTCAGCTCGTGGTGCAGCTGCTCGGCACGGGCCTCGAAGTAGACGATCTTTTCGAGTGCGCTCTTGAGCAGCGCGTCCGGACGCTCGTCGCTCACGGCCTGATCAGCCCTCTCCAAAACCCGCGGCACACCGGGAGCCCCGCGCCTGGGAACGCAGGGGACTCCGGTACCCGGGAACCTCCGGGAGGGCGCCACCATATGTCAGACCGTCGTGAGAGGTAAACCCCTGAAATGGTTGGGACTTTTCCGTCTCGGCCCACCTGGGGGATTGACAATCGCGCCGGGGCCGATTTCTCGGGCCTCCGGGCGCTCGCGGCCTCGCGGCGAGAGGCGGAGCGGGCGCCCGCCTCCTTGGAATGGATGACATTGCGGGTCCGGACACGGGACGCGCGAGGTTCCTCCTCGCAACCGACTTCAAAAGTTATCCGCTGACACATGACTCAATAAGTCATATAACCTCATGAGTCAGGACGTGAGTCAGGACGGAGCCAAGAGGAAACATGGCGTCGAAGACTACTTTTCCAGTCCCCCCCGAGCAGTCGTCCTCCACCTCCCGGCGCGCCACGCGGGGCAAGGAGGCAGTCCCCCAGGCCGGCGCGCCCCGGGGAAGGAGAGAAGCCAAGCAGAAGCTGGCCAAGGCCCTGGGAGATTCGGCCCGAGAGGCCCGGCAGCGCGCGGGGCTGACCCAGGCGGACGTGGCCGAGCGCATCGGCGTGGCCACCGAGGTCTACGGCCGGTTGGAACGCGGGCTGCTGATGCCCAGCGTCCCCACCCTGCGGCGGCTGTGTCTCGCCCTGCACCTGCCCGCGGATGCGCTGCTGGCGCTCGACTCCCCCCAGACGCCCGCCTGGGCCGAGGTGCCCATCCCACCGCCGGTGCAGGAGGGGCCCCAGATGCGGCGGTTGATGCGGCACGTCCGCAAGCTCAATCCCACCCAGCTCCGGGCCCTGTCCCTGGTGGCCGCCACGCTGCGCCGCGAGGACTGAGCCCGGTCCAAGGGAGGTCACCCGTCCGAGCACCTGGATCGGTCGCCTGGTGGACCTCCCTCCATCCCACATGGGTGGCGCGGCTCGTCAGGCGCTATGCTGCCGCACCGTGCGCCCCGCAGCAGGACTCGACGACTACCTCCGAGAACCCATCGGTCACTACCTCGCGGGGGAGAACTTCCTCCATTGGTATGCATCGCCCGAGCTGTGCGGGTTCACCCTGTGGGGAAGGCCGGGGGAGACGCAGATCCAACGGCTCACCCAGGTGCTGGACGTGGAGCTGGCCCCGGCGCTCCCCCATGTGTCGCTGGTGGACACGCGCCGGGTGGAGGCCCCGGACGCCAACGGCCTGTCCGTGCTGGTGAAGTACATGGTGCCGCGCATCAACGGCTTCTCCCAGACGGTGAAGCGTCAGGCCCTGCTGCGCCCCGAGGGCATGACGGGCGCGGTGGTGGGCGGCTTCTACAGCCTCGTCAGCTCCGGCTACCCCACCCGCGCCTTCGCCGAGCCCCTCGAGGCACTCGCCTGGCTGGGCCGTCCCCTGGACGAGGCCCAGTCGCTGATGAACGAGCTGAACGACCTGGTGATGCAGGTCATGGGACAGTCCCCGGTGCTCGGCGAGCTGCACCGGGTGCTGCGCAACCGGCTGGTGGGCGCCAACCTCGCGGAGATCGCCCGCGAGCTGGGCATGTCCGAGCGCACCCTCCAGCGGCGCCTGCGCGAGGCCGGCACTTCCTTCCAGACCGAGCTCAACACCGTGCAGGTGCGCACCGCGCAGTCGCTCCTGCTGGGGAGCGACGCCAAGCTCACCGCGGTGGCCGTGGAGGTGGGGTGCGCGTCGCTCCAGCACTTCAGCAGCCTGTTCCGCAAGATGACGGGGGAGTCCCCCAGTTCCTGGCGGGCCCGGCACCGCAACACGCTCTAGTGGAGTGTCCACGAAGTCCTTGGACAGAGTCCGAGGGCCCGTGGATGTCCCCTCTCCCTCTGGGAGAGGGCTAGGGTGAGGGTCTTCCCCCTGGAGCGCATGCCCCCATGGGAGCTCACAGAGGACAGCGAGGGGGCAGTTGCGTGCCGCGATGCAAGCCCGGTGAGGAACACGAGGGTGACGACCCTCACCCCCGCCCTCTCCCAGAGGGAGAGGGAGCATGCGCAACACGACTCTGTCCACGAACTTCGTGGACACTCCACCAGCCGCCCGTGCCCTCAGGCCGCCGCCGAGGTGAGCGCCGGCACTGCGGGCAGCACCAGGACCAGGCGGGCGCCACCCTCGGCGCGGTTCTCCGCCACCAGGGAGCCCCCCACCCGCGACACGTACTCGCGGCACAGGGCCAGCCCCAGCCCCGTCCCATCCCCCGGTGGCCTGGTGGTGAAGAAGGGCTCGAAGATTCGCTGCAGCAGCTCCGGGGCAATGCCCGGGCCATTGTCCTCCACCTCCAACCGCACCCCACCCTCCACCCGCCATGCCTTCATCAGGATGTGGGCCCGGCGCGCGGGCACCGCCGTCTCCACCGCGTCCGCCGCGTTCAGCAGCAGGTTCACCAGCACCTGCACCAGCTGCCGCTGCCCCAGCCGCACCGCCGGCAGTCCCGGTGGAATCTCCAGCGACACCTCACCCAGGCCGCGCAGGCGCACCGAGGCCAGCCGCTGGGCCTCGTGCATGGCCGCCTCCGGCCGGCCCTCCGCCTCGCCCCCATCCCCCTCGCGCGAGAAGCGCCGCAGGTCCTTCACGATCTGCTGGATGCGCATCACGCCCTCCTGCGTCTCGGCGAGCACGTCGCGCAGCTCCGCGCGGTCCAGCGGCCCGTCCTCGCGCAGCACCTCCTGCTGGATGAAGCACAGGTTGGACTTCACGAAGGCCAGCGGGTTGTTCACCTCGTGGGCCACCCCGGAGGCCAGCTGCCCCACCACCACCAGGCGCTCCACCTCGGCGCGCTCCACCTCGGCGCGTCTGCGCAGCCGCTCGCTCTCCGCGAGCTGCTCCAGGGCCGCCAGCATCTCCCGCTGCGCCAACAGCATCTCCCGCTGCGCCACCACCATCTCCTGCTGCGCCGCCTTCTCCGCCTCCCGCATGCGCCGGTACGTCCGCGCCCCGTAGGCGGCCATCACTCCGAGCAGGGAGAAGCCCCACAGCTGCACCAGCATCACCCGCGGCGACATGCCGGACAGCACGTCCAGCACGGCCACCGCCCCCAGCGTCGCCACGCTCGCCAGCCACGTGGGCCCCCGGCTGTTCGGGCTGAACATGGCGGTGAACAGGGGCAGCGTGCACAGCATCGGGAAGTAGATGCTCGAGGGCCCCCCGGTGAGGTGCAGGTACACCGTCACCACCACCAGGCTGACGGACGCGCCCCACACGGCCGACCACCGCACGGGAATCCATCCCGCCCCCACCGCCAGGCCGATGCAGACGAAGCTCGCGCTCCACGCGACGTTGAGCAGCGCGAGCGCCGGCACGAAGGTCCCCAGCTGCACCCAATGCAGGGAGACGCCCCCGAGGAAGACGGCCGCGCAGACGAAGTAGCTCTTCCTCTTCACCCGACGCAGGGCCTGCAGCTCGGAGGGGTCATCGGTCATTTCGGAGGCCGACTGTAACATCCCGGACAACCCGGAGACGCGGAGTGCTTCACCCGCGCCCCAGGCGCCGCGCCTTGCCCAGGCGGATGCCGTTGGAAGCGCCCTTCTTCGCCTTCGCCGCCCCCGCGCCCGCGGGCAGGATGGGGTCCGGACACACCGCGCGCAGCCGGCAGCCCCGGCACTCCGCCCCGCTCCACACCGACTCGAAGAGGGCCGTCGTCCGGTCGATGACGTCGAAGTCCTCGGTGACGAAGCCCAGCTCGAAGTTGCGCACGTCCTCGCCCTTGGCACCCAGCCCCGCCCCGGTGAGGTTGGCGCTGCCCAGGTAGGCCCACGCCCCATCCACCAGCACCGCCTTGAAGTGCACGCGCGGGCACACCTTCAGCTCCAGCCCTCCCTTCACCAGCCGCGAGCGCTTGTCGAACTCCGCCCGGAAGGGCCGGCTGGGCAGCTCCGCGTGCAGCAGCCGCAGCGACACCCCGCGCGCCGCCAGCCCATCCAGCACCTGCAGCAGCGGGACGAAGCGCCCCGCCTGCTCCACGTACATGGCCTTCACGTTCGCCGTCGCGATCCACACCGACTCGCGCGCATGCGCCAGCTTGCCCAGCACCACCTCCCGGTACAGCGCACCACCGTCGAGGAGCTCCGCTTCAATGGGCCGCATGCACACATGCTCGCACACCGAGCGGACTGGCGCGAGGTTCCCTCGGCACCAGGGATGATGACCCCGGGTCACTTGACAGCCGATCCGGCCCCACTTAATTGATGACTCATGGTCAGCAACGACGCGAAGCGCGTGATGCCACAGCGTGCGCGGAAGGAAGAGGACAAGGAGGCGCGGCGGCGGCAGTTACTGGACGCGGCGATGGCGCTCTACCAGGGCAGCTCGTACGCCGAGGTGAAGATGGCGGACGTGGCGGAGCGGGCCCAGCTGGCCAAGGGGACGGTGTTCCTCTACTTCCCCACGAAGGAGGCGCTCTTCCTGGCGCTGCTGGAGGAGCGGCTCTTCGCCTGGTTCGCGCGGGTGGAGGAGACGCTGTCGCGAGGCGAGGGCCGGTGGACGGGGGCGCGGGTGGCGCGCGTGCTGGCGGAGTCGCTGGAGGGAGAGGAGTCGCTCACGCGGCTGCTGGCACGGCTGCAGACGGTGCTGGAGCAGAACGTCACCGAGGAGCAGGTGCGCGGCTTCAAGGAGCGGTTGCTGGAGGCGGTGGTGCGGGCGGGGGCACTGGTGGAGAAGCGGCTGTCCTTCCTGAAGGAGGGAGAGGGCGTGCGCTTCTTCCTCCAGGTGCACGCCCTGGTGACGGGCCTGCGGCAGATGGCGGACCTGGCGCCCGTGGCCCGCGCGGTCCACGAGGCCGCCCCGCACCTGGAGCCCCTGCGGGTGGACTTCACCCGGGAGCTGACGGACTCGCTCACCACCCTGCTGCGCGGGCTGGAAGCGCGCTGACCAGCCGTGAACATTCCCATCGCCCCGCCCGGGCCGGGTCGATACAGGATGACGTAGAGCCCGGGAGCGGTGGAACCGAAGGCGGACAGCGGTATCCGAGGAGACGAAGCGATGCGCATGGTGAGCATGGATGAGCAGGCCCGGAAGAACCCCTTCCAGGAAGCCTTCGAGCGCCTGCGGGCCCGGCGCTGGGAGATGTCGAGGACGACCGCCCGCGAGCGCATCGAGCGGCTGGAGAAGCTGCGGCGCGCCATCGTCGAGCGGCGCGAGGCCATCTATCGGGCCATCCACGCGGACTTCCGCAAGCCGGCCGCCGAGGTGGAGACGACCGAAATCCTCATGGCGCTCACGGAGATCGACCACATCGTCAAGAACCTGGCGAAGTGGATGAAGCCGCGCAAGGTGGGCACGCCCGTGCTGCTCACCGGCACGCGCAGCGAGGTGCGCTACGAGGCCAAGGGCGTGGTGCTCATCATCTCGCCGTGGAACTACCCCTTCCAGCTGCTCATCGCCCCGCTGGTGGCGGCGGTGGCCGCGGGCAACTGCGCGCTGCTCAAGCCCAGCGAGAAGACGCCGCACACCGCGGCCCTCATCGACCAGCTCATCCGCGACGTGTTCGACCCGTCCGAGGTGACGGTGGCGCTGGGCGGGCCGGAGGTGAGCCAGGCGCTGCTGGAGCTGCCCTTCGACCACTTCTTCTTCACCGGCGGCCCGAAAGTGGGGCGCAAGGTGATGGAGGCGGCGGCGAAGTTCCTGGCCGGGGTGACGCTGGAGCTGGGCGGCAAGTCGCCCGCCGTGGTGGACGAGACGGCGGACATCGACACCGCGGCCGAGCGCATCGCCTTCGGCAAGTTCCTCAACGGCGGGCAGACGTGCGTGGCGCCGGACTACGTGATGGTGCACGCGTCGAAGGAGGCGGAGTTCCTCTCGAAGCTGGGCCAGACGCTCGCGCGCTTCTACGGCACGACGGAGGAGGCGCGGAAGGCCACGCCGGACTTCTGCCGCATGGTGGATGACGGGCAGTTCAACCGGGTCAACAAGCTGCTGGAGCGCTCGGTGGCCAGCGGGGTGCGCGTGGTGGAGGGAGGCACGGTGGACCCCACCAGCCGCTACATCGCCCCCACGGTGCTGGCGGACGTGAAGCCGGAGTCGCCCATCATGGAGGAGGAGATCTTCGGCCCGGTGCTGCCGGTGCTGCGCTACCAGCGGCTGGACGAGGCGGTGCGGCAGATTCGAGAGGGCACCAAGCCCCTGGCCATGTACATCTTCAGCCACGACCGGCAGAACATCGACCGGCTGCTGGCGGAGACGTCCGCGGGCGGCACGTGCGTGAACACCACGGTGGTGCACTTCAGCAACGCGGACCTGCCCTTCGGCGGCATCGGCGAGAGCGGCGTGGGCAACTACCACGGCGAGTTCGGCTTCCGCACCTTCAGCCACGAGCGGGCGGTGCTGCGCCAGGGGCCCCTGTCCTTCCTGCGCACCATGTTCCCGCCGTACACGGAGAAGGTGAGGAAGATGCAGCGCATGGCCACCCGACTTTTCGAGTAGAACGCCGGCCGTGCTCACCGTCGATCCCCATCCCCTGTTGGACCCGGTGGTCTTCACGGCCACCTTCCCGTCCCCTCTGTCCGCCAGCCCCTCGCCCGAGTGGCTGGTGGCGCTGCTGAAGCTGGATGCCCCGGCGCCCCTGCGCGCCGATGACGCCGTGCGCGGCGCGGTACGCGACCTGTTGCGTCATGGCGGCTACAAGCCCACGGGCCGGGGCAAGCCGGCCTCGGAGTACCTGGTGCGGGCGGCGGGAGACGGGACGCTCGGCTCCATCAACGCCGCGGTGGACGCGTGCAACGCGGTGTCCCTGCACAGCGGGCTGCCCATCAGCGTGGTGGACCTGGACCGGGCCCGGCCCCCGCTGCGCCTGGGCATCGCGCCCGAGGGGGCCTCGTACGTCTTCAACGCCTCGGGGCAGACCATCGACCTGGGAGGCCTGCTGTGCCTCTTCGACGCGGAGGGCCCCTGCTCCAACGCGGTGAAGGACGCGCAGCGCACCAAGACCCAGGGCGACACGCGCCGCACCCTCACCGTGCTGTGGGGCACCCAGGCCCTGCCGGGACGCACGGAGCAGACCTTCACCTGGTACCGCGAGCTGCTCGGGAGGCTGGGCGCGACGGTGGAGCGCCAGTCCTGAGCACACCCGACCTGACCCAACTGCTGGCGGACGGAGCGCGCGCGCTGTCGGCGGCCTGGAACCGTCCGGTGCTGCTCAGCGGGCCCGAGCTCCTCAAGGCGGAGACCCGCAGCGTGGTGGTGCGCGCCCAGGTGCGCGGCGGCCCGGTGCCGGCCGTCGTCCTCAAGCACTTCCGGGACGACCTGACATGCGGGCTCGACGACTGGGCCGGCGCGGAGTTCCTCACCCGCCGTGGCATGGAGACGGGCCCCCGCTTCCTCGCGGGCGACGTGGACGCGCGCCTCTTCGTCATGGAGGACCTCGGGCGCGGGCCCACGCTGGAGGCCCTGCTGCGCGGAGAGGACGCGCGCGCGGCCAACGCGGGATTGATGGCCACCGCGCGCCTCACCGGCCAGCTCCACGCCCGGACGCTGGGCTCGCAGTCCGAGTACGAGCTCGTCCGCCAGGCACTGCCTCCCCGGCACGAGCGGGTGCGGGTGGAGAACGCGCGCTTCCTGCTCGACCACGAGGGGCGGCTGCTGCGCTGGCTCACCGCGGTGGACGTCAAGGCCGCGCCGGGCCTGAGCGAGGACCTGGAGGCGGTGGCGCGTGCGCTCGCGGACCCGGGCCCCTTCCTCTCCTTCACCCATGGAGACATGGCGCCGAGCAACGTCCTCTTCACCCCCAGCGGCCCTCGCCTGCTCGACTTCGAGTACGCGGGCATGCGTCACGCCATGTACGACGCGCTCATGTGGCTCGTCAGCGTGCCGTTCCCCGACGAGCTCGTCTCTCGCGCGGACATCACCTACCGCATCACCCTGTCGGCCGACTGCGAGGCGGCCCAGGTGGACTCGCACTGGGCCCGGGCCCGCGCCACGGTGGCGCTGGCGCGCACGGTGAACCTCTTCCAGTGGCTCCACCCGCGGGTGCTCGAGGAGGACCGGGACTGGGCTCCGGGCTTCTCCGCGCGCACCGCCCTGCTGCACCACCTGGCGCGCAGCCGGGCCCTGCTCGTGCCCGCCGATGGCTTCCCGGGACTCGCCCGCACCCTCGAGACGCTGGAAGCACGTCTGCGCGAGCGCTGGACGGTGACGCCCTTCGTCTGGCCCGCGTTCCGTCAGGAAGACCGCTGAAGTCCCAGGCCCTGGAGGATGGTGGCCACCACCACGTCCGGCTCCGGAGAGACGTCCACCGCCATCGCGCCCTCGGGCGGCTCCAGCGTCGCCAGCTGGCTGTCGAGCAGCGTCCTCGGCATGTAGTGGCCCCGCCGCCGCGCCAGCCGCTCGGCGAGCACCTCGCGCGGCGCCCACAGGTACACCCACCGCTGCCGCCCCGCGTCCACCGTCAACAGCTCCCGGTAGGAGCGCTTGAGCGCCGAGCACGCCAGCACCAGGTCCTCCCCCGACTCCAGCGCGCTCCGGACGATGTCCCGCAGTGCCTCCAGCCAGGGCGCCCGGTCCTCGTCCGTGAGCGGAATGCCCGCGGCCATCTTCGCGATGTTCTCGCGTGAGTGGAACTCATCCGCGTCCCGGAAACCGCACCCGAGCGCCGCGGCGAGCCGCTGCCCCACCGTCGTCTTCCCCGCCCCGGACACTCCCATCACGATGACCACCACGTGTATGACCTCTCAGAAGATCCAACCAAACCCGGGAGATGTGGAAGTTTTGATCAATCCCCTCGTGTCCGACTGAACGAATTGAGCACCCGGCAGGAGAATCTCCGCGCGGACGTGTGGTGGTGGGCATTGCAAGCACGCGGATTCCCGCCTCCCGTCCATCACGGAACGCAGCATGGCCCTTGCAGGTCATTCACTGCCTTTCATCCATCACTCCGAACCGGTCCCCATGCACTGCGAGCACTGTTCGTCAGAACACCCCGCGAGTCTCCCGTGCGACCAGCAGGTCACCTGCTCCGGCTCCGAGCTCGCGAGTCCGGTACCGCGCCCCGTCTTCGCGGGACGGCCGCCGGTGGTGGACCTGCGGGGCCACACACTGGGGCACTACCGGCTGACGCGCCTGCTGGGCAGTGGTGGCATGGGGACGGTGTACCTGGCGGAGCAGACGCTCATCGGGGCGCGGGTGGCGGTGAAGGTGCTGCACCCGCACCTGGCGCGGGATGCCCGGCTGCGCGCGCGCTTCTACGCCGAGGCGCGCACGGTGAACCTCATCGGCCACCCCAACATCGTCCGCATCTTCGACATCAATGAGTCGGAGGATGGGCTGCACTACTTCGTCATGGAGTACCTGGAGGGCCAGCCCCTGTCGCGGCTGCCGCGCCCCATGGAGCCGGGGCTGTTGGCCTGGCTGCTCGCCCAGGCCTGTGACGCGCTGGAGGCCGTCCACCGCAGCGGCGTGGTGCACCGGGACCTGAAGCCGGACAACCTCCTCATGGTGGAGCGCCCGGGGGAGCGCCCCGCCCTCAAGGTGCTCGACTTCGGCGTGGCCAAGGCGCTGCGCGACACCGGCCAGGAGCAGACGATGGCCGGGCAGGTGTTCGGCACTCCCGCGTACATGGCCCCGGAGCAGTGGAGCGGTCAGCCCGTGGATGGGCGCTCGGACCTCTACGCGCTGGGGGTGACGGGCTACCTGCTCCTCACCGGACAGCTCCCCTACCCCCGAGGGCAGCTCGCGGAGCTGGTGCTCTCACCGGAACCGCTGCCCCCCCTGCGCCCCCCGCATACGCTGGTGCCCACGGTGCCGGAGGCGCTCTCCCAGACACTGCTGCGCGCCCTGGCCCGCAACCCGGCGGAGCGCTTCACCACCGCGCTCGACTTCAAGCGGGCCCTGCTCGCCGCCGTGCGCTCCGCTCCCGCCTCGCGGCCCCCTCCTCCGCGCGCCGTGCAGCGCCCTCGCGGGCTCGTCAACACGCCCATTCCCGCGGCGCCGCCCCGGCCCGAGCCCAATGATCCCACGCCCCTGCCCACCTGGACGGCCCGGGTGCGCCGCGGCGGGGGCGCCGATTCCGTGGTGGTGCATTGCAGCGAGCTCAGCCGCGGCGGCCTCTTCATGTGCTGCGCCGAGCCCTTCCCTCCGCTCTTCACCCGGCTCGAGTTCACGCTCCAGCTCGGCGGCGAGGAGGTGGAGTGCGTCGCGGAGGTGGTGCGGCACGTGGACTCGGCCCAGGCACACACCTGGCACATGTACCCGGGTGTGGGGCTCCAGTTCATCAACCCCTCCGCCCGGCTGCGGGACATGCTGATGAGGGTCCGGCCCGCGCGACGTCCGTCCGCGACACCACACTCCATCCTGGCGCAGGAAGCCCTCGCACACCTCTGAAGCCCCGCGCGTGTCCGGTTCCCATCACTCCGGGGGAGGAGAACGTCTCCTTCCAGACGGCGGCGGGGGATGAGCACGGCTCCCGCTGTGGGCGATGGATACCCTGGTGTGTGCCATGATGCGCGGATCAGGTGTTCGAACCCGGGGGGGTTGGAGTCGCGTCGGGTGGCGCGGCGCGTGGTTGCTCGTGTGCGCGGTGCTGCTGGGAGCGTGCAGGGATTCCGGCACGGTCTCCGGGACGGCGCTCTACGTCACCACCGAGTTCACCCCCACGCTGCTGCTCACCCAGGTGCGCGTCTGGGGCGAGGTGGAGGGAGGGCCGTCGTTCGGCCCGCACCTGCTTCCCGAGCAACCGGAGCGGCTGCTGCAGAGCGGGGAGACGTTGCGCATCCTGCTGGAGAATGCCCCCAATGGCGCGCAGACGAAGGTCTACGTGGAGGGGGTGAACGACTCCGGCACGGTGGCGCGAGGCGAGGGCAGCGCGCAGATCCGCGATGGGTACGAGGTGGACGTCTCCATCCGGCTGGAGGCCAAGGCGCCGGACGGGGGCAACGGCACCTTCTGCGTCGAGTGTGACGGCTGCTGCATCGAGGGCATCTGCACCCGCCCCACCTTCCAGACGTGCGGAGCGGGAGGTATCAGCTGCGTGGCCTGTGACGAGGCGCGCGCCAATGCCTGTGATGCGCGGGGCGTCTGCGTCTGCGGCACCCAGCCGGCCTGCAACGGGACGAACGTGGACCGCTGCGTGAACGGGCAGTGCAGGTGTGGCACCGGCCCGGCCTGTGGCGCGGGGCAGGCGTGCGTGAACGGCTCCTGCAGGTGCACGCCGGACTCCTGCGGGGGCTGCTGCTCGGGTGATACTTGCGAACCAGGCAACACGCAGAACAAGTGTGGCAAGGGCGGCGAGGCCTGCCGCAAGTGCAACAAGCTCTGCGAGGCGGACGGCACCTGCGGCTGAGCGCCACGCCCCGGCGCCGGCTCACTTCACGGTGAAGGAGCGCGAGGCGCCCTTGTAGGGGCGCACCCTCCCATCCCAGCCGGACTTCCAGTCGCCCTCGTGGACGATGCGGTAGGTGCCCGGCTCCGCGTCGCGGGGAATGGCCCACTCGATGATGGCGTGCGAGCACGCCAGGGTGGGCAGGCAGTAGCCGCGCCGCCACGTGTACTTCGTCTCCCAGTCCCAGTCATACGCCACGTCGTCCCAGAAGAGACCCCGGCGGCGCTGCACGCGCAGGAAGGTGCCCTGGACGTGCGGGTCGTTCTTCGGGTGCCCGCCCCAGAAGGTGACACGCACCGTCTCCCCGCGCGCGTAGGACTCCCGCGCGTCGACGAAGACATCCCCGAAGCGTCCCCACAACGGCTTGTCGTCGAAGAGGACGCCGGGCCGCAGGTGGTTCTGCAACTCGTGCAGGTCGCGCGGCTTCGGCCCCGGAGGAACGGACGTGCCCTCGCGCAGCGCCCGGGCCAGCCCGTCGAACTCCTGCTGGAGGGCCGCCAGCGTCCACGGGCCGAAGTGGGTGGAGGCGCCCTCGTACTCCTGTTTGGCGTACTCCTCGCGCGTGGCGATGTAGCCGGAGTAGGCGTTGGACAGGCCGGCGATGACCACCTCCGTCACCCCCGCCGGGGCCAGCCGCGCCCGCACCGTCTCGCGCAGGCGGCGGCCCGCCATGGTGGTCAGCTCGAAGGGCACCGCCACCAGCGCCACGTTCCCCACGGTGACGAGTTGCAGCGGCAGCACCTCGGGGCTCCACGGGTAGGGCTTCATCGCGCCCATCTCCAACACGATGGGTTTCTCCGCCTGGCAGGACGTGGTGGTGGTGGTGCAGGTGAAGGCGCTCCACACGTCGTGCATGGCGGCACAGGTGGCGCCCTCGTGTCCCACGCCCGGCCCGTCCTCGGCCCCCGCCAGCATGGAGATGCCGATGGCCGCCGGACAGGTGTGCCCCTCGGGGCCTCCCGTGAAGGCCGGAGACACCGTCACGCCATCCATCTTCACGTACACGTGCCGGTAGTCCACCCCCCCCGTGAGGGGCGTGATGGCGCTCTCGTAGAGGGACACGGCGCGTGCGTACTGCTTGCGCCCGGAGAGCTCCGTGCTCTCGAAGTCGTCCTCGCCGCCCCCGTCCTCGCCGCCGTGGATGTTGGGCGTCACATCGCCCTCGTTGCTCTGCGCGAAGGCGGCCACGAAGGTGTCCCCGGTGGCGTCATAGCGCGTGCCCTTCGCCTTCTCGAAGAGATAGGAGGCGTACCCCTTGTTGTCGCCGCTGATGTAGCGGTACTGCATCCCCATCGAGGTGGCGTGCACGGCGAACCAGTCGATGAGCCCCACCTCCACACCCGAGTCCTTGGTGAAGCGCAGCAGCGTCATCCGCTTGTCCGTGTCGTACGCGTAGCGCGCGCGCTCCTCGGGCGGGTTGAGGCGGTAGGCCTCGGGCGAGCGGTTGAGGCTCGCGTCGAGCAGGTCCCCCGCCGCCAGGGTGATGCGGCCCGGGCCCAGGTGCTCGTGGGCGCGGACGATGGACTGGTAGATGCCCTCGACGATGACGTCGAAGTTGCGAGGGACGAAGCCGAACGTGCTCAGGTTGTAGAGCGCGTAGTGCGAATAACCCCCCGGCCCGCTGTGCGTATGGGTGGCGCTCAGCAGCACGTTGTCGTCGGAGTAGAGCCCGCCGTAGGTGTCGCGCAGCCGCTTCACCACCTGCTGCTTCACCCCCTGGAACAGCATGCCCAGGTCCGCGCTCACGAACACCACGCGCTTGCCGTTGCACGGCGAGGCGATGACGAAGGCACGCGAGCGCAAGCGCTGGTGGATGCCGGCCGTCTGCTGCTCCAGCTCCACGTAGCCCAGCATCCCCACCTCGGCGGCGGGACCGGTGATGTCATACACGCCGCTGCCGATGAGGAACGACTGCTGCCCGGCGCAGGTGCCACCGAGCCCTTGCCCCCCCTGCCCCACCGCCTGCCCGGCGTCCGGCTGTCCGCCCCGCGAGCCACGATGGCCGCAGCCAGCAAGTGCCAGGAGCAGTGCCAGGACGAGCACACCGTGGCGGATGAGGAACGAGTGCACACACACCTCCAACAAGGGCCGGATGGCCCCTGCCGAGAGGTATACGACCGCGCGGGTGTCGATGCAGGGCCGATGAGCCTGTTCAGGAGGCCCTGGGCAGCGTCACCCGGAAGACGGTCCCCTCGGACGGCGAGGAAGACACGCAGATGCTCCCGCCCAGCCCTCGCAGGATGTCATGGCACACAGAGAGCGAGGGGCCCGGCTTCGACTCCCGCGGCGTGAAGAGCGGCTCGAAGACGCGCGGCAGTTGCTCGGGAGGGATGCAAGCGCCGGTGTGGTGCACCTCCACCACCACGTGGCCCTCGCCATCCTCGCGGGTGACCAGGCGCACCTCGTTCGCGTTCGTGTCCCCATGGTCCGGCAGCGACATCACCGCGTGGAGGACGAGGTTGAGGAGGGCCTGGCGCAGCACCCCCTCGCCGCAGGCCACCGTGGCCCTCAAGCCGTAGTCCCGCACCAGCCGTCCCCGCGAGCGCAGCGTGCTGGAGACCATCTGCCCCACCATGTCGAGCAGCCGGTTCACGTCCACCGGCCCCTGGCTCGGGTCCGTCCGGAAGCTGCGCAGGTGACCGATGAGCTGCCGCATCCGCTCGGCGCCCTCGCGCACCTCGCCGACCGCCTCGCGCCACTCGGCCACCTGCTCCGGCCTGGCGGCCCCGGCCACGTCGCCCATGCTGGACAGCAGGTAGTCGAGGTTGGCGAGCATGAAGGCCAGCGGGTTGTTCATGTCGTGCGCGAAGCCCGGCACGAGCATCCCCAGGGTGGCCAGCTGATCCGACTGCTGGAGGCGCGCCTGCATCTGCCGGCGCTCGGTGCGGTCCGTCAGCGTCCCCAGCACCTCGCCCTGTCCCGTCGGCGAGCTGTGAGCGGCCAGCTCCACCCACAGCGGGCCTCCGGACGCCAGGAGCCGCAGCTCGATGCGGAAGGAGGGCTGCACCCGCGCGGCGAGCGCATCCAGCACGGCCTGCACCCGCGGCCTGTCCTCCGGGTGCGCCATCTCCACCAGCGGCTGGCCGAGCACCTCCTCCACCTCCAGCCCCGTCAGCGACGTCCAGGTGGGGCCCAGGAAGGTGAGGGTGCCCAGGGCATCGAGGTGGAAGACGACCTCGCTCAGCTGCTCCGCCAGGAAGTGGTAGCGCAGCGCATCCGCCGACAATCCCGAGCGGAGACCCGCGGCGAGCGCCAGCATGTCCATGCGTGAGAGCGAACCCGGCGCCGGGCTCTCGGTCTCGAAGACGATGGCCTGCGACAGCTGCTGGTACACCATAACCGCGCTCCTTTCCCCCGGGGAGGACGGCCGCGAGGAGACGGCTTCCCCCATCCGTCTCCCTTGGGCCCCCGCGCTTCCCCCCTCGGCTTCGAGCAGGCCCATTTTCTTTTTCCGAGAGCATAAGGCCTCGGAATGAAAGCGCGTCAATTCGACCACCGCTCGCGGGAGGAGAGGTTGTCCGGAGTTGAAAGAATTCCGTGAAACTGTTGGGCGGTTACTCCTGGGAATCGTCCACTGGAGGCCAGGAGGCGTCCGGAGCACCGGAGCGGTCGCGCTCCCGGCGATCACCGATGACGCGGGCGGGGACCCCGGCGACGATGGCCCAGGCGGGCACGTCCCGGGTGACGACGGCGCCCATGCCCACCACGGCATGGTCTCCAATGCGCACGCCATCGGTGATGCCCGCGTTGGCGCCCACCCAGACATCCTTGCCGAGCACGATGCCGCGCGAGGTGACGGGCTGGGAGCGTACGGGCCGATCCGGGGCGAGCCCGTGATCGAAGGCATAAAGGGTGGCGCCGGTGGCGACGCGGCTGCCCTCACCGATGTGGATGCCGCCCGCGCCACCGTCCAGGCTGACGCGCGCGTTGAGGCTCACCCCGGCCTCGAGCACCACGGGTCCGTGGACGAAGGCGTTGGCGGCGATACTCACCCCGGGGCCGACGATGCGGATGGGCCGGCCCGGCTCGGCGAACAGCCGCGCCTCCGGGGCGATGAAGCAGCCCTCGGCGATCTCCACCGTCTCCAGCTCGCGCAGCTGGTCCTGCACCTCCTTCTGCCAGGCCTCGGCCCAGGCGCGGTGGCGCGGCTTGAGCGTGAAGTAGAGCCACGGCATCCAGGAGAGACGCAGCTTGTGCTGCTCACGGCGGCGGGCGTCGAGATCGTCCACGGCTTTTGAGTACCACGACCTCGCGCCAGGTGGACACCGCGTGCTATCCGCCCCGCGGACCCCGCGCACCCTCCAGTGAAGACCCACATGGCTCCAGCAAGATTCATCACCTCGACCCTCTGCCTGCTGCTCGTCTCCTGTAGCGCCACGCGCCACATCGCCGCCCCTGACGTCGAGGAGCTCACCCGCTACGTGCTCGTCATCGAGGAGTCGCCCAGCGGTCAGGTCACCCACGACTGGCATCCCGCCGAGGGTTTCGACCTCTCGCGATACAGGTCGCTATCGAGTGCCCGTGCACCCCATGGACGCATCGGGCCCGTGTCGTGCCACCAGCGCGACTGCGATGAGGAGAACCGCGAGTGCGTCCGCGACTGCATGAACCGCCCTCTTGGCCGAGGATTTGGACATGTGACGGCTGGACGGGGCAAAGGCGGGAAGCATGAGTATTGTGAACGCCGTTGTATGCAACCCTACATTGATTGCATGGAACTACAGGAGCGACGACCTCGGGAGTTCTCGGCCGTGAACGACGCGGTTGACTGGTTGAAGCGCAACCATCAAACGATCCTGGTGGGAAGCATCGTCGTTATCGCAGGGGTCGCCTTTGTCGCGGTTTCCGCCGGTGCGGGGCTCGTCGTCCTCGCTCCAGCGGCTCTTCTTGCATCCTGACGAGCCCTGTTCGGGGCCCCATCTCTCCCTGGCATCATATGGAATTCGGAAAACTCTTCTACGAAGCGCTGAACCTGCTCGGCTCGATTCATGAAAACACTCAATCTCCAGAGGAGAAGGAGTTGCTTCTCGCCGCAGCTGAGGCACTCAGGTTCATCAACACGACAGGTCAGCAGTATGACTTTGAAGACTACCGCCAGGAACTCAGGACCGACGGACCTGAAATGGTAATCGCCGCGTTCTCAACGCGCGAAGAGGCGGAGGTCTGGCTGAAAAACCATCCCAAACCGCCCCACATGGCGCAAGTGCTGATCGCTGACGAATACCACGTCGTCGGGTACGCTCGTGATATCAATCTACGCAGGCTGCTCCGCACTCCCTCGGTCGAGTACCATCTCGAGGAAATGATGCATGACGGCCTCCCACCAGCGGTGGCCACCTTCAATACGCGGGAGGAGGCGAAAGCCTGGTTCTACAACCTGCCCGAACGGCCCTCTCAAGCCGTCATCCAACTCGGGGGCGAGCACTACCTGGCGGCGTATCATCGCAACATCGACCATCTCGCATTCCACCCCTTCTCCCTCGTCGAGAGATTGAAGGAGTGGCGAAAGAAGAAGGAAGAAGAGGAGAAAGAGGTGAAGGAATCCAAGCCGCAGTCCTGACGTTCCCCTCGCTCCGCTCCAGCCCCATGTGCCCTCCACCTCCGGACACTCTCCGTCCCTCCAGGCGAGCCTCGGACATGGCGTCTCAGATCGAGACTTGCGTGGCCGGATGTCCCTGCTAGGAGTCTCTCTCCCGGAGAAAGATCGATGAAGGCAGCCCCGCCCCATCCCCAGGAGGAAGCGCGCCTCGCGGCGCTCGATACCCTCGAGATCCTCGACACGCTGCCAGAGGCCGGCTTCGACGACCTGACGCGCCTGGCCTCGCAACTGTGCGACACCCCCATCGCCCTGGTGTCCCTGGTCGACCACTATCGCCAGTGGTTCAAGTCCCGCATCGGACTGGAGGCGCCGGAGACACCGCGCGACTTCGCCTTCTGCGCCCACGCCATCCTCGGCGAGCAGCTCTTCGTCGTGGAAGACGCGCACAACGACGAGCGCTTCCACGACAACCCGCTCGTCACCGAGGGGCCTCACGTACGCTTCTACGCTGGCATCCCCATCAGGAGCGCGAGCGGACATCCCCTCGGCACCCTCTGCGTCATCGACCACCAGCCGCGCCAGCTCACCCCGAGCCAGGCGGATGCGCTGGCGGTGCTCGGACGTCAGGTGGAGGCCCAGCTCCTCTTGCGGCTGCGAGTGCGCGAGCTGGAGCGGCGCGAGGAAGAGCTTCGCTCGCAACGCGACACACTGGCCAGCCTTCAGGACCAGAAGGACGCGCTGCTGCTCAAGGTGATGCGCGACTTCAAGGCGCCCCTGTCCACCATCCTCACCAACGCCACCTTCACCCTCTACCGGCCGCACCTGCCGGAGGAGCTGCTGCGCGCCACTCGCGACATCCGCGACGCGGCGGACGGCCTGCAACGCACCGTGTCCAACCTCCTGGACGCCAGCGGCGACGAGGCCACCTTCGCCTTCAACGCCACGGAGTTCGATGCCCACCTGCTGCTCTCCGAGGTATCGCGTGACTTCCAGCAGCGCCTGGTGAGCTCCCCGCGCCGCTTCACCCAGAACGTCAAGCTGGTGGAGCCGCGCCTCACCGCCGACCGCGAGCTGCTGCGCCGCACCCTCCTCAACCTGCTGGACAATTCCTTCCAGTACACCGCCCTGGGCAGCAGCAAGGTGACGCTCGAGGCCTCCAACCCCGAGCCGGGACTGCTGGAGCTGCGGGTGCGGGACGAGGGCCCCAGCATCACCCCCGCCGCGCGCGCGCACCTCTTCGACGCCCACGTGCCCGAGCACACGCCCACCACCGGGCGCGCCGAGGGCGGCAACCGGCTGGCACTCGCCTTCTGCCGCCGCGCCGTGCAGGCCCACGGCGGGTGGCTCTGGGTGGAGGACAACCACCCCAAGGGCGTGGCCTTCTGCGTGCGGCTGCCCACGCGCCCCCACGGGCCCCTCTTCCCCGGCTCATGAAGGCGTGGTCTCGCCCCGCGCCTCCTCCTGGAGCTCGGGGCTGCGCCGCTTGGCCGCCCGCGCCAGCAACGCCGTCAGCAGCGCCCAGCCCAGCCCCGCCATCCACCCGCCCAGCACGTCCGTCGGGTAGTGCACCCCGAGGTACACCCGCGTCACTCCAATGAGCAGCGTCAGCAGCAGCGCCACCGCCACCAGGTAGGCCTTGAGCCTCCGCCGCTCGGTGAGCTGCGCCAGCAGCGCCCCCAACGTCAGATAGACGATGGCCGACAGCATCGCGTGCCCGCTGGGGAAGCTCTCCGTCAGCACCCAGGTGAGGTGCGGCACCACCGTGGGCCTCGGCCTCGCGAAGAGCCCCTTGAGCAGCGAGTTCAGCAGCGCTCCCCCCACCGTCGAGCCCACCACCAGCCCCAGGGTGCGCCAGCGCCGCACCAGCACCAGGAAGCCGCTCACCGCGCACACCATCAGCGCCAGCACCGACACGCTGCCCAGCGCTGTCACGTCCCGCGCCGCCTCGGCCAGCCACAGCGGGCCCACGGGCTCCGCCGGATTGTCCGGGCGCCGCAGCGACAACAGCACGCGCTCGTCCACGTGCTGTGTCTCATTCTCCCTCACCTCATCCGACAGTGCGATGAAGCCCAGCACCACCGACACCAGTGCCAGCAATGTGGCCAGCAGGCCGATACCGTCCGCTCCCATCCCACGGACGCGCTCCCGCAGGGCATGCAGCGCGAGTCGCATATGCCCCCACGTTAAGCGCTCCTGGCGCTCCCCGACGACTTCTCCCTTCTGATCCTCACCCTCCATCCGTGCGCTCTCCGACACTGCGCCGGAGTCATTCGTGTCCCGGAGGGCAGAGAACGCCTCGGGGGCTTGGGGATCTCCCCCGGCGTCACCAGCTTACGGGCACCAAGCTGTGCTCGTGCCGGGCACACAGGAGGCTTCGGACGCGCATGTCCGACCCCCTCCCCGGCCAGCTCTGGGAGTGATGGTCCCCATGTTCGCTTCCGCTACGACTTCCAAATCCGCTGCTATCCCCGCTCCGAACTTCAAGACGGCCCACATCCACCGGGTCTTCTTCATCCGCTGGGAGCAACCGCCCACGCCCCAGGAGCTCATGGTGGTGGCCTCGCGCTTCCGCGAGGCCTACGAGAAGAACCGCCAGCAGCTGTGCGCCGTCATCACCACCGCGCCCAAGGCGCGGGTGCCCAACAGCGAGGAGCGCAAGGGCCTCTTCAAGCTGCTGGAGGACCACCGCAAGTACATCTGCGAGCTGCACCTCGTCATGGAGGGCAACGAGCTGCAGCACAACCTGCAGCGCATCATCGCGTCCGCGCAGCTCATCGTGACGCGCATCTACGACAACAACTACGCGCGCCTGCACAAGCGCGCCGATGACATCGCGCCCTTCCTCACCAACCGACTGAAGGTGGACGGCAACCGCATCATCTCCGACGCCCGCCTGCTGGGCCTGGTCGCCTAGGCCCACCCGGCGGGCGCGGGGCCCGGCCTACCGGGCCACGCAGACGTAGTAGTTCTCGCCGTAGTAGTCGTCGCTGTCGGCCGCCACCACGCGCGAGAAGCCCAGGCCCCGCAGCGTGTCCACCAGGGCCTCCGTCTCGAAGAAGGTCACCATCTCGTTGGGGTCGGACACCAGCCGGCGCGTCACGTCCGCGTGGTAGGTGGTGGCGGACTTGAGCGTCTCGTCCCAGCGGCCCTCCGCCTTCCACTCCTCGATGGAGTGCATCATCACCTTCTGGAGGTCGGGCCGCTTCCGGGGCCCGGTGAGGATGAGCACGCCGCCCGGCTTGAGGCGCTCGAGGCTCTCGCACAGCACCGCCCCCGGCTCGCGCACGTAGAAGAGGACGTTGTTGAGCACCACGGCGTCCGCCTCGCCCGGCACTCCCTGGGGGAAGGAGCGCACATCCCCCTCCAGCACCTTCCAGCGGCGGCGGGCCTCCTCGGGGGCCTGGGCGTGCTTGCGCAGCGCCAGCCCGAGCATCGCCACGTTGTTGTCGAAGCCCACCACCGTGTGCCCACGCTCGACGAGCGGCTGGCTCACCAGCCCCGTGCCGCACCCCGCGTCGATGACGTACCGGCGGCCCTTGGTGTCGCGCAGAATCTTGGCCACCATCCTCCGGTAGCAGTTGAGCTGGGAGCAGATGGCATCGTAGCTCCACGCGAATTCGGACCAGATGTTGTCGACCATGGTTGGGACTCCCTCCCTCCGGGATGGCGGGATGGACCCGGAGCGCAGGGTTCCAATCTAAGTCGTGTGACAAGCCCTCCCCCCGGCGCGCACCCGGGCCATAAAAAAACCGGGCCCCGCGAATCCGCGAGGCCCGGCGGGAGGGCGACAGGCGCGCCCCGGCGCTCAGTGACGCTTCATCCACCGGTAGATGGGCTCCCAGACGCGCTCCGGCGCGTCCTCGGCCAGGAACAGGTCCGCGTGGCCGAAGTCGGCGAAGCGCTGGTCATCCGACTGCCGCTGCACCCGCTTCACCGTCACGTCCCTGCTGCCCAGCAGCTTCTTGGGCAGGTACTCGCCGTAGCTGCCAAAGCCGCCCGCGGCGCTCACGTGCATCACCGGAACGGAGATCTTCTTCAGGTGGTCGTCGTACGGCAGGTTCTCCTGGCCGCACAGCAGCTGCTCGGATTCGACGATCTCCTTGAAGCTCTGGTACGGGTGGGCCACGCGCATGAAGTCGAAGAACTGCCGGTCCTTCACGTAGCGCAGCGCCGTGGGATTGCCATCCGAGCCGAACTGGCCGGCGTTGAAGTGGTAGGCGGGCACCGTCGGCTCGATCCCGTAGTTGGGGGCCGAGATGAACGAGAAGGTCGCCGCGCCCAGGGTGATGGCCAGCTGCTTGTTGGGCAGCGGCGGCAGCGGCGGCAGATTCGCGGGCTCATCCGGGCGGGAGATGGCCGCCTCGCCCAGGACCATGATGGCCACGCCCGCGCCGGGCCCCAGCAGACCGCCCTCGACACGCCCCGCCTCGAGCTGCGCCTTGGCCAGGGCCGCGCGCGTGCACGCCCACTGGCGCTGCTGCTCGCCGTCCGGCCCGAACTTCACCACCATGTCCACCGGGATGAAGCCGCTCACGTTGCGCCGCGCCGCGGGCAGCTGCGTCTCCGCGTTGAGGTAGGCGTAGGCCACCATCGCCCCACGGCTCCAGCCCAGCAGGTTCACCTTGCCGCCGCCGTTGCCCGTCAGCGCGCGCACCGCCCGAGCCACCGTCAGGCCCGTGCCCACGTCCCGGGCGTGCGTGCCCAGGTCCCAGCTCTTCATGAAGGAGAAGTCCGTGGTCTCCAGCGGCACGTGCGTCCACCGCAGGTCGATGCCCCACACGTCCACGCCCCGCTGCGCCAGGTAGACGGCGATGGAGTGGTCCTCCGGCACCGCGTTCGTCAGCGTGCTGGCCATGAAGGCGCCCCGGAAGTCCCAGGCGTCGCCATGCACCATGAAGACGGACTCGGAGCCGTACCTCGGCGAGAACACCCCGCGCTCGCGCACCACGCGGTGCAGGGTGATGGTGTCGTACACGGTGGGGCCCACCCGCACGTCGATGCTGTAGTGGTAGATGTCATCCACCACCCGCTCACGTGAGAAGCCTCCCACGAGCCGGGCGTCCTCCGTCCCCTTCAGGCAGTCGGAGCAGTCGAAGGACTGGAGCATCGACTGCTCCTGGGCCAGCTCCTCGGCCTGCGCGGGCGAGACTTCGGAGACGGACGGCTCGGCACCGCAACCCATCCAGAGCAGGGCGAACGGGACGATGTGGCGGAGTTGGAATCGCATGGGTTCCTCGAAAAGGTTTGCTGCCAGCAGGGTGAAGCAACGTTTCTGCCGCCCCCCTGGTACGACTTGCGCGAGCACGAAGCAGGAATCGCACCAACCCGCCAAGCCTCTGAAAAGACTGGAATGCCCTCCAGGGCATGCCGTCAGCACTGAAACATGACGCTGTTACTGAACAAAGGAAAGCCTGATTTTCAGAGGCAACGGACGTTCCGCGTCGAAGTTGAAATCCATGCTTCAAGAATGAATCAGAAAACATGCAATCGCCGCGAAGTACGACAGCCGCGTCCTCTCTGAACAGACCTCCCCATAACACCCGCGCCCCGGGAGGACACGTCCGAGAATGAGCGGCGGACACCCCCGCGCCTTGTTGCCTCCAGGAAGGGGACCCACACTCCGCGCCCCGGGAGGAAACCATGGCCTTCGCCACCATCGACCCCACGACCGGCAAGACGCTGCGCACCTTCGCGCCCCACTCACAGGAAGAGGTGGAGGCGCGGCTGCGGCGGGCCGAGGAGACGTTCCGCACCTACCGCCACACCCCGTTCGCCGAGCGCGCCGGGTGGATGCGCCGGGCCGGGCAGCTGCTGGAGGACGAGGCGGAGCGCTACGGGCGGATGATGACGGAGGAGATGGGCAAGCCGCTGGAGGCCGCGCGCGCCGAGGCCCGCAAGTGCGCCACCGCCTGCCACTACTACGCGGAGCACGCCGAGCGCTTCCTCGCCGACGAGCCGGTGGACACCCCGCCGGACAGGAGCTTCGTGCGCTACCAGCCACTCGGGCCGGTGCTGGCCATCATGCCGTGGAACTTCCCCTTCTGGCAGGTGGTGCGCTTCGCCGCCCCGGCGCTCATGGCGGGCAACGTGGGGCTGCTCAAGCACGCGCACAACGTGCCCCAGTGCGCGCTCGCCCTGGAGGAGCTCTTCGTGCGCGCGGGCTTTCCCCCGGGCGTCTTCCAGACGCTGCTGGTGGACGTGGCCGGGGTGCGCCGGCTCATCGAGGACCCGCGGATTCGCGCGGTGACGATTACGGGCAGCGAGGGCGCCGGCCGCGACGTGGCCCAGCGCTCGGGCCAGCAGCTCAAGAAGGTGGTGCTGGAGCTGGGCGGGAGCGACCCGTTCGTGGTGCTGCCGAGCGCGGACCTGGAGGCGGCGGTGGAGACGGCGGTGAAGGCCCGCCTCATCAACAACGGCCAGTCGTGCATCGCCGCCAAGCGCTTCATCGTCACCGAGCCCATCTATGGTGAGTTCGAGCGCCGCTTCGTCGAGCGGATGCGCCGCGCCGTGGTGGGAGACCCCCTGGACGCGAAGACGGAGGTGGGCCCGCTCGCCACGGCGAGCATCCGCGACGGGCTGCACGACCAGGTGGAGCGCAGCATGGCCGCGGGGGCGAAGCTGCTGCTCGGGGGCCTCAAGCCACCCGGCCCCGGCTTCTGGTACCCGCCCACCGTGCTGGCCAACCCGCCTCCGGACACACCGGCCTACCGTGAGGAGATGTTCGGCCCCGTCGCCGTCCTCTTCCGCGCCAGGGACGCGAAGGACGCGCTGCGCATCGCCAACGACTCACCCTACGGGCTGGGCTCCTCGGTGTGGACGCGCGACGAGGCCGAGCAGCGCCTCTTCATCGACGGGCTGGAGGCTGGCACGGTGGCCGTCAACGGCATGGTGGCGAGCGACACCCGCCTGCCCTTCGGCGGGGTGAAGGCCTCGGGCCACGGGCGCGAGCTGGCGCGCCACGGGCTGCTCGAGTTCCTCAACATCAAGACGGTGCGCATGGCGCACGCGTCCTCGCTCCCGGACCGGACGCGGGCCCAGGCTAACGAGTAGGCACCCGCTCGCGCGGCGCGTCGCGGTGGACCTCCTCCACCGCCTCGGCCACCGCGTCCATCTCCAGGCCGAGCTGCTCCACGCTCCGGCGCAGCCCCGCGCCCGCCACGTCCGCGCTCGCCGCGTCCGCCGAGCGCACCCGCAGCACCTGCGTGTAGAGGTTCTCCAGCGTGTAGTACAGGCGCATGTGCTCGGCCTCCAGCCGCGAGGCCGCCGTGGCCAGCTCCGCCCGCTGCCGCCGCTGCTCGTCCAGCAGGCGCAGCGCCCCCTCCAGCCGCTCCTTCACCACCGCGTCGCGCTCGGACTCCACCCGCGCCGACAGCTGCGAGCGCTCGTCCTCCAGCCGGCGCTCGTCCTCGGGCGAGGAGAGCGAGCGCAGCTCCCGCTCGCGGCGCACCAGCTCGTGGCAGCTCTTGCGCAGCCCCTCCACCGTCTGCTCCGGCTGGTGCACCACCTCCCGCAGCACCCCCGGCCCCGAGCGCAGCTCCGCCAGCAGCTTGTCGCACAGCGCGTCCACCCGCGCCTTCCTCGGGTCCGCCTCCTCATGGGGTGCCACGGGCTTCTCCGGCTTCCCGGACACCTCCTCGCGCGCGGACTCGAGCGGGGACGTGCCCTCCCCCGTGCCTTCCCGCGCGCCCTCCTGGAGCCGGTGCTGCCGGGCGCGGCCCAGGATGCTCGCCGAGGAGATGCCCATGCCGAGCGCCACGAAGATGAGCCACCACACCTGCGGACGGAGGAACGCCATGCCCGTGAGCACGAGCGCCGCCACGGCGAACACCCACCCCACCAGCGGGTTGGCCTCCTCGTTGCGCCGCTGCCGCTTCAGGGCGCGCCGCTGCTCGCGCGCCATCTGCCGCTGCAGGTTCCGCTCCCACTTGCGGCGCTCCCGGTTGCTCAGGTTCTCGCCCCACTCCTCCCACTTGCGCGCCTGCCGCTCGCCCCACTTCTCCCACTTGCGGACCTGGTGCTCCACCCGCGCCTCCCAGTCCTTCCCGTGGTGGCGCGCCCACTTCTCCCGCTCCTGGGCCTCGTAGCGAGCCCACATCTCCATCCATCGGGCATGGTGTTTCTGGCCCTCGGCGAGGGCCTCCATCATGCGGCGCAGGTGCTTCTGGAGCGGGGATTCCGGAGGGGAACCGGGGGGTTGAGGTGGAAAGGGCGGTTGCGGAGCCATGGCGCGTGCCTCCTCTGCGACCACGATTACACCGATTCCACCCTCCGGCCAGGGAAGCCGCAGACCTCCGACTCTTCCCCCGGGGGATGGAAGCGCCGCGCCCGCCTGTTCGCGGCCCGCGGAGTTTGCCCTTCCACGCCAAATGACCGAAGAAGAGAGGGCGCTTGGGGGGCCGCAAGGGGACACAGGTGTCGAGGACTGAAGCAGAGGGATTCGGACCTGAGGCGATTCGCGCGCTACGCGGGGAACTGAGCCGCGCGGCCTTCGCCCGGCGGCTCGGGGTGACGCCCCTGACGGTGTACCGCTGGGAGCTGCCGCAGGCCGCCCCGCAGGCCCGGCGGCCGAGGGGACGGGTGGCCGAGGCGCTGCGCCTGCTGGCCGAGGGGGGCCAGCCAACCCTGCCGCCGCCTCCCGCCCGTCTGGCCACGGGCCTGGCGCGGCAGGAGGTGTCTCGCGAGGAACGGGCCCTGCTGGCGCCCTGCCATGCGCTGCTGCGGCGGGCCGGATGGCGGGCGGCGGAGGATGCCTTGCTGGCGGTGCTGGCCTCGGGCGGGCTGCGCTCCGTGGGGGCGCGAGCCCTGGCCGCGGTGGGGCTGGCCTACGTGTACCGCTGGGGCTTCGAGGACGTGCGGCGGGCCTTCACGCTGCTGCTGCCCCACCTGGCCGAGGCCGACGCGGGCCGGCTGCCCGGGGCCGTCGAGGTGCACGTGCACGCGATGGCCGCCAACCTCTTCGCCTCACCGGACGGCCGGCTCTTCGACCCGGGCAAGGTGAACGTGCACGTGGCGCGTGCCGAGGCGCTGCTGGGGCCCAACGTCTTCGCGGCCGCGGAGGCCCGCTGCCACCTGCGCATCGCGGAGATGTCCGCGGCCTTCTACATGGGCGCGCCCGAGCTCATCTCCCGCCAGAAAGGACGCGTGCAGGAGGCACTGGCCGGGGTGTCGGACCCCACGATGCGGGTGCTGGCCGCGGACGTGCTCGCGCACGAGGCCGCCTTCCAGGGCGAGGGCTCGCTGGCCACCCGGCGCTTCCGCGAGTTGGCGCAGCAAGCGGGGCGCGAGGGCTATGCCTTCATGGAGGCGCGCGGCCTGGCCTTCCTGGCGCAGCGCCGGCTGGACGAGGCGGCCGAGCCCGACGAGGCGCTCACGCTGGTGCGCCGCGCCCGGGAGCTGGCCTGGGACGGGAGGCTGGCGCGGGGCTTCACCTTCATCTTCGCCGCGCGCGCGGAGGCGGATGCCCTGCTGCGGCTGGCCCGCTTCGCCGAGGCCGAGGCGGTGCTCAACGAGGGCGACGCGGTGCTGGAGGAGCATGGCTGGACGCCCCAGCACCTGGCGGTGCAGCGCGCCCGCTTCCTGTACCTCACCGGGCGCTATGCGGACCTGCGCCGGCTGGCGGCGCGGCTCTCGGGCTACGCCGGGCCCCACCTCCAGGCCCACACCCGCGCCACCGGGTGCTGGGTGGAGGCGCTGGTGGACTGGGTCGAGGGCCACGCGCAGCGGGCCGCGGAGGGCTTCGCCAACACCCAGGCCCGCATCCTGGAGGGCAACGGCTGGCCCATCCTGCGGCGCGACTGCCTCATCACCGAGGTGGGCGCACGCACCGCCGCGGGCCAGCTCCCGGAAGCCCGCACCGCGCTGCGCCGGGCCCGCGCTCTGCTGGAGCAGTGTCCCTCCGCCTGGAGCACCGCGCGGCTCCTGCGCCACGAGGGCGCCCTGCTCGCGCGCGAGGGCCGCTCGCGCGAGGCCCGCGAGAAGCTGGAGGCCTCGCTGGCCACCTTCACCCTCGCCGGAGACCGTCCCGAGGCGGCCCTCACCCGCCGCAGGCTCGCCCAGGTGGCGCGCGCGGGAGGCGAGCCCGACGCCGAGGCCCGGCTCGTCCAGAGCGAGGAGGAGCTGCGGCGCCTCGGCATCACCCCGCCCCCGGACTTCAGCCCGGAGCCCCTGCCCGCGCGGGAGCTGGAAGCCCCCGCGTCCGACGGAGCCCCCCGGCTGGGCGCCGAGGCCCTGGTGGTGCCCTTCGAGCGGCTCGCCGTGCGCGGCATGGGCGCGCCCCTCATCCAGCGCGAGCTGGTGAGGGTGCTGGAGGGCCTCTTCCCCGGCGTCGGACCCCGCCTGGAGGAGCTGGACTCGCAGGGCCGGGCCACGCTGCTGCTGGGAGAGGACGACGTGCCGGCCAGCGAGTGGGTGGAGTTCGGCGACGAGTGTGGCCGCCGGCTGCGCGTGGGCGTGGCGGGCCCGCTGCCCGCGGATGGACGGGCACTGCTCACCTCGCTGGCGCGGCTCGCGGGCTTCGCGCTGGAGGTGGCGGTGCTGCGCGGCTTCGCCCACGCGGAGCCCCCCGTGCGCGAGCCCGAGGGCGCCCCCGAGGTGCCCGGCTTCATCGCCGCCTCGCCCGCCATGCACAAGCTGAAGGCGGAGCTGGCGGGGCTGAGCGGCTCGCGCGCCACCGTCATCGTCACCGGCGAGTCCGGCAGCGGCAAGGAGGTGGTGGCGCGCGCCCTCCACCGGCTGTCGGCGCGGGCGGAGCGGCCCTACGTGGCCTTCAACTGCGCCGCGGTGCCGCGCGAGCTCTTCGAGGGCCAGCTCTTCGGCTACCGGCGCGGCGCCTACACGGGCGCGGCCACGGACCATCCGGGCGTCATCCGCGCGGCCCACGGCGGCACGCTCTTCCTGGACGAGATTGGCGAGCTGCCGCTCGAGGTGCAGCCCAAGCTGCTGCGCTTCCTGGAGAACGGCGAGGTCTTCCCGTTGGGCGAGACGCGGCCGGCGCAGGTGGACGTGCGTGTCATCGCCGCCACGCACAGGGACCTGGGACAGCTGGTGCGCGAGGGCCGCTTCCGCGAGGACCTGTACTACCGGCTGCAGGTGGTGCCCATGCGGGTGCCCCCGCTGCGCGAGCGGCGCGAGGACGTGGTGGCCCTGGCGCGCCACTTCGTGAACCACCTCACCCCCGAGGGCCAGGAGCCGCCGCAGCTCGCGCCGGACGCCCTGGCCGCGCTGGTGGCGCACTCCTGGCCGGGCAACGTGCGCGAGCTGCGCAACGTCATCGAGCGCTCGCTGGCCTTCGGGCCACTGCCAGCGGTGCTGGGGGCGGACAGGCTGCGCATCCGGGGCTGAGCCCTCTCGTCAGGCAGGTGGGGCATAATGGAGGAGAGTGCCCACGCCCCAGGAGGCTCCGCATGACCGACTCCATCCGCCCCGGTGGTTCCCCTCTCCTCCAGACGCTCACCCAGGTGGCACGCACCGCCACCGAGGTCGCGAAGACGGTGGGCGAACAGGTGACGTCCGCGGTCAACAACGCCGCGAGCACGGCCCAGAGCGCCTTCGAGGCGGCCAGCAACACCGCCGCGCTGGTGGACATCAACGGGGGCACGCCCGCTGGCCAGGTCCAGGGCCCGGTGGTGAGAGATGGCGGCCCGGCCACGGCCCTCGCCTGGGCCAACGAGCAGATGGGCAACGCCGGCTATGACGACGAGTGCCTCAACTTCGTGATCCGCGCGTACGGCATCCACCAGACCGCCGCGCGCGCTCCGGAGATCAACTACGCCAGTGGCACCAACAACGCCATCGGCGCCTTCAACGGCCTCGAGAGGAACGGAAAGATACGGCCACCGGACTCGGACATCCCGTTGCAAGCGGGCGACATCGTCTTCTTCGGGGCCACCGAGAAGAACGAGAACGATGGCCACATCTGCATCGCCACGGGCCGCATGGCGGCGGATGGCACTCCCGAGGTCATCACCTCCGGCTACGAGGAAGCCTCGGGCGTGCACCTCTCGTCCATCGGCCAGCTCACCCAGGACTCGGGCCCGTACATCGGCTCCACCACGCCCGAGCTGGCCTTCGCGGAGGGGATGTGGCCGGGCACCTCGGAAGCCAGCGCCAGCGGGGGGGCCGCGCCCACCACCGCCCCCCGGCCCACCGACACCTCGGAGGCCACCAACCCCTCGGGCAACGCGCCCCAGGCGTGGAACAACACCTGCGGCGCCAACGCCCTCATGTCCATGGAGGCCGCGTTGGATCCGGAACGCGCCGCCCAGCTCGCGGCCCTGCCCCCCGAGGAGCGCGCGGCGTACGAGGGCGCGGTGCTCCGCTCGCATCCGGACAACGACGGCTTCGCGCTGGGCTCGCGGCCGGGCGGCACCACGAGGGGCTGGGGCCCGGACATGATGAAGTGGCAGGTGAGCGAGCGCTTCGGCGG
Source organism: Archangium violaceum (assembly GCF_016887565.1). Taxonomy (NCBI): domain Bacteria; kingdom Pseudomonadati; phylum Myxococcota; class Myxococcia; order Myxococcales; family Archangiaceae; genus Archangium; species Archangium violaceum. The sequence goes on from NZ_CP069396.1 coordinate 11,643,428, forward strand.
CGAGGCCACCGTGATCTTCCCCGACAACCGCAAACAGGCCGTGGACGCGCTCACCACGCAGCTCGCCGAGGGCAAGCCCGTGGCCATCGCCCTCGCCGACCACTGGCTGAGCGCCACGGCGATGCGTCAGGGAGAGTCCGGGCAGGAGATCCTCATCCACGACTCGTGGACGGGCACGAGCGCCTGGGTGCCGGAGGCCGACCTGCGCGAGCCGGGCAGCGGCTGGATGCGCACGTACTTCCCGAATGCCCCCTTCGAGGGAGCCATCCACTCACTCGTGGCCCCGGGAGAGCCGGCACTGAATTCGGGCTCCACCTACCGCGAGGCCGAGGCCGGCCTGCTCGAGGGCGTCCGCGCCGAGATGCGCTGAGCCCCAACGGGGGGAGGAAAAAGAACACCGCGGGCCAGGACAGGGGGCGAACCCGACCCGCGGTGCATGGCTACGACTACACCCGCGAAAAGATGCGCCCGGGGGCCGAAGTGGGGGGGCCTCCGACCCACGGACGCTTCGGGCACCGAGGCGCCCGAACTCAAAATCGTTGTCGAGGAGACACCTAGCACCCGGCGTGCCAAGAGCCGGAGGCCGCTGGAGGCCAAATGGAAATCATCCAGCGGCCTTCCGCGAGCAGGCGGGCATATCCAATGCGGTATCCAGTGGAAATGGGGGTGGGTATTGGATGCCCCGGTGGATATGGGCGAAGGAGGCCCTGGAAAGCGACCAGGCGGAAGGTGCGGGAGGGGGAACGGAGCACACGGAGGCGGCGGTCGGGGGCAAAGTGAGTTAGGGAGGAGCCATCCGATGAGCACTTCCGTGTCCTCCCGTGCCTTCCGCGTTTTCAGCTGGTTCACCCTCGCCTACACGCTGGCCGTGGTGCTGTGGGGCGCCTTCGTCCGAGCCACGAAATCGGGCGCGGGGTGTGGAGACCACTGGCCGGTGTGCAACGGCGAGGTGGTGCCGCTGGCGCCGACCGTGCAGACGCTCATCGAGTACACGCACCGGGTGACGAGCGGGCTGGCGCTGGTGCTGGCGGTGGTGCTGTGCGTGTGGGGCCTGAGGGCGCACGCGAAGGGGCACCCGGTGCGCAAGGCGGCGGCGGCCTCGCTCTTCTTCATGCTGACGGAGGCGGCGGTGGGGGCGGGGCTGGTGCTCTTCAAGATGGTGGCGGACAACGAGTCCATCGGGCGGGCGGTGTGGATGGCGGTGCACCTCATCAACACGTTCCTGCTGGTGGGAGCGATGGCGCTCACATCGTGGTGGGCGGAAGGCCGGGAGCGGCTGACGCTGAAGCGGCAGGGGCTGACGGGGTGGCTGCTGTTGGGGAGCCTGGTGGGGCTGCTGGTGCTGGGGGTGAGCGGGGCCATCGCGGCGTTGGGGGACACGCTCTTCCCGGCGACGAGCCTGATGGAGGGGCTGCGCCAGGACATGTCGCCCACGGCGCACGTGTTGCTGCGGCTGCGGGTGCTGCACCCGGTATTGGCGGTGGGCGTGGGGGCGCTGGTGGTGTTCTCGGCGGGGATGGTGACGCGGCTGCGGCCGTCGCCAGCGGTACGCCGGGCGGCGTGGCAGCTTGGCGTACTCTATGTACTGCAACTGCTGGCGGGGCTGGTGAACGTGGTGCTGCTGGCACCGGAGTGGATGCAGCTGTTGCACCTGCTCTTGGCGGATCTGGTGTGGGTGGTGCTGGTGCGGCTGAGCGCGGCGGGGCTCGCGCTGGGCGCACCGCGGGCGGACGTGAAGCCCCGGCCTGACATGGATGCCTCGGTGGCGTGAGCCTCCGGCCCGAAATCAGCCCCACGCAGGTTTCCCCACAATCAAAACTGACACACCGTCCCTCACGGACAGGTGTCCGGACAGGTGTCCGGGGCGGACAGATGTCCGGGCCCTCGTGACAGGTGGGTCAGCCGCCATCGCGAGGCGTACCGCGCGCCACGGCATCCGGAATGCCCTGGGTGGCCGCGGTGCCGATCCTCTGGAACATCGCTTGGAGCAGCGGCTCTCCGATGTCCAGGATGCCCTTCAGCTCGATTTCGGCCGTGTACACCAGCCGGGTATTCTCCCCTTCGGGCGAGAGCTGGATGTGATCCCGGTACCGCAAGAAGCCCGTCTCTCCGAACAGGACGAGCTCCCGGGGCGGCGCGTACACGTCGATCTCATAGGGCAGTTGCATCTGCCCGAGGAGGATGGGCGGCAGCTCGAATCCGTCGAGCGCTGTCTTCGGGAACATGCCTCCGACCAGCATGAACCGCGTCCCCCGACCGATGGGACCCTCGGTCAGCTTCTGCGCCTCGAACGTGCGCGGATCCCACGTCGGCGCATGACGGAAATCACTCACGAACGCGAAGGTGTCTTCGATTCGCCGGGGAACGATGAGCGAGGTTTGAAAGTGGGCCATGGTCGGTTCCTTCGAACGTGGGTCTCAAGCCTCGCCGGGAGTCCGCTCCAGACTCAACCGGGCACGCTGCGCGAGTGTTGGCTGACTTCGCGAGAGCGCCAGCTCGAGAGCATCGCGGAAACGCTCCGCCGCCCGTCGTGACTCTCCCCTCCGGAGAAGCAGCTCGCCCTGGAGGCGCACCAGCTCCGCCTCGTAGCACCGCTCGTCGCTCTCCTGGATGAACGCCATGAGCGCATCCAGCGCGACCTGGGCCTTCTCCAGGTTTCCACCGCGCAGCTCGGCCTCCACGAGCGCGCTGTGCCAGAACGACGAGGCCGTGCGCGTGCCCACGGCGTTGAGCGAATCGATTCCCGCGCGAATGATGGACGCCCCTTCGCCCGTGCGGTTGCACCAGCCGAGGGTGATGCGCCCACAGGCCTCCCAGTGGGGCATGCGCTGCTCCCGGCTGAGCGCGATGAGGCGGCGGGAGTGCTCCATGGCCAGCTCGTGCTCGCCCATGAGGCAGTGGAACACGGCGACGATCAGCTCGACGAAACCCTGGCTGCCCGGCTGCCCGAGCCGGGCACAATGCGCCAGCGCTTCCTGGCGGTACCGCCGCGCACCTTCGAGATCTCCCTCCAACCAGGCGATCCACACCAGGAATGCCAGACCGTACGCACGAGCATCCTGACCGAAGAGGAATGCCAGACGCGCATGCTTCTTCTCGTCGTAGAGGGCCAGGGCGGTCTCGAAGTGCACCCGGGCCTGGCTCACGCGCCCCCGCCAGAAGCGGGTGGAGCCGAGTGCCTGGTGCGCACCGAGTGCAATCCCCGAGTCTCCCGAGCGCTCGGCCAGCTGGAGCAAACGCTCGCCCATGTCCTCCGCCTTCGGAAGCACGGCCTTCACGTGATAGAAGATCCACAGTCCCCAGAGCACGGGGAACAACCGGTCGGCCGCGGCATCTCCCACCTCCAGACACAGCTCGTAGGCGCGCCGATACGTCGTCTCCACCTCTGGCGCCGCATAACCGCGGGTGAGCATGAGGGGGACGCCGATCGCCACTCGCAGGCTCAGCTCCTCGAGCGCACGCGTGGCGCGATCCGGCAGCTTGTCGACCAGGGACAGGGCGCATTCCAGATGCCGTGTCGATTCTCCGAGGGCCCATGCGCCCAGGGAGGCCTGACCCGCGGCGGAGTAGCAGCGGAGCGCCTCCACGACCTGGCCCGCCTCCCGATGGTGGTGCGCCAGGATTTCGGGGGGCGTGTCCGGCACGTGCTTCGGGAGCAGCTCCGCGATGCGGCGATGGTATTGCTGGCGGGTGCGCTTGAGCAGCGAGCCGTACGCCGCATCCTGGATGAGCGCGCTCCTGAAGTTGTACGCCGCATGAGGAGGGTCACCCCGCCGGTAGAGGAGTCCGGCCTCGGACAGCCGCGCCAGCTCCTGCTGGAGCGTCGCATCGTCGATGACGAGCAACTCCTTGAGGAGCGCATAGTCGAACTGCCGCGCGATGGTCGCGCCCACCTGGAGCACGATCTTCGCCCGGTCCAACCGGTCCAACCTCGCCATGAGTGAATCATGGAGCGAGGCGGGAACCTGCAGGGACGGGAGGAGCACGGAGAGGTGGTAGCCCCCCTCCTGCTCGATGAGCTGACCGGACTCGATGAGCATGCGGGTCAGCTCCTCCACGTACAGGGGATTTCCATCCGCCTTGTGGACGAGCAGCTCGACGAGCTCGACGGGCAACTGCTTTCCTCCGGCCACCCGCTCGATCATGCACACCACCTCGTCCCTGGCCAGGCCGCTCAACGACACCCGGGTATCCACCAGCCACGGGACCTCGAAGGACGAGCGGGTGGTCAGGATGACCAGGAGGTGTGTCTTGGAGACATGCTTCGCCAGCAGCCCGATGAACTCCAGGGACGTGGGATCCATCCAATGGAGATCCTCGATGACGAGCACGAGGGGCTTCGACTCCGAGAGCCGTGAGAAGAGGTCGAGCAGGAACTTCTGGAGCTTCTGCTTCTTCGCCTGGGGGGTGAGCGCGGACGCCAGCTGTGCTTCTTCCGCGACGGGAATGGACAGGAGCGAGGCCAGGAGCGGCAGCGCGTCCGTGTTTCCCGGGAAGAGGCGGGACACGAAGGTCGCGACCTTGTCACGCTTCTTCTCCGGCGAGTCCTGTTCGCCGAGCTCACACAGCTCGGAGATCATCTCGATGAGCGGGCGCATGGCCGTGTTCGTATAGAACGGCGAACAGTGGCACTCGAACCACCGCTGCGCCTCTTCCAGCACGCTGGCGCGGAAGGCACGGACGAGGCGCGACTTGCCAATCCCTGGCTCGCCGCTGATGACGACCATCCGGCCACGCCCCGCGCGGCTCTCCTTCCAGCACTCACGCAACATCGACAGGTCGCCCGTCCTGCCCACGAACGGGAAGGGTTCCTCCTGCCCCGGCACCGCCGTCTGGCGCCTCGTGTTCACGGCACGCCGCAACCGGTACACCTCGACCGGCTGGGGCACACCCGCGAGTTGGTGCAGGCCCAGGTCTTCCCAGGAGAAGGCGCCGCGCACGAGCCGTGCCGTCGCCCCACTGATGACCGCGGTTCCAGGCTGGGCCAGGCTCTGCAGCCTCGCGGCCACGTTGGGCGCCTCGCCAATGGCGAGTTGCTCGCGGTGCACGCTGTCTCCCATGAGCCCGACCACGGTGATTCCCGTGTGGGCGCCAATGCGGACGGCGATGGTGACGGCCCGCTCGGCGGCCAGGCGCACGTTCAGCTCGTCGATGGCTTGCAACACATCCAGCGCGGCGTGACAGGCCCGATGGGCGGCGTTCTCGTGCGCCACGGGGTAACCGAAGTACGCCAGGATTCCGTCACCCAGAAGCTGGGCCACATGGCCGTCGTACTTCCGGATGACCCCCAGGGCGGCCTCCTGGTAGGCACGCGTCAGCTCGCGCAGGTCCTCCGGGTCCAACTTCCCGGCCAGCCGCGTCGAGCCCACGAGATCACAGAACATCACGGTGAGCTGCCGGCGCTCGGCCTCTGGCTTGGCCAACGAGGCACCAGACGGAACGACCGGAGCCTCGGATGTTCTGGCGCTCAGTGATTTGCCGCATTCTGCGCAGAACTTCGCCCGGGGCGGGTTCTTCTGGCCGCACGAATCACAGACGCGCGACAGTGGCGTGCCGCACTCGATACAGAACTTGCTCTGGTCGGGAAGGCTCGTCTTACAGGAGGGGCAGTGCACCCAAGCAATGTAATCCGGTTGCCCGTGTCTGTTCACTCCAACCACAAGCCGGGCTCCAAAGTGGGGGTTTCACGTTGCTTCAAGAAAAAGTCCTGCTGATCGACGTCGACCGGATCGTCGCACTCGACAGCAAGCCCATCCTTCGCAACCTGCTCATCACCCAGGCGTACGCGGAACTGTCGGATGCCATGGCTCGCCTGCTCGGTCGCGAGAACATCACGTGGCCCACCATGGCCGCCTGGTCGTCGAAGTCGGTGGGAGGCTTCATCCGCGGTGAGGAGCTCCCGGCGATGTTCCGGCAGATGCTGCTGAGCTCGGATTGGCTCCACGAGTCCTCGCGGCGCCTGAACGCGTCACTCCGTGAGACACATCCGGGTGTGTCCCTCGATATTCTCGGCGGCCTGCAAAGCCTCGCATCGTGCATCCTCGAGGATGTCAGCCGTTACCTCATCCAGGGCAACAGGATCGTCTTCGAGGAGGTGGCGAGGCTCCTCACGGCGTTCGTCCAGGAGTTCTCGGGAGACACGAAGCCGGACGAGCGCAAGCTCCGGGACTTCCTCGCGCGCTATCCCGATGGCCCCGTGCGTCCCGACCAGGTCACGGTCGATGCCAGCAGTGGGGACCTGAACATCACCCAGCGGGGCGGCCAGGGCCTGCTCAAGAGCGCCATGGCCAACTACTACCGGGCCATGCACACGACCGACTCCAGCGAGAAGGCGCAGCTCATCCTGCTCGCCAATGGAGAAATCGGTCTGCATGAGCAGACACGGCTCCAGCCCTACCTCGAGGGCTCGATGAATGCCCCCTGGAGCGATCTCATCTACAACGCGAACCACAACGCGTTGCTCGAGCGCGTCGCCGACCAGGACCTCCGGGGCAAGGCGCACGTCCTGATGGATCGCCTGCTGCCTCCATTCGCCGATGGAGTCGAACGGCTGTTCCGGGACTTCTCCACGGCCGCGCTGATGACGCTCAAGCTGCCCGACAGCGTGCTTCGCCTGGGGTTCGACCTGATGGCCGCTCCTGGCCATTCCCTGTTCCCTGAAGTCCTGAAGAACCCCACCCAACCCGAGCTGTGCTCCGTGCTGGCGCAATACGGCGTTCTCGAGGAGAACGCTTTCGGGCTGGGGCTCGTGGAGCGCATCCAGAAGGCGGTCCACGGCGTGGGGGAAAAGTTCGGGTTCGCGCCGCACACGGCGGCCCATGACTGGACCGACCTGACGCAGCGCATGCGCTTCATCCTGACGCTGTTCCGCTCACGCCAGCAGGACGGCCATCTGTTCCAGCAGCCGTTCTCCGCCCAGCAGCGAGTCGCGCTCCTCGAGGGACAGGTACCGGAAGGACCGCTCTAGTGAGTGAGCGGCCGGGATGCAGCCCATCCCGGCCGCCCGCGCCCGGGTCCTACTTCCCCTCGGCGCGCATCACGTCCAGGTAGCTGTGCAGGCCGCGGATGTGATTGCCACCATCCACGGAGATCGTCTCACCGGTGATCCACGAGGCGTCCTCGCTGCACAGGAAGCACACCGCGCCCGCGACGTCCGAGGGCTGGCCACACGGCTTGCCCAGCGGCGTCCGGGCGAGGAACTCCCGCTCCATGTTCCCGGAGATCATCCCGGCCCCATCGGCGAGCGGCGTACGGATGGCGCCCGGCGCCACCACGTTCACCCGGATGCCATGACGCCCGAGCTCCGCAGCGGCGACCTTCGAGAGGTTCGCCAGCCCCGCCTTGGAGGCACAGTAGTGGCCGAGCCCATCCGTCACCGCCATCTGGTTCAGGGAGGAGATGTTGACCACGGCTCCGGGCTTCTTCGCCTCGACGAGCGCGCGCGCGAAGGCCTTCATGAACAGGAAGGGACCCTTCAGGTTCACGGCCAGCACCCGGTCGAAGTCCTCCTCGGCCAGGTCGACCAGGGGCGAGAGCGTGGCGGTCCCCGCGTTGTTCACCAGGATGCCCGGCAGGCCCAGCTCGCGCGTGGCGACCTCGATGGCTCGGGTCACGTCCTCCGCGCGGCGCACGTCCCCGGTGAACGGCACCGCTCGCGCGCGCCCCTCCATGGCCCGGTTGAGCGCCTCGGACGTGGCCTCCACCTTCGCCTGGGTCTGACCGAAGATGAGGACATGGGTCCCTTCCTGCATCAGCCGCGAGGCAATCCCCATTCCGATACCCTGCGCTGCTCCCGTCACGATGGCACTATTCGATATGAGCTTCATCCCGACTCCTCTGGTCCCTCGACTATAGGCCGGATGGAACCCACGCCGGGAGAAGGCCCCCCTCACCCCGCCCGCTTCTTCGGGCTCGCGTAGGGAGCCAGGAGGTCGGGCTGGTCCACCAGACAGCGCAGGGCCTTGCCGGCGAAGCCCTCCAGCCTGTCGATGAAGGCGAAGTCGTGCTCTTCACCCGCCTCGTGTGCCAGCTCATGCAGGACGATGCCAAGCGTCCGTGACTCCAGCGGATCATCCAGCCGCACCTGTCCCCGCATGTTCACCCGCAGTACACGGCGCTCCCGGTCGTACTCCGCGTCCACGTGGGCGCTCGGGTCTCGCACCTTGCGTTCGAAGAACTCCACGCGCACCTCCCGCCCGATGAGCTCTCGCGACAGGCAGCGCACCAGCCCCACGAAGCGCTCGGCGCGCGCACCGGGATGCACCAGGACGTCGCGCGGCGGGCCCTCCATCCGCTCCACGTACGCGTCCGCGGACTCCACCACCGTCTCGAGCTGCTCCAGCGCCGTGAGCGGCATCCCCCGCAGGTCCACCACCTTCGCCCCGAGCTGGCGTGCCCGGTCATCCGCCCGCGGCCCCACCGACAGCACCGCCCGCGCCGGCAGCACCTTCTCCACGTAGGCCTCGAGCGCCTCCGGGCCGAGGGTGAAGTGCGAGAGCACCTCCGTCACCCAGGCGCCCGACAGCTCCTGGCGGCTCAGCTCGGGCGCCAGCGATTCGAGGAGGATGGCCGCCAGGATGCGCTTGTAGGGGTCCCTCGCGGCATCGCGCTCGGCCGCCAGGGGAATGCGCTGCTGCACGTCGACGTGCCACGGGAGGTGGTGCGGCTCCACCGGCAATCCCAGCTCGAAGAGGTGTGGCGTCTCACCGGGGCGCGGGTGGTAGAGGTCCACCCGCGTGGCCCGCTCGACGTACCGCTCCACCCCGCGGTGCAGCTCCACCGTCTCCAGCAGGCAGTCCTCCAGCGACTCCTTGACCCGCGGCATCCGCACCGTGCGGCCATTGATGATCAGCTCGACCCCCGGCGGCGGGAGGGTGAGACGCAGCAGCTGGACGGCGGCCTCGCGCTCGCTGGCGCTCGTGCGGCGGAAGAGCCGCAGGCACGTGCCCACCAGGCGCGTGTTGGGCTTCACGTGGCGCCCGGTGTCGTCGAAGACGAGCGTGCGCCCCACCGTCTCCACCTCGGCGCGATCGCTCGAGGCGATCATCTCCTTCAAGCCCCGGCCCTTGCGCCCGCGCCACGTGGGCGGCGTGTCCTTCTCCCCGAGGAAGACGGTGAAGGCGAACTCGTCACGCGCGAGCCCGGCGGGTGCATCGTCCTCGATGCGGACCTCGTCCTCCTCCAGGCGCACCTTCACCCGGCGCGCCCGCTGGTCGAACGCGTTCTGCAACGCCTCGCGAACGAGCTGACCGAGGGGCCGGGCGCGGTTGGAGCGCCTCCACCCCTCTTCCGACAACTCGAACCACTCCGAACGACCGTTCCGGGCCTGGCCCATCGAGACTCTCCGAGCTCCGGGCTCCCACCAGCGCATGAGCCGCCGTGGGGCAACCGGACCGGATGAAACACCTGGGGCCGCGAGTCTCTTCCCGCCCCATCCGCCGGGCTTCAGCGCGGCCAGCGGTAGCCGCAGACCTCGTAGGAGCCGAGCGAGAACTTCGACCTCTTCACGGAGTCGCCCTGATTGCCCCCCAGCAGCTCGATGTGGGTCGAAGTCGAGTCGACATAGAACGCGACGTGGTACCCCGTCGAGGAGCCCGTGGCGGCGTCGCGCTGGGCGCCCTTGCGCTTGATGACGGTGATGGCCCCGTAGCGCGGCGAGTCCAGGGTCTCGCCCCAATCCAGCCAGCTCTTGGCCAGCGCGTTGTTCGTCCCGGTGTATCCCGCCTCCTTCATGACCCAGTTGACGAACGAGGAGCACCAGGGCGTCTCGTCGTCCTTGGCGCGGAGGCTCGTCGCACCGTGGTACTCGACGATGCGGCTGTTGTTCCGCGCCGCCCCATCCTCCTCGCGCTGGCCCTCCTCCCCGAAGGCGATGTCCATCCACGGCGCGTCCGCCCCGCCCGCGGACCGCGCTGCCGGGGCCGCGAGCGCCGCCTGCTTCGGAGCCGAAGCCAAGGACGGTTGGCCCAGCGCCGCCCAGGTCTTGGCGCCCACCACCCCGTCCGCGGTGAGGTGCCGGGTCTTCTGGAACCGGACCACGGCCTCATGGGTCTTCTGTCCGAAGTCTCCGTCCACGGGCAGCTGCGGGCTCGGCTTCAAGACGCCGTTCAGGAGCGATTGCAATTGGCTGACTTCCGCTCCCCTGCTGCCTTTCTTGAGTGTCTCCACGATTCGACCCTTCGCCCTGGGCGTGTATGGGTTTGAGCAGGAAGACGCGGGAGCGCTCCTCGTTGTGACTCCGCCTCCGGGAGAGGGGGGTCTGACATCCCAGGTCACCCTCGGAGGCCGCCCCTGAAACGACCTCCGGGAGCCTGTTCCGGGCCCCGGCCATGTCAGACCCATTGGGTATTCCTTGCTCATGGCCGCCCGAGAGGGGGCCAGGACTTCACACGCCACCACCGGGCCCGATCCATCGCGGCCCCCCATCCAACCTGGAGCATCCCGTCATGGCCAACCGCAATACCGCCCGCAGCCGTTCCACCGAGCAGACCAAGACCGCCTTCGAGGAGCTGGCCCGGAAGACCCGCAACAAGCCCGTGGTCCCCGCCAAGGAGCAGGAGGCACGTCAGGCCCACGCCCGCAACGTGCTCACGGATGTCTCCGGCCTCACCGCCGAGTCCGCCGTCAAGAAGGTCACCGAGGCCGGCCTCACCATCAACAAGACCCTCGCCGGCATCAACGAGCAGGTGATCGCCCTCGTCGAGGAGCTCAAGCAGCTCGACGAGGCCATCCACCTCAAGAACGAGGAGCTCTCGGTGCTGCACGGCAAGGACGTCGCCGCCAGCGCGCTCGACGTGCTCGTCACCGAGTACGACAGGAAGAAGGCGGAGCTCCAGGCGGAGATGGAGCGGCTGCAGAAGGAGATCGCCGACACCCGCGCGAAGTTCGCCACGGACCTGGCCGCGGAGCGGGAGGCTTCCGAGCTGGCGCGCAAGCGGGCCGAGGAGGAGTACCAGTACGACATCCAACTGCAGCGCAAGAAGGAGCAGGACACCTTCGCCGAGCACATGCGCCAGCAGGCCGCCGTCGAGCGTGAGCGAGAGGAGAAGCTGCGCAAGGAGTGGGCGACCCGCGAGGAGGCCCTGAAGCTGCGCGAGAAGGAGCTGGAGGATCTGCGCCGGCAGGTGTCGGACTTCCCGCTCGTGCTGAAGAAGGAGACGGACACGGCGGCGGCCATCGCCGGCAACCGGGTGAAGGGCGAGTGGGAGGTGAAGTTCACCCTCGCGCAGAAGGACGCGGAGACGGCGCAGCGGGTGGCGAGCATGGAGATCGCCTCGCTCAAGGAGACCAATGGCAAGCAGGCGCAGGCCCTGCAGACGCTCCAGACCGAGCTGGCCGAGGCCAAGCGTCAGGTCCAGGCCATCGCCGAGAAGGCGCTGGAGTCCGCCTCGGGGGCTCGCGCGCTCGCCGAGGTGCAGGGCGTCATCGCCAACCGCGACTACGCCAAGGGCAAGTAGCCGGCGGGTGCGGAAGGCACGAGCCTCCGCCCCACGCTGTCGCGCAGGTGGGGCGAGGCCGCCAGCCCTCGAGTCAGCGCCTCCCTCGCCCGGTCCACCTCGGTCATCTCCCGCAGCACCTCGTCGATGGCGGCATTCTGCTGGTGGATGGCCGCGGCGATCTGCCGGGCGGCGCCGCGGTACTCCTCCACCAGCGCGGACAGCTGGCGCAGCTCCTCGGAGAGCCGGTGCGCCTGCGCCAGCCCTTCCCCCAGCCGCCCTCCCCGCTCGCGCACCGCCTCGGCCAGGGCCCGTGTCTCGCGGGTGATGCCCTTGAGCAGGGGCTCCGCCTCGCGCGTGGTCTGGCTGGAGCTCTCCGCCAGCCCCCGCAGCTCCCGGGCGATGACCGAGAAGACGCGGCCCGCGTCCCCGGCCTGCATGGCCTGGATGGAGGCGTTGAGCGCCAGCACGTCGCACTCCGACGCGAGCTGCCGCAGCAGGGCCGTGGCGGCACTGACGCGGCCCGCGTGCTTCGCCAGCGCGTCCAGCCGCCCCTCCATCTCCCGCTGGTGCTGCTGCAGGGCCACCAGTCCCCGCTGCCCCTCGGCGATGGCCGCCTCTCCCACGCGGCGGAAGGTCTCGCTGCGCTCGGCCCGCTCCAGCACCGCGGCCGCCTGGAACGCCGCCATCGAGGACGTCCTCTTCACCTCCCTCATGGTGGCGTCCGCCTCCGCCACCGCCTCCGCCTGCCGCGCGAAACCCTCGGCCTGTCTCGAACGCGAGGAGCCCAGCTTCTCGGAGGCCTGCTCGAGCCGCGCGTTGTCCTCCACCACCTCCCGCGTCAGCCGCCCCAGCTCCTTGAAGATGGGGGCCGTGGCCAGTGACAGGATGCCAATCTCATCGGTGGAGACCCACCGGGGCAGGGGCGGCTCCCTGCCCGCGAGGCTCGCCGTGTCGGCGCTGCCCGCCATGTCCGCGATGCTCACCAGCGAGGTCTCCAGCTCGAGGGTGCCCCGGGCGAGCTGCAACGCCATCCGCCGGGCGATCCGTCCCGCCTGCAGCACCAGCAACGTGCCCATCACCGCGAGCTCCCACTTGGACTCCACGGCCAGGGCCGTCAACCGCAGGGCGGCCTCGCTCCGGGAACACCCCAGCACGACGGCCATCGTCGACAGGGCACAGATGGCCGACAGCCCCATCAGGTACGGCAGGTACCAGTCCAGCGAGCGCCAGAAGGGCCAGCTCCCGGGGAGCTCCACCTCCGGGTTGCCGAGGAACCTCCTCGCGGCCAGGGGCCGCACGGCGTCCTCCATGCGCAGCATCTCCGGCACGCTGGCGAAGGCGGCCACCAGCAGGGACATGAGCGCACACGGAAGGGCACGCCACGTTTCGCCTCCGTACAGCACACAGCACACCCACGCGCCCACCAGGCTGGCCGCGGCGAGCACGAGAATCTGCGAGACGCCCTGACGCCGGGGCAGCTCCAACATGCGCCGCAGCCGCGACTCGGGGCTCGAGCCAGGGGGAGACTCCAGGGCCCAGTTCGTCAACCGCCGGGCCATGCGCACGGGCAGCAGCGCGCCACACACCAGCAGGAGCGGGATGAGCCCCGTCACCGCCGCTTCCGTGGCGTACTTCGGCTCCAGCCCCAGCAGCAGCCACATCAGCCAGGTGCTCGGCCCCACCCAGAGCAGCAAGGTGAAGAGCTGGACGCGCACGAGGCCCCGCACGAGCAGGGAGCGCTCCGCCTCGCCCCCGGGCACGGGGCCGGCATCGACGGCGGCTCCCTGCTCGCGCACCGACGCGATGACCTTCCCGGCCAGCTCCCGCACCTCCAGGGTGACCTCGGAGGAGTCGCGGGCCTGGTGGGAGACCCTGCCCGCCACCTCCAGGAGGCCGGAGACGGCCTGGGAGAGCCGGGCGATGCCCTCGTTCTGCTCGCCGAGCACACCGGCGATGGTGCGGGCCGCCTCGGCGCTCTCCTCGGCGGACGTGGCGATCATCCCCAGGGCCTCTCCCGCCTCCCGCACCTGCCGCATGTCCCTGGCGACGCTGGCGGCGCCCTGCTGCGTCGTGCGCACCGCCTCGCGCAGGGCGCCGCGCATGTCCTGGAGGTCCACGTGCACCTGCCGGGTCGCCGCGAGGGAGCGCTCCGCGAGGAGCCGGGACTGCAGGGCCACGTTGGAGAAGTCCCGGGCCAGGATCCCGGAGCCCGCGGACTCGATGGAGGCGTTGAGCGCGAGCTGGCGGGACTGGATGAGCAGCCCCTGCACCCGCCCCGTGAGGTCCTCGAGCTGTCCGGTCGACTCCTCGAGCGAGCGCAGGCGGGCCAGCAGCTGCCCGGACTCGTCCTGGAGCACGGCGAGGCTGGCGATGCCCTGATGGACGGCGGCCAGTCCGGACTGACGGGAGGCGCTGGCCTTCTCGGCCAGGCCGATCACCGCCTCCGCCTTGTGCACCGACAGCTCGGAGGTCTTCAGCAGCCCCTGGGCATGGGCGCGGGTGTTCTCGAGCGCGGTGACCTGGCCCTCCAGCTTCTCGCGCTGCTCCTCCTGACTGCGCCCCAGCTCCTCCGCGGACAGCTGGAGCTGCTGGCCGGACTCACGCAGCCGCCGCGCCAGCTCGTTGAGCCCCAGCAGGGCGCGGGTGGTGACGATGGCCAGGCGTCCCAGCTCGTCGGTGGAGATCCACGCCGGGGGCTGGTAGTCGCCGGTCGCCGCCTGTTCGAGGGAGAGCTGGAGCCGCCGCGCGCCCCGGTCGATCTGCCGGGCGATCCTCCAGGTGGACAGGATGCCGACTCCCCCGAAGAAGAGGCCCATCACCGCCAGCGTCAGCTCGAGCTCGAGCTGCCCGAGCGCGCCTCGGCCCTTGCTCCAGAGGATGCCGCCGGGCACCGCCAGGGCACAGGCGAGCGTGAGGCCCGAGATGTAGGGCAGGAACCAGCGCAGCCTGCGCCACAGCAGGGGACGGGGCGCGGGCCGCACCGAGGGAGCGCGGTGGAACTCCTCCACCGCCTGGGGGAGCAGGGTGTCCTCCACCCCTTGCAGATGGTGGACGAGCACGAAGGCCATCAGCACCACCTGCACGGCGGCGCACGGAAGGGCCAGCAGCATCGGGCGCTCGAAATACCAGCAGTACACGAAGCAGGCCGCCACCTGCATGACGGTGATGAGTCCCAGGTGGAGCAGGTGCAGCTGCTGGGGCAGTTCCAGGATGCGCGCGAGCCGGGGCCCCGGGGGTTCTCCCGGCCGCGGCTCCAACGCCAGCCGCATGAGCCGGACCTGGAGGGGCATGGCGAGCACCAGCCGGTAGAGCCCGAGCGCCACCAAGACATGCATTCCCAGCAGCTTCCACATCTGCTCGCCGGTGAGCCCGAGCATCAGGCCGAGCAGGAATACCGTGGGGCCCAATCCCAGCAGGGTGGAGATCAGATTGACGGCCCGGCGCCGCCGGACGAGCGACTCGACGTTGACCTCTCCCTCTCCCATGGCGTGCCTTGACCTGGAGCCCCGGAAGAGGGCCCCGCACACGGCACCCAGGCCGCTCGATGCTCAAGACGTCGGGGAGCGGGGGTTGTGACAGGTGGGAGAGCGGTCACCTGCGCCGAGGCGCATCCGAGCGGGCGCCTCTTGCGCGTCCGATCGCCTGGAACCCAGCTTTCACCATGCCCACTCGCGCCCGGAAGACTCCGCTCCGCAAGACCCGCCCTCGCGCGCCCTCTCGGCCCCGGCTCGCCCGCCCCCCTGCCCGTTCCCGCACAGCCTCTCGGGAGAAGTGGGTGTACCTCTTCGACGAGGGCCGAGGGGACATGAAGGACCTGCTCGGCGGCAAGGGGGCCAACCTGGCGGAGATGACCCGCATCGGGCTGCCCGTGCCCCCCGGCTTCATCGTGACCACCCGGGCGTGCAACGCCTTCCAGGCCGAGGGCAACCAATTCCCCGAGGGCCTGTGGGAGCAGGAGCTGGCGGCCCTGCGGACGTTGGAGAAAAGGATGGGCCGCACGCTCGGAGACCCGGGGAACGCGCTGCTCGTCTCCTGCCGCTCGGGCGCGAAGTTCTCCATGCCCGGGATGATGGACACGCTGCTCAACATCGGGCTGAACGACGAGGTCGCCGAGGGGCTCGTCGCCGAGACGGGGGATGCACGCTTCGTCTACGACGCCTACCGCCGGCTGGTGCAGATGTTCGGCACCGTCGTGCTCGGGTTGCCCCACGAGCCCTTCGAGCACGTGCTGGAGGAGTACCGGCGCCAGCGCGGCATCCAGAACGACGCGGCCCTGCCCGCCGAGGACCTGAAGGCCATCACCCAGGCCTTCCAGCGCATCGTGCGCGAGAAGTCCGGCCGCGACTTCCCGAAGGAGCCCCTCGAGCAGCTCCGGCTGGCCACCGAGGCGGTCTTCCGCAGTTGGAATGGCAAGCGCGCGGTGGACTACCGCAACGCGGCCGGCATCGCGCATGACCTGGGCACGGCCGTCAACATCGTCACCATGGTGTTCGGCAACCGGGGCGAGGACTCGGGCACGGGCGTGGTGACGACGCGCAACGTGTCCACGGGCGAGCGGGAGATGGAGGGCGACTACCTGGCCAACGCCCAGGGAGAGGACGTGGTGTCGGGGACGCGCCCCACCCTGCGCATCGCCGCCCTGAAGGAGCAGCACCCGAAGCTCCACGCCCAGCTCGAGCGCATCTGCCAGAAGCTGGAGCGGCACTTCCGGGACGTGCAGGACGTCGAGTTCACCATCGAGCGGGGCAAGCTGTGGATGCTGCAGACGCGGGACGCCAAGAGGACGGCGCAGGCCGCGGTGCGCATCGCGGTGGAGCTGGTCCGGGAGCGGCGCATCACCCGGAAGGAGGCGGTCCTGCGGGTGAAGCCGGAGCAGGTGGACTTCTTCCTGCACCCGCGCTTCTCGTCCGCCGAGGTGAAGGCGGCCCGGGAGCGGGGGGATCTGCTCGCCACGGGGCTGAACGTCTCGCCCGGCGCCGCCAGCGGCGTGGTGGCCCTCGACGCCGACACCGCCGAGCGCTGGAGCAAGGAGGAGAAGAAGGCCGTCATCATGGTGCGGCCGGAGACGAAGCCGGACGACGTGCACGGCATGCTGGCGGCCCGGGGCATCCTCACCAGCCGGGGCGGGCGGACCAGCCACGCGGCGCTGGTGGCGCGGCAGTTCGGCAAGCCCGCGGTGGTGGGCGTCTCGGAGATGGAGGTGGACTGCGAGAAACGGCAGCTCACGGTGGCCGGGCGCGTGCTGCGCGAGGGGGACACCGTCTCCATCGACGGCACCACGGGCGAGGTCTTCGCGGGCCGGCTGGAGACGGTCATCCCGGACCTGTCGGACCCGCACCTGCTCGAGCTGCTGAAGTGGGCCGACGAGTTCCGCGAGCTGGGCGTGTACGCGAACGCGGACTACCCGCGCGACGCGAAGCTGGCGCGGGAGCTGGGCGCGGAGGGCATCGGGCTGTGCCGCACCGAGCACATGTTCTTCGAGACGGAGCGCCTGCCACGCGTGCAGCAGATGATCCTCGCCCGCACGGACGAGGAGCGCGCCGAGACCCTGGCGTGGCTGCTGCCCTTCCAGCGGGAGGACTTCCTCGGCCTGTTCCGGGCGATGGACGGCCTGCCCGTCACCATCCGGCTCATCGACCCGCCCCTGCACGAGTTCCTCCCCAACCATGACGAGCTGCTGCACGACGTCACGGAGCTGGAGACACGGCTGGAGTTGTTGAAGGACAAGCCCGAGGCGGCGGGACTGGAGGCCAGGCTCGTCCAGAAGCGCCGCCTGCTGGAGGCGGTGGAGTCGATGCGCGAGACCAACCCCATGCTGGGGCTGCGCGGGGTGCGGCTGGGCATCCACCTGCCGGCGCTCGTGCGCATGCAGGTGCGGGCCATCTTCGAGGCGGCCTGCCAGTGCACCCGGGAGGGCGTGCGCGTCTTCCCGAAGGTGATGATTCCGCTCATCGCGCACAGCAACGAGCTGCGGGTGGAGAAGGAGCTGCTCGAGGCCGAGGCCCGCGACGTGATGAAGGAGCAGGGCCTGGAGGTGGCGTACCAGTTCGGGACGATGATCGAGATCCCCCGGGCGGCGCTCACCGCGGACCAGATCGCCCAGGAAGCGGAGTTCTTCTCCTTCGGGACGAACGACCTCACGCAGACGACGTACGGCATCTCGCGCGACGACGCGGAGACGGGCTTCCTGAGCGAGTACCTCCAGAAGCGCATCCTCCCGGAGAACCCCTTCGCCACCTTGGACCAGCGGGGCGTGGGCGCGCTCATGGAGATGGGGGTGAAGCTCGGCCGGAAGACGCGGCCGAAGCTGGACGTGGGCATCTGCGGCGAGCACGGAGGGGACCCGAAGACGATCGCCTTCTGCCACCGCATCGGGCTCGACTACGTGTCCTGCTCGCCGTACCGCGTGCCCATCGCGCGGCTGGCCGCGGCCCACGCGGCGCTCACGTCCTGAGCCCTCCCCTCCCGGGCGCGCTCCGCGCGAACTGGTCCGACTGTCAGACCAGTTCGTGCAAACCGCGCCCGGCGGGTCCCCCTCTTCGCGAGGACGGCTGGCAACACCGGGCCTGAAATACGCGATAATGGGAGGACGCCTGTGAAATCCGGGCGGCGGCTCGACAGGGGAGGACGTGACGCCATGGCGATCAATGGAACGAACCGGAAGTCCGAGGGCATCCAGCATCGGCAGCCCGCGGAGGCGAAGCCCGAGGCGAAGTCCGAGGTGAAGACCCAGGACAGCACCCGGAACCAGGTCACCCCGGCACGAACGGAGACGCGGACCCCCCCACTCCACCAGGCGGACGCCTACGAGCCCACGACACGGGCCCAGCCCCAGGCCCTGTCCGCCCCGCGCACGGGTGCCCCCCAGCAGGTGGATCCGAACGGCCGGGCGGAGGAGGCACGCAACGGCACGGAGGCCGCCGCGCGCCTGCTCGAGCAGAACAACTACCCCACCGCGGAGTGGGAGAGCATCCGGGGGAGCGACTTCCTCCGGACGGTGGAGCAGCACAAGAACGACCCCGCCTTCCTCGCGGACATGTACAAGGCACTCGGTCCGGCCAACACGGCCCGGATGCTGGAGAACGCGGGACGGGCCGCGGAGACGCGGGCGGACCTCGACGTGGCGGCTCGCAGCCTGGGGACCGCCTTCTCCTCGGGCCAGTTCTCCGTGGCCGAGCAGCGGATGTTCGGCGAGCAGGCGGCGCGAGACGTGAACACCGCGCTCACCGTCTCGCAGGTGCTGGGCTCCTCCGCCTCCGCGCCCGGCGCGGACGAGATGCGGCGCGGCTTCCTGGACGCCACCATGACGCCAGGCAAGGCCCTGGGCACCGGCCGTGACGCGGGCCTGTGGGCGCGCGCGGCCGGAGAGGCGATCGCCGGAGACAAGAGCGGGCGCTACCTGCATGAGTACGTGGGCCGCATGACGGAGGGCGAGCGCACGCGCTTCTTCGAGAATGGCATCAACCAGGGTCCGGCCTGGGGGCCGCGCTCCAGCGACATGCCCTTCAACGGCCTGGAGGACGTGATGCGCCAGGCCAGCGCCAAGGGCCTGCTGCCGGCGCGCATCGAGTCGCTTCGCGTGCCCAACGACGCCGAGCTGATCGACCGGCTCAACACCCTCCGGAGCGAGAAACTCACCCCGGAACAGGAAGCCCACATCCGAAACCTGTCGTCCCCGGAGGAGCGGCGGATGTTCCTCGCCACCGTGAAGCAGCTCGAGGCCGTGAAGGCGGGCTCACTCAGCCCCTCGCAGTACATGACGAACGTCATGCAGTCCGCGGCGGACATCGCCGGCAACGACGGGAAGAAGTTCGCCCACCTGGTGCACTTCGCCTTCAACGAGCCGGAGAACGCGGGCTACCACGAGACCGCCCGCAAGGCGCTCGGCGGAGGCAACATCCCGGCGGGTTCGCTCCTGGAGACGACCTTCAAGGAGCTGGACGGCGACCTCAACAACGCGGCTGGTGGGTTCAACCCGAACATCACCGACACCGCCTCGAGCAGCACCGTCACCCACCACTTCGCGGAGTTCCTGGCCGTCGGCAGCTCGACCCAGGGCATTCCCGCGGTGGGCAACGCGGCCGTCGAGCACATCGACGACAAGACCACCAACCCGGGTGACGTGCGCAGCGGCTACTTCGGAGTGATGCTCGGCAACGCGCTGAAGGACGGGAAGGTCACCCCCCAGCAGGCGGTGGATCTGTACCGCTGGGCGTACACGAGCCAGCCGTCCACGATGAAGCCGCCGCCCTGGGGCACCCAGGAGACGGGCGCGTATCTGGATCCGAGCAAGGACTACGACATCAACGCCTGGATGCGGATGTACGAGGCGGCGAAGTAATAATGCCACCTCATGGCCTCGAACTCCGCCCGCTCCGCCCCGCGCCTGAAGTGGCTGCTCGCGCCGCTGGTGCTGCTCACGCTCACCGGCTGCTTCGACCTGCTCCAGGAGATCTGGATCCTCCCCGACGGCTCGGCGCGCGCGGTGTTCGACGTGTCCCTGCCGAAGTCGCTCCTCGACCTCGCGCGGGCCAAGGGGACGGATCCGCTCGAGCAGCTGCGCGCGGAGGTGCAGGCCACCGAGGCCGAGCTGAAGAAGGACCCGGATGTGACGAAGTTCGAGTTCCGGGAGTACGAGCAGGCCGGGCAGCAGCACTTCGTGTATGACCTGACGGTGAAGGACGCCACCCGGCTGGGCGAGCTGCAGAAGCGGGCGATGGAGCACAGCGCCTCGGCGAAGCAGGGGAATGCGAACATCGCCTTCCGCATCGAGCGCCGTGGCTTCGGGGAGTACGTCTTCGTCCAGCGGCTCGGCGAGGACCAGGGCCAGTCCGGTACACCGGACAGCGCGAGGAAGCCCTCGAGGGACCCGGGCGAGGAGCTGGGAAAGTCACTGGCCCAGGCGCTGCTGGGCAACCACTTCCTCACCGTGCGTGTGCACGGGCCCCTCATCACCGAGACGAACGGCACGCTCGGCGAGAAGAAGGACACCGTGGAGTGGAAGTACGCCCTGGTGGACCTGGCGGACGAGCAGGCGAAGGGAACGGAGCTGCGCGCGGTGGTGCAGGCCGGACCTCCGCTGTGGCTGTGGCCGGTGGTGCTCGGGGTGCCGCTGCTGGTGCTGGGATTGGCCATGATGGCCGCGGCCCGGCGGAAGCGGGCCCGGCACGGGGTGTAGACGAGGGCTCAGCGGGAGAAGCCCACCGCGTCGATGGTGAAACGGGAGGGGCACTTGCTGCGGAAGTCCGGCGGGGCCCTCCTGACCATCTCGCCCAGGCTGGCGCCCGGCTCGATCTGGGCCGGCAGGGAGATGAGGACATCGGTCAATTTCCCTCCGGAGCAGCTCAATTGCAGCCGATCGCGAGCCTCGGGGCCCAGGCCGTTGTCCACCTGCTGCAGGAAGTCTTCCATCGAGACCTGCTTGCCCATGTTCGCGGCCATGTACTTGCTGATGCCCGCGCCGTTGAACTGGCGGACGAGATCCATGGCCACCTCGTAATACTGGTCCATGTCCCAGTCCACCTGGCAGGTGCCATGCTTGAACCACTCGTGGCGCTCCAGGCAGGAAGCGGTGCCGGGCATCACCTGGCTCAACTGTTTGGCGACCTCTGGATTCAGCCCGAGGTCGGGGTAGTCGCAGAACTCGCGCGGCTTCCGCCTGTGCTCACAGTTGCCATAGTTGATGCCGCACGACTCCCGGTTGGGCCAGAGGCCGTGCAGGGTGAAGTTGCCCGCGGACTGGAAGGTGGCGGGGAAGTTGACGGCGCACTCCTTCTTGCTGCGGTGGCTCTCGCAGAAGGCCGGCTGCCAGCTGAGAGCCAGCTTGAAGCTGTCCTGCAGTCCGGCGGTGCTGCAGAGGGAAGGGTCGTCCGGATCAATGGGGGTCTCGGGCTCCGGCTGACCGTCGTCCACGGGCGTCGCCGCGCTCACCGACTGCCTTCCGCAGTTGGCCTCCACCCACCGCTCCGGGGGATTGGCATCCTCCACACGCACCCGGATCCAATCGGGCTGATTGGGACGGTTCACCTCCAGGATGACATAGGCATCGCCGGGCTCGAGGTGCGCCTTGTCCGGGTTGCTCTTCTTCTTCTTCGAGACGAAGGCCTCGCAATCCCTCTCCGCATGCAGGGTGCCGCTGGTGGGAACACTCGCCCAGGCGGCAGGCCCGAGACAGAAGAGCACGCTGGCCATCACGAGTGCGGAGGTAGACCGATTGTGCGGTTCCATGGTCATCGCTTCTCCGTTGCTGTGGGAGGCGAGCAAGGTATGCCTTTCCCACCTTCACTTCGCGGAGCGACGATGCCGCGAGTCTCACGCCGCACAATCCTAGAGTCGAAGTCCGCGCGGAACCACGAGCCGTGAAACAAACTCGAACAAGCCATTGACCAGCAGGGCGAGCCCCGCCGCCGGCACCGCGCCCTGGAGGATGAGATGAATGTCATCCAATCGAATGCCGGTGAGGATGGGCTGCCCGTACCCCCCGGCGCCGATGAGGGCCCCCAGTGTCGCGGTGCCCACGTTGATGACGGCGGACGTCTGGATGCCCGCGAGGATGGAGGGCGCGGCCATGGGCAGCTCCACCAGGCGCAGCCGCGCGCCGGATGGCAGGCCGAGCGCCTCGGCGGACTCGCGCACCTCGGGTGGAATGCCGGAGAGCCCCGCCGCGGTGTTCCGGATGATGGGCAGCAGGCTGTAGAGGAACAGCGCCACGATGGCTGGCCGCGAGCCGATGCCCAGCAGCGGAATCATGAACACGAGCAGCGCCAACGACGGCACCGTCTGGATGATGCCGGCCAGCGCGAGCACGCCCTGCCCCAGCCTCGGCCGCCTCGCCACCAGCACGCCCAGGGGCACCGCCACCACGATCGCCGCGAGCAGGGACAGGCCCACGAGGAACAGGTGCTCGCGCGTATGCCGCCACAGGCTCGCGCTCCACCCCTCCCCTCGCACCGTCACCACCAGCCCCAGCTCGCGCTCCAGGAACGTGGCGGCCACCTGCCGCTCGGGGACGCGCTGGAGCTTCGCCCGCGCGTTCAGCTCCACCATCTCCCGCTCGGAGATGCGGCCCTCCAACCGCCCGAACGCGGCCACCACCTCGGGGGCGCGCCCCGCCAGGTCGGCGCGGAAGACGAGCACGGCGTCGTACGCGGGGAAGTGCTTCAGGTCATCCTCCAGGACGCGCAGGCCGTAGTACTGGATCTCCGCGTCGGTGGAGTACAGGTCCGTCACCTGGATGGCGCCGCTCTCCAGACCCCGGTAGGCCAGGTCATGGTCGAGCCCGCGCACGTCCCGCTGGGGCAGCGCGTAGCGCGAGCGCAGGGAGGGCCAGCCATCGCCCCGGTCCATGAACTCGTTGCTGAAACCGAAGCGCAGCTCCGGGTGCTCGCGCAGGTCGGAGAGGGTCCGGATGCCCAGACGCTCGGCCTCGGCCTCCTTCATGCCGAGCGCATAGGTGTCATTGAAGCCCAGGGGCGCGCTCATGCGCAGGCCCTCGGCGGCGAGCGCCTGGCGCAGGGCCTCGTCATCGGGCAGCGGGCGGCCGGCGAAGATCTCCTGGCGCAGGGTGCCGGTGTACTCGGGATAGACGTCGATCTCCCCCCGGCGCAGGGCCTGCCAGAGCACCTGGGTGCCACCGAGCTCTCGCCGGTGCTCGGCCCTCGCGCCGGTGCTCCGGGCGAGCTGCGTCACCATGTCCCCGAGGATGACGGACTCGGTGAACTTCTTGGAGCCCACGCGCACGGGAGGCTCCTCCGACGACGCGCCGGAGCACGCGACGAGCACCAGGAACAGGCTGGCGGCGAGGGCCCTCATTCGTGGTGGCCCCCGAAGGGCAGGCGCTGGGCCTGGAAGAAACGGGTGACGAAGGGGTCGGCGGGAGCGCGCTCCAAGTCCGCGAGCGGGCCCTGCTGGACGATACGGCCCTCGCGCATCAGCACCACGTGGTCGCCGAGGAAGGCCCCCTCCCCCAGGTCATGGGTGACGAGCACCACCGTCTTGCCGAGCCGGGCGAAGATGTCTCGCAGGTCGCCCTGGAGATCGTAACGGATCATCGGGTCGAGCGCGCCGAGCGGCTCGTCGAGCAGGAGCACGTCCGGGTCGAGCAGCAGGGCGCGCATGAGGCTGACGCGCTGGCGCTGACCACCGGAGAGCTGGCCGGGGTAGCGGTCGAGGGCGTCCGGTGGAAAACGGGTGAGCTCGACGAGCTCGTGCAGCCGTGCGCGGATGCGCTCCCCGGGCCACTTCAGGTAGCGCGCCATGAGGGTGGTGTTGCCCTCGGCGGTGAGGTGCGGGAAGAGGCCGCCTCCCTGGAGCGCGTAGCCGATGCGCTGGCGCACGGCGAGCAGGTCCTCGTCACGCAGGGGCTGGCCCCGGAAGAGGACGCGGCCCGTGTCGGGCCGGAGCAGACCATTCATCAAGCGCAGCACGGTGGACTTGCCACAACCGCTCGGCCCGAGGAGCACGGTCGTGCGCCCCGCGGGTACACGTAGGTCGAGCGGGTACAGCGCCTGCGTGTCGCCGAAGCGTCTGGACACCTGTTCGAGCTCGAACACGCAGCACCCTCCTCCATCCGTGCGGACCGGACTCCGCGTCATACCGCGCCCCCCGCCATCTCGGGACAGCCAACGGTCGTGTTCTGTTAATCGCGCTCGACGTGTCTCCAATGCCTCCCTTGTCTGGCCTGGACGCGCTCTCCACCTTCGCGTCGGTCCGTCCTCGCGGACTGGTGGTCCCCCGGAGGTAGAGACGTCATGCCCTCGAAGCTCCCCCTTCTCACCACATGTGCGTTGTTGGCCCTGCCCGCGGTGGCTCGCTCGGAGTCCAATCCACGCGCCATCAGCCTTCGCATCCAGTGCCCACTGAAGGACGACATCCAACAGCAGAGAGCAGCCAGGCAGGCGACGCAGGATTGCAGGCTCCTCTCGGGCTGGTTCGAGGGCCGTCTCGACTGGCGCAGCGGCGGCACGGCCGGTGAAGAGGACTCGGGCACGCTCCTGTTCTCGGAGTTCGGCCGCTTCTACGCCACCCACGGCCTCGACGGCGAAATCATCGTCTACGCCGATGGCAACAACCACTCGGAGGACTTCGAGCAGCGCTACCTCACGCCGGGAGAGCACAACGTCCTGACGGCGCCGGACCTGCGCGTGGTGCTCTACCTGCGCAAGCGCGACGACTACGTGAAGCTCACGGACCAGCGATTCATGCCCGTGGCCAGCGCGGCCTGGGCGCGGTACGCGGAGAAGGCGCTCGGGTTCACGGGTGAGCTGACCGGTGACGTGGTCGGTCCCCAGGGCTCCACCAAGGTGGTGGCCATCCAGAGCGTCCGGGTCTCCAGCACCCTGCCCACGACCGGGCAGGAGCTCCGCTTCGACGGGAGCCAGTGGGAGCCCACCACGACCTCGCCCCTGACGGCGGGAGCCGGACTCCAGGGCGGCCCTTATGACGGCCAGAGCCCGGCCACCTTCTCGGTGGTGTTCGGAACGGGCCCGGGCACGGTGACGGAGGGCTCGGACACACGGCTCCCTCCCGCACCGGGCGCGGCGGGACAGCTCCTCTACTCCAATGGCTCGAAGTGGAACGCGCTCGCCCCGGGCGCTCCGGCGCAAGTGCTGCACGGTGGCACCACGCCTTCCTGGGGCCCGGTGTCCCTGGACAAAGACGTGAGCGGAGTGCTGCCGCCCGCGCGCGGCGGCACCGGCCTGGCCTCTCCGGGCGCGGCGGGCAACGTGCTGCGCAGCACCGGGAGCGGGTGGGCGAGCAGCCCGCTCACCGGCGGGGACGTCCCGGGCGGCAGCGGCAACTACATCCAGAACCAGGCCTCCACGCAGCAGAACGCCCGGATGTGGATCAGCGGGCTGGCCAGCGTGGGCTCCCTCCGGGTGGGCGGTGGCACCCTGCTCCAGCGCGTGCAGATGGGCTCCCTCGTGCTCAACCCGCCCGGCCGGTGCGACGGCTTCCCCATCATCCAGTGCAACTACACCTGGTCGCTCGCGTTCCCGAGCGCGTTCTCCTCGCCGCCGACGGTCATCGTCACGCCGCGCAGCGGCTGCTGGAACTGCACCGACACGTTCAACGTCACGACCCGCAACGTGACGGAGACGGGCTTCGACCTCGTAGTGACGCGGACCGACCCGCACCACCTGGGCGCGGACTGGGGGCAGTACCTGCAGATCGACTTCCTGGCCGGTAACTGAGTCGGAGGAACCCGGATGAATCCACGTCACGTCTGGACACTGGCTTCCGTCGCGCTCCTCGCCGTGGGAGGCCTGCTCGGACTGCACATCTACCGACTGGAGGCGCGCCTGGCCTCGCTGGAGGCGGGCGCCGGACGACGTGGACCCGTTGCACCCGGAGAGACGCGCGACCCGGAGGGCACCGCCTCTCCGGGTGTCGCGCCGCCGCGGGCGGGGAGCTCCGAGGCCACGGCCATCCCCCCTGCCCGGCGGGCCCTGAGGCTCGATGACGGAGCGGCGCGGCAGGTCGCGCAGCGGCTCGGGGGCGAGCTCGGCCTCGAGCAGGAGCGGGTGGAGAAGCTCGCCCGCTTCCTGATGGCCTTCCATCTCCGCGCGGCACTGGCGAGCGCACGCGCCCGCGGAGAGGACGTGTCCGAGTCGGCGGCGAGCTACCCCGAGTTGCTGCGGGGAGACCTGAAGCAGGAGCTGCTCGGCCTCCGGCTCTCCCAGGCCCAGCTCGCCGCGCTGTCCCGTCAGACACCCGGGCTCGACGCCCTGCTGTCGCATTGATTGCCGTCCATCCGCGTGCCCTTGGGCGAGCGGAGCTCTCGAGCCCTACTTCTCACACGGCACGGCGGAGCACTCACCCCACATTCCGCGCCCGGCCCGCCGGGCCGAGGACTCCAGGGATTGGAACTCCGAGCGCCGCGACTCGCCCGCCGGAGCGATGTAGAGGACACAGGCATAGCCCTGTTCGGCGAGCAGTGCGTTCACCTCGTGCCCATCCACGCTCACGTACGCGAGCAGCCGCCCGTAGCGGTCCGTACACGCCTCTCCGTACCGCAACCGCACGACGCGCCCCTCGACGAGCGAGCGGTTGAAGTCACGGGACTCGGCGCCGAAACACTCGTGCTTGCCGCCCGTGCTCTCCGGAGTGTCCACGAGCAGGTAGCGCACGCGCTCGCCGCTCTGGAGCACCACGGTGTCACCGTCCACGACCCTCGACACCACGCCAGCGCTCGGGCCACAGGCGGACTCCGAGCCGCACGCGCACAGGACGATGAGCACGCACCCGAGCACCACCACGAGCACCCGCCAGCCGTTCACGGCGCGCATGGACGATTCTCCGCACCGGGAGTGCCCCGATCCACCGCGTTGTAGAGAACGCCCTCCGGTGTCGAGCAGAAGCTCCCCGCCACATCGTTGCGCAGGGCGTCCTTCCGCGCGGGGTCGAGCTGCCTGGACACACCAGGGAGCGCGGCGCCCGTCCAGGTCACTTCATCGAGCAGCCCTCCATTCAGGGACAAGCGCAGCGCATGTGTTCCCGCGCTGTTGCTCAAGCCGAAGGAGAAGGTCGCCAACACGGGCCGCACCCCACCGTTGGTCGAGGGCTCCCTGCTCCGCGCGAGCACCACGGGAGTCCCTCCCCTCACCTCCAGGCACTGCTTGTCATTGAGCGGGGTCCCCCCACCGCTCTCGTCCGAGAGCAGCACGCCATTGAGGTCCACATCGCGCAGGGCATGCACCTCCACCCACTCGCCCTGAGCATCCGCCACGGCCTTCGGATCGGCCATGACCTCGGTGATGACCAGGTCACCGGGGCCGGGGCGCGAC